>PLOG01000099.1:0-14673 GCA_003142935.1 Acidobacteriaceae bacterium
TCCATGGACATGGATCGTCAGGCCGATGAGGCCTGGATACTCAGCGTTCAAAGCAAACTCTATCAGTGGAGTCAGGCAAATCCTGACGACCAGTGGCGAGATATGTGGGGTTGGTTAACCGACATCCGCACTCTTCGCTGCGCCTGGCTGCGCGTAGCTTCGAATCGAGGCGCACGCACTGCCGGGGTCGACGGGATGACCGTGGGGCACATTCGCGCCAACAAGGGTGAGCAACGTTTTCTGGAAAAGCTTCAAGCTGAACTGCGCTCCGGCGCATATCGGCCCAGCCCATCCAGACGCATTCTCATCCCCAAGGCCGGAAAACCAGGACAATTCCGTCCCCTGGGTATTCCCACGATCAAGGATCGCGTCGCTCAAGGCGCGGTCAAACTCTTGTTGGAGCCTATCTTTGAAGCGCAGTTTTGGCACGTCTCTTACGGGTTTCGGCCCGGACGAAGCAGCCATGGCGCTTTGGAGTACCTCCGCCGAGCCGCCCTGCCGCAGAAACGCGATCAGGACAATCGGCGGAGCCGGTTGCCGTACCCATGGGTTATCGAGGGCGACATCAAAGGCTGTTTTGACCATATTTCGCACCACCACTTGATGAAGCGTATACGCGCACGCGTAGGCGATCACCGGGTGACGCGGCTGGTCGGGCTGTTTTTGAAGGCCGGCGTACTGGCAGAGGATCAGTTCCTCCGCACAGACAATGGAACGCCCCAGGGCGGTATCATCTCACCTCTGCTTTCCAACATTGTGCTCAGCGCAATTGAGGAACGCTACGAGAGGTGGGCGTATCACCGCACGAAACTCTACCCTCATCGTAAAAGAGACGGGGTTGCGGCAGCAGCAAGCACGCGGGGCGCTGATCGGAAAGCTGGTCGGTGCGTGTTCTTGCCCGTGCGCTACGCTGACGATTTCATCCTGCTCGTGTCAGGCACAAAGGAGGACGCCCTGGCGGAGAAATCCGCTCTGGCCAACTACCTGCTTGAGACCACAGGCCTGGAGTTGTCGCCGGAAAAGACGAAGGTTACAGCCTTGACGGACGGATTCGAATTCCTCGGATTCCGTTTCGGCGCGTATTGGAACAAATGCTACGGCTTCGGCACACGCGTTGAAGTTCCAAAGGCAAAGGCCGCTGACCTACGTCATCGGGTCAAGCAACTGACAAGGCGTAACACTACCCTCGTCAGCCTTGGCGAAAAGCTCAATGAGATCAATCCCATCGTTCGCGGGTGGGCGAATTATTACCGCTACTGCGCCTATGCCGGTGATGTGTTTACCAATCTCGACTGGTATATCGGAGACCGAATATGGCACTGGTTGCGGTACAAACGCCCGAAAGCGTCAGCGCACGATCTACTGGCCTCTCGTAGGCCCAGTCAGATTCGGCGTACGCGCACGGTCTGGCAGGACGGGTCAACAGAGCAGTTTTTGCTCTCACTGATTCCGGTCTGTCGGTATCGCCTTGCCTGGATGGGAAAGCCTAACTTTGCTATGTCTTCTGGAGAGCCGGATGCGGAACGAAAGTCGCAAGTCCGGTTCGGGAAGAGGCGGTGAGAAACCTGTCGCTGAGAAGCGATACGGCGCTTGCCGCCTACTTTCACACATCTTCCTTGATCCGCTCGCGTTCAAACCAGCGCTGGGAAAGAACGGCATTGATCGCGAACTCAAGAAACTCCGAGATGCCGTCGGTGCGCACCCGACGCTCACGTTTGTGGAGAAGGAGAGCCAAACGATTGGCGGATTCGGGCGAAACGACCGCTTCTCTTATGCGCAGCGTTTCGGCGGACCAGGCGAAGTTGCGAATCGTGTTTTCCTCGAAGCCGGCGCAGCAAGTGGCCGCGAGCCCACCAGTGTTGTCGAGCTGCGTTCATATATCGGCCAGTTTCTGGAAGAAACCGGCGCCTCGCTCGGTGCAGAGGATGAGGGTCGATTCTCATTGCGGCTGTTGCACTTCCGGCGGACATTTGTTGAGAAGATGTTCGCCATCCACGGCAAGGTGGAATTGCTCAAGCGCGACCGGCAGCCGATTGGAACATACGCCAGGCACTATTACGATCTGTTTCAACTGGCCGGACAGGAAGAAGTAGTCGCCATGCTGAAGTCGGCCGAATACGCAGCAATCAAAGCGGACTACGATCAAATCAGCCGCAACCATTTTTCGAGAAGCTATTTTCATCCCGACGACATGAGCTTTGCGAAGAGCGATGCGCTCTTCCCGCCGGCGGAACTCGTCGCAGCCATCGCCGCAGAATATGATGGGCAGTGCAAGGTGCTTTGTTACGGCCAGTATCCCTCGTGGGAAGAAATTCAGGCTCGCCTGCTGGACCTACGGCCTCTCCTGTAGCAGCGGATGTTAACCAATGCGCATGTTCCCCTGTTGGTTGGGGATGAGAAAATTGCGGTATGCTTCCAGTTAACCTGAACGACTTGACACCTTCACATATCCAGAACCTCATAGACTCGGAGGTTGCTGAAGGCTTGACGCTGGAATATAAGCAGGAATTGCCGAGCAACCAAAGTGAAAAGAAAAAGGATTTTCTCTATGAAGTTGCGGCAATGGCAAATGCCGGAGGGGGAGATATTGTTTTCGGCATTGTGGATAGACCAGGGGCTGACAATCAATCCACCGGGATAGCAGACAGCCTTTCAGGAATCAAACTGCTCAATGAGCAAGTTGAGAAGGACCGGCTTTTAAACCTCATCAGAGACGGCATCGATCCACGTCTGACCGGGATTGCGATGCGTTCGGTCAAATGCGAGGACGGAGACGTGTTGGTGCTCCGCATTCCTCGCAGTTGGAACAAGCCTCACATGGTCACCATAGATGGAGTAAACAGGTTCTATCTACGCGGAGGAACAACGAAATTTCCGATGAGAGTAAACGAAATCAGGAGGGCGTTTTCAGAGCAGAGCGAACTTGGGGAAACCATCGAAAAATGGCGGGAGCATCGGGCGGAACTCGCAAGCAAAGGAAAAGGACCAGTCAGACTTGCGGGCGATGTCAAATGGTTATTCCACGTCATCCCTGCTTCTGCCTTTAGCAGAGACGTACTTCGTGAAAGCTGGACAGTTGCAGAACAGGAGAAGCGTCAGGTGTATGTTCCGCATGAGCTGCGCTCGTGCCGGTACAACGCGGACGGTTTTCTGTGCCTGGCGGATACCGGCGCTCAATTCACAGCCTACGGCTACACCCAACTTTTTCGTTCCGGCATTGTGGAGTATGCGGACGGGTTTTGCTGCAACTCGCCACCAACTGGTGGGCATCCGATGATCTTCGGTCAGGAGCTTGAAAAACACATGGTCAACTGCTATACAGACGCAATCAACCGATTTCGGATAGATGGGCGCAGAGAGCCATTGTACGTTGGTTTTTCGCTAATCGGAATTACGGGAAGAGCGTTTTTCGTCACGACAATGCAGAGCGCATTTCCGCAGACTGCCGGTATCAACCGGGACATCTTCACATCCCCTGAAGTGTTTGTGGACATTGATGAGCCCGAAGAATCACCTTACGGGAAGACTCTTCTTCCCCTGGTGGATACGATGTGGCAGGTGGGCGGACGCCAAGGGACGCCCTTTAGGCCCAACGGAGAATGGAAACCGTTTGGGCGGTATGACTGACTGTTGCGCGAAATCTGCCCTATTGGGCGAAGATCTGACAGGTGTTGTGACCGCGATATGTCTTTGAGTGCGTCATCGGTACCTGCCGACGTTTCCGCAGACGCACAGCCCGGAATACCGGGCCCGAAGTGATTTGAGAAGCCTCCAGCCAGCAACGCATGGCTGTGACCGGGCAGGTCGCGGGATTCGATCCGAACGGAATTCCGATGATCCTGCCGATACCCTCCTGGTCAGTCTTGCTGCGGCCCTGATGATGAATCATGCCGGCATCGCAAAACTCCAACGACTCGACCGTCACCGCCGCGGCGCTCACGCGCCTCAATCCGCCCGCGGAAAAAGAAGTAAGAATCAGGGAACGGTCCCTCAGTCCCTGCAGGTCATCGCCACAGGTTTCAACAAGCTGCCGGATCTGGCTGGTCAGCAAAGGCTGCTTCTGATTGGGGCCCGGTTTGACGCCCCTCGTCCGGCGAATCCCGCGCAGGACTTGGCGGACGATCGGCTGGCGGGTCGACGCCGGCGAAAGTCCGTTGAACCCGGCCGCGCGCAACGCCTGGGTGATACGCCTTGCTTATGGCCTACATCAGGTTTGGCCCTTTGATCGAGACATAGATCAAAAGTAACCGGGCTCTGCCTGCCAGACGAACGCAGGCCCTCCAACGAATCCGGGTCGAATTGCCCATGCCGACGATCTGTGTCGTTGGCGGGTGAAGCACGCTACAGGGGCTTACAACGCGTTTTGCCGCGCAAATGCCGGGTTTTTTTCCGCTGAATTTGCCGCGCGCAATCAAGCATCCATCTTCCCCTCCCACTTCGCGCGTGCAGATGGTCATTTGATCGATTTTGCGCAAACTTAAGAAAATGGCGGCATTATGACGGTTCCGACTCCTCAGGTTTACCCCCGATACCAGTAGTGAGAGTGGGGGTTCACCAGTTCGACGACAACCAAGTCGTCATTGACCGCAAGCTCGCTGTAGCACGATTCTTTCAGCCCTATCCGGGGAAAGGTCGGAGACGGGATGTGCTTTACCCCGTGAAAAATGCTTTCGAGCGCCGCAGCGCCAAGATTGTCGGCAGCGTAAAGCGTCGGCACATTGGTCGCCGGGGCTCCGGGGAACGGATTGAATCGGGCGCCATCTTCTTCGATATCGATTCGTTTGCTCGTGTTCGGGTTATAGACATTCCCCGCGCGAGCGTTGCTATGAAACCGTGTCAGCGCGGTGCCCGCCTTCAAGATCGAGGTCTGGACGACGAGTGCCGGATTGGCCGCAACTGGAGCGGGCGGGCATTTAATAGGCATCGGCAGGATCGGCGGCGGCGCGAGCGAGCGAGAGAACGCGCTCAGGATCGGTTTTGAGCAGTTCCAAAGGCTTCCGCCCTCCGATATTCGCGTTGGGAGTGGCGAAGAAGTACGCGAAGTCCCATCCATTCGCGTGGATGGGATATGCCTGAATCACCTGGCCGACCGTGGGCAGCGGTTCTCCGTCCTGAAATTGGAATCGGGGATACCAGAACTGCCCCTCATATTTCACGGCGAATATCTTTCTCTCTTGGGCCCAGCGGGAAGCAAGTGCGCCACGATTCTTGGCTGTGCTGGTGCTTTGATCCGCGACTTCCTTAGCGGTCCAACTCAGATGATTCTTCATGAACTGGCTTCGCCATTCCACGGTGTCGCGATCGACTGTTTCTTGAGCGGCGATCTCTTCCGAGGTGGCCTTGACGAAGTTTTCCCAGCCGAGCAGCACTTCACTGTTCTTTTGTTCTGTCTCTTCTACCTGCATCACGAGTGGCATATTTCGGAAGCGCTCTGGAAGGTGAGGCAGTCTGAGGTCATCCAACAAAAGGGTGTCGAGGTGCGCTGTATTGATATAGACGCCAAGCGATGGTTTCGCTTCCTTCTTGAGGGCGTTCACGGCGGCCTTGCCAGCGAAGACCTTTACGAAGTAGCGAACATTATTTTGTTCGAAAACATCGATGCGGTCCTTCCTTCCCTCTCCGATTCCAACGATATCGACTTCCATCTTCGAGAGAGCAGTCCATCCCTTGAGATAGGCTCGAACGAACCTTCCGGTTGCGCTGAAGATGTTGGGAACCGGCCCTTTCTTTGCGGCATGGTAGATGAGGACACCATAAGCTGCATTCGCATGGCTTCGTTCCGGGGAGGCCGCTTCAATGAGCTTGTCCATCGCGTGACGGACCTCGAGGGTGTGGATGCCCGACGGCTCAAGGAGGGCTGCAGAGGATGTAAAGGAATCAGACATGGCGGAACCTTCCATGATTATCATGATACTCGTGATTATCATGATGTCAAGGTCTATTGCCCTGTCCGAGCAAATGGGATTGTGAACTAACCCGTTCCGGCCGATTTTCGATTGAGATCCCGTGGAGGTTGCGCAGATATATATATCGTGACACGATATATATATGAACTATCAATCTCCTGTCGTCGGCCCTGACTCGCTCATTCGAACGTTGGCTGAGTTTCGCTTTGAAATGAGGCGGTTTCTGCATTTCAGCGAGTCTGCAGCCTTGGAAGCCGGATTGCAACCGCAGCAACACCAACTTCTCTTGCAGGTGGCGGGTGCGCCGGAGGCGACGACGGTAACCATCGCGTATGCCGCCGAGCGACTCGGGTTGAAGCACAATAGCACGGTTGAACTCGTCGACCGGTCGGAGCGGGAGGGCCTTCTGACTCGTGCGGCAGATCCAGATGACAAGCGGCGCGCGATCCTGAAAGTCACGCAGAAGGGCAATCAGATTTTGGGCCGTTTGTCGGGGGATCATGCGCGGGAACTGAATGAACTGGCGCCACTGCTGCTTCAGGCTCTGGAGGCAATCCGCATGCATGAGCGGATTGCCGCAAGCGTGGAGGCTCGATGAAATCTCGGCCTTCGGCTTTACGCGATTTTACGGTGGATCGGCGAGTGTGGCTGTTGACTGGGGTGGCGCTGGCGATTGGCGCTGGTGCTGCTGGTTTGGCGGTGCTTCTGTTGCGCGCTATTGCGCTCGCAACGAATGCCTTCTACTACCATCGGCTCAGCGTTGCGATGGTAGGGCCGGCAGGGTCTCCCCTTTCGCCATGGGTCATGCCGGTGATTCCCGTAGTCGGTGGACTCCTGGTTGGGCTCATGGCGCACTACGGTTCGGACAAGATTCGCGGACACGGAATCCCCGAAGCGATTGAGGCAATCCTGCTGCGGGGAGCACGAGTAGACCCAAAAGTGGCGTTGCTCAAGCCCATCTCCGCGGCGATTGCGATTGGCTCCGGTGGACCTTTCGGTGCCGAGGGACCGATCATCATGACGGGCGGAGCCTTCGGTTCGCTCGTGGCTCAGCGGCTCAATCTGACGGATGCGGAGCGGACAACACTCCTGGTAGCGGGCGCGGCGGCCGGGATGTCAGCAACCTTCGCGGCACCCATTGCGGCGATCCTGTTGGCTGTCGAGCTACTTCTCTTCGAGTGGCGGCCACGCTCTCTCGTTCCCGTCGCTGTGGCGAGTTTGATTGCCGGAGCGCTACGGATCGTTTGGCTCGGGGCTGGACCGATCTTCCCGGTCGAGCTGCACTCCGCCATCCCCATGGGACAGACACTTTTGGTGGCTGGCCCTCTGGGGATTCTGGTTGGCTTTGCATCGGCTGGGCTAAGCCGGCTCATGTATGGATTCGAAGACGCCTTTGAGCACATTTGCGGTCGCTTACACGTGCACTGGATGTGGTGGCCCGCGATCGGCGGCATCGGCATCGGACTGGGCGGGGTCTTCTTCCCTCGTGGCCTCGGCGTCGGTTACGACAACATCGCGGAACTTCTCCGCGGAAATGCTCCGATTGGATTACTGGTCGGCATATTGCTGGCAAAGTCGCTGATGTGGGCATTCTCGCTCAGCTCGGGAACTTCCGGCGGCGTCTTGGCCCCACTGTTGATGATCGGAGCGGCTGTGGGCGAGTCTGTCGCCAGGCTGGCACATCTGCCTATTGAGACACAAGCGCTGTGGGCCTTGATGGGGATGGGCGCAATGCTCTCCGGAGCATTGGGTGTTCCGCTGACCGCAATACTCTTCTCGCTCGAACTAACGCACGCCCTTCCGGCCCTCTTGCCGCTCGCCCTTGCCTGCATCGCATCGTATCTTGTGACCTCGTTGGTGATGCCGAGATCGATTCTGACGGAAAAGCTCAGCCGCCGCGGGTACCATCTGTCGCGCGAGTATGGCGTCGACCCGCTTGAAATGGTCAGCGTGGCGGACGTCATGACGGAGTATTCGGTGAATGCAATGCAGGAGGAAGACGGACTCCAGGCCTTGCCCGAAGTACTGGCGTACTCCGATGAGACCTGCCGGGCAGTCGCGGAAGAGATGGCCACCACCGGGGTCACAAGTATGCAGGTTATTGATAGGGAGACCGGTAGAGTCTGCGGAACGATCGGCGCACAGGAACTCCTGATGGGGAGAAAGCGAGCAGTCGAGCGGGAGTCAGAACGCAACCGTTCCTTTCCTGTTGAGCTCAGGCGAAAATAGCTGTGCGAACTACTGGCGGATCAAACGCCTCATCGATTGCGACCCCAGCTAGAAGGTGGGGCGGTGAGATTTGTCTCACGACCCCTCGCTCCATCATTGCACTCCGCATTTGAATGGCGATGTGAGTCAAGCTCTGTCTGGCGGAGTTTTCATTTGAACGAGTAGCATGCGGAGCGGAGATTTCGCGGAAATGCCGTGGTGCAACATGGGAGGCATATACACAAACGACCCTGCCTGTGCCTGGACGGTGTCCTCTCCCAATTTGACCTCGGCCTCGCCTTCGAGAAAATAGAGGACCGCCGGCGTTGGAGCTGAGTGGCCGCCAAGTTCCTCACCAGCCGAAAAGCCAAACAGCGTGACATTGACGAATTCGTCCTTTTGCAGCACGCGGCTCAATATACCCTTTTCCGGCAGCGCGAATTCCTGCTGAAGATTGGCGAGAAATATGTAGTCCATGGCAACACTCCTTTGTGTCCAAACTGATTGTGGTGAAGAGCCGGCGGCGCAAGCGGAAGAGAACCTGGCGAAAGCGCCGCAAGCCTCGTTGCTATTCGATCAACGGCCCGCGAGTACGGCTACACGCTCGTCCTCTTTGAGGACTGTCTCATTGAGAGGTGCGGGATCGCTGTACGAGTGTCCGGTAAGGAGTCCGAGTACGAACCATGCGAACAGAACGGCTCCAATCGAGAACAGGATATCTCCCGGAACGCGCATCCAGCGCAGCGTTTGCATGGTGCCGGACTGCATGAACTCGGCAGACCGCGCATACCAGGTGCCGCGCTCGATGGAGGCCCAGGCCTGAAGCAGTCCCACTGGCAGCATACTCAGAATGACCATGAAGATCAGCCCAAGGTTGAGCGACCAGAACGAAAGCATGAGCGGTCCCTGCTTCCATTTCCGTCCTGGCTTGAGCGCGCGCAGGCAGAACAGAGTGAGACCCAGACCAAGCATTCCATATACGCCGAACAGAGCCGTGTGGCCATGGACGGGAGTGAGGTTGAGTCCCTGCACGTAGTAGAGGGAGATTGGTGGATTGATAAGGAAGCCGAAAAGGCCTGCCCCGACAAGGTTCCAGAAGGCAACGGCAACGAAGAAGTAAATGGGCCACTTGTAGTTCGCAATCCACTCTGATTTCTTGGTTGGTTGCGCAAGACGAATGTTCTCCCATGCTTCATAGCCAATCAGAGTCAGCGGCACAACTTCGAAAGCACTGAAAATCGCACCGAGGCCAATCACCGCGGGAGTTGCACCCGCGAAGTAAAGGTGATGGAAGGTGCCGATGATTCCGCCGGACAGAAAGATGGTTGTCGAGAAGAGCGCCGCCTTGGTTGCGGTGCGGATCTCAATCAATCTGAGCCGGGTGAACAGGAACCCGATCACAACCGTCGCGAATACTTCGAAGAAGCCTTCAACCCAGAGGTGAACCACCCACCAACGCCAGTATTCGGCCGTCACCAGATGGCTCCGCTGACCGTACATCAGGCCTGCCGAATAGAACAGCGGAATGGCTATGCTGGAGATGAGGAACAGGATGAGAAGTGACCGGTCTTCGCTCTTGCGAACCAGCGCCGGTTTGAGCGCAGCAACCATCAGAACCAGCCATAGAACGAGGCCGATGAACAACAGAATCTGCCAGAATCTTCCCAGATCGACATATTCATAACCCTGGCTGCCAAACCAGAACCACATGTTGCCAAGGCGCTGCTGGATTCCGAGCCACTCGCCGGCAAGCGATCCGCCCACCACGAGAATCAGTGCGCCGAAGAGTACATTCACGCCCAGGCGCTGGTACTTCGGCTCATGCCCGCTGACGGCTGGCCCAACATAGAGGCCAGTAGCCAACCACGACGTAGCGATCCAGAAGATTGCGATTTGCAGGTGCCATGTGCGCGTGACAGCGTAAGGGAGATATTTGGCGAGCGGGAATCCAAAGAAGGACTGTCCCTCGACACCGTAGTGAGCGGTTAAGATGCCCATGAGAATCTGGACGCCCCAGAGAATTACCACGACGTAGAAATACTTGAGCGTTGCTCGTTGCGAAGGAGTCGGCTTCAACGCAAGAAATGGATCCTTTTCNNCTCCAGAGGACTGCTCCGGAGGTCGGAACATTTCCAATCAGGGACTCGTGGGGCCAGTTGTTTGTGTAAGTCGTGTCAGACCCTGGACGATCCGTGCCGCAAGCCCAAGCGGTCCACCAGAAGAACGCGGCCAATTGCTTTTGCTTTGCACCGTTGGTCAATGCACCGTTAGGGATCGCGTACTCGGACCGGCCAGTGGCAAAGACATCGGTATAGTAAGCCCGAAGCTGCTCGAATGCCGCGGCGCGATCGGCGCTCAATGTAACTCGATTGCGCGAAGCGTCATAGGTATTGGTGCGCATCTCGCGAATCAGGCGAGCCTTCAGGACGGCCTGCCGATCGAGACTCAGAGCATCGAAGCTGGCCGCACCGTCTCGGAGCGCCCAGGTGTTGAGCAGAATTTCTGATTCCCGGTGCAGCCAATCCGCGCTCCAGTCAGGGGCAACATAAGCGCCGTGGCCCCAGACAGTACCAATCTCCTGGCCGCCGATGGACTGCGAGACACCCTGTCCGTCGGTGATGGTGCTCCCGGTGAAGAGAAGCTGCCCGTTTGCCGAATACACATCTGGAAGGGGCGGAGCTTCGCTGATCATCTTTCTACCGACTCCCCCGAGAACGGCGAAAGATCCAATGATGACGATGGCCAGTGCCACCCAATACCGCTTGTAGGACATAATTTCTCCTCGATGAATCGCGCAAATAGTGCCGCGCTAGAACCACCGTAGCGTTGCGTCTTTTCAGTTGCAGGGACTTTAGTCACAGGAAAGAGACGGATTTTCACTTATTCTTCGGACAGGTGCTTTCCGGTTCGCATCGGTTTGATGTGGATTGTCCGGTCAGCCTGATAAAGTTGGCACTGCCCGTCCTGCGTGCGGAGGAAGGCCTCCAGGGCAGCTCACATACGCACAGTCTCCCGGGGGTTCGATTTCATGTCGTTTCGTTCCGTATTTCTCGCTGTGACCATCGCATTTGCGCTCATTGTGTCAGCTTTCCTTATCAATCGGCAGCGTCCGAAGGTTGAAACGGCTCAGCCTACGGCCGACTTTGTACGGGCGTCTGGAAAGTGCGCTGAGTGCCATGCACGGCTTCAGTACTCGGTCGTCCATGAATACGAGATGTCTGCCCACGCGAAGAAGGGCGTCAATTGCCTCGACTGCCACCAACCCGGTCCCAATCAGCAAAAGGTCGATCACCACGGATTCGTCATCAGTGCTCACCTAACTGCCGGTAATTGCCGCTCCTGCCACGAAGGGATCTATCAGGAGTTCTTGCGCAGCCGCCACGCCGCTCCGAGTTGGGCCGCCGTCCACGGGGAGAAAGGCCTGACCCCGGAGCAGGTTTCCTTCAGCGAACAATTCCAACCGGGAGGCACGAAGCGCCCACCGAACCCCCTCGTTCTTCCGGAAGGACATCCTGCGGCCACTTCTGGTTGCGAACAGTGCCACGCAGTCGGCAAGCCCAATGACGACGGAACGATTGGGACTTGTACGCAATGCCACTCTCGGCACACGAGTTCCGTAGAGCTTGCGCGGTTGCCCAGTACGTGCGGCCAATGTCACATGGGGCCCGATCACTCACAGATCGAGATTTATAACGAATCAAAGCACGGCGTCATGTTCGCGGCTCAGCGGAATCTACTGAAGCTTGATGCAGACCCACGCACGCTCACAACGCGGGATATGTTCGTGCCGACTTGCGCCACCTGCCACATGAGCGGCATCAACGGCCTCAAAGTTACGCACAATCCATCTGACCGGCTCGGCTGGTACCTGGCCGATGCAATTACCACCCATCGCCCGAATTACCTGCAGGCCCAGATCAACATGAAGCAGGTCTGCACGCAGTGCCATACGCAGGCCCTCGTCGACCGCGTTTACGACCAAGGCCAGCAGGTCATCGAAAGCACCAACGCAAAGGTTCTCGCCGCCAAGGACATCATGGATGGTCTTCACAAGGATGGTTCGCTCTCCGGACCGCCATTTACGCACACCATCGACTTCACCTATTTCAACCTCTGGCACTACGATGGCCGTACGTCGAAGCACGGCGCCTTCATGGGCGGAGCTGACTTTGTGCAGTGGCACGGCAACTACGAACTTCTCTCAAAGACGGTTGAAATACAGCATGATGCCGACGAGCTGCGGAGAGAACATGCGCATAAGTAGGCTGCTCTCGCCGATTCAGAGAATCATTGCCGACCCACGACTGCGCTGGGCTCACGATCCACAACTCTGGGTGGAACTGTTCGTGACCGTCAATCTGGCTATCCTTGCGGCAGATATTTTTATCGCACATTCGGTGAATCATTTTCAGAAGGCGGCGGAGTATATACCGCTGTATTTCTCGATTGGAGCGCCGGTCGTATTGGCCTGCGTGATCGCCTTGCGCTGGATGTGGAACCTGGAAGCGCCATGGCGCGATGTGGGCTATGCGGTTGGATGGCTTTCTGTCCTGGTCGGTCTCGGAGGCGTGCTCTATCACCTGGAGAGCCGGTTCTTTCTCGACAGAACGCTGAAGAGCCTCACCTACGCAGCTCCTTTCGCTGCGCCGCTCGCTTATTCGGGCCTTGGATTCCTGCTGCTGATGAACCGCATGGTCGCTGCGCGCAGTTTGGAGTGGGCGCGCTGGGTCATCCTGCTGGCATTGGGCGGCTTCTTCGGGAACTTTGTTTTGTCACTCACCGATCACGCCTCGAACGGATTCTTTGCGCGCACGGAATGGATTCCAGTTATCTCATCGGCATTCGCAACGGGCTTCCTTATCATCCCGCTGATCCTGACAGTCACGCGCCGCTTCCTCGATCTTTGCCTAGTGGTCATGTTGGGGCAGGCATTTGTCGGGGTACTCGGATTCTGGTTCCACATGCGCGCAAACCTTGTCGAACCAGGCCACAACATCTTCGACAAGCTNNTATGGGCTTTGATTCCTCATGTCTCGGAATCCGGTCCCAGGCGCTCTTGGCTCGGCGCAACCTATGGTTGGATGCATCCAGCAGAAGAATCCGAGGCCGGAGACTAAAGTAGCAGGAGTCTCGAATCACGGCCCCCAAACGTGAGCCTTTCAGGATGCCACAATAGGCTCGCGCAGGCCCTTCGCCGCAAATGCGGAACGGCCCAGCAGAAAAGTGAGCGCCAGGTTTGTCGCGAAAAGCAGCACGCCGCTCAGCTCCAGCATTCCGGACACAGGCAGCACTTTCCACGCGAATGGAAGGAGACCTTCATATGCGAGAGGCTCTGAAGTCACCCGCACGATGCAACCAGTCTGGAGCAGAAAAAGGCTCAAGAACATCAGGCGCTTACTGAAGATGCCGTAGATTCCGGCAAAGTGCGGCAGTATGCGAGGCCCAATAGTAAACACCATCGTCGCCGCAAAGCCCACAGTCAACGCGTGACGCGACGCGCCCCAGATACCGCCGTGTACGTCTGCAAAAGCAGCCCAGACACTCATTGATCCCGCCACGATCGGCCATGCATAGGCCAACCGGATGAAAGTGGGGAAGCTTGGATGGATACCCTGAGTTTTGGCGTGACCGTGGGGCTGTTCTGTAAGACGCAGTGCAAGGCAAATTATGGCAGCGCTCAATGCGAACAGAATCGTTGCCGGCCTGGCAAAGCCGGCCACCCCAAATGCCACTCCCGCAATGTCCAGGCATAGAGCTGCCCGAAACAAGCCAACAGCGGGCTTCGCAATTGCAAGAAATGCTGGCAGCCATCGCGCCGAGAATCCCCAGACCACTGGCACGACAAATCCCCACCCGAGCAGCACAAGATACTTCTGATCAAGCGCGTGGGGAAAGGAACGCAGGCCGCCTTGAATCCCCAGTCGCAGACACTCGACGAAATTGAAAATCACCGCCAACGCGAGCCCCGCGGTTCCTATCAACACAGAGACCATCCAAAGCTCCATGCCCTGTTTCTTCTTGTCAGCCTGTTCAGGCAGCTTGTGATGAGAGGCGGCCGAGAGAAAGAGCAACACTCCAGCTAGTTCCAAGCCTGCCGAGACCGGCAACAGAATCCTCCAGTGCCAGCCGTAGATATTGCCTGACCAGCGCATGGCAACGCCTAGTGTCCACAGCACGAAGCAACTCATCGAGACCCGAATTGCTGAGCGGCCGCGCGCGGGCTGAGAGTAAAATCCGATGCCCAGGATGAAGCTGCCGATCCAGCCGAACATCTGCGCGTGGCCGTGACCTTCCATCCACGCGGCCGGCAAACTTCCAAGTCCATGGTTGGTGCTGATCGCCATCAGGTTCGAGAAACCCAGCAGTGTTCCGGGGAGCGCCATGAAGAATAGACCGCTCAGAATCCAGGCGCGGAGCATCAGACTCTTTTGCCTTTCCTGCTTCGCGATTGTTGCGCTCGGTACAAGCGGTATTTCGAATTGGCCGGTCGTGTTCATGACTATCCTTTCCTATTCAGTTCGGCTTCCATCTGGATGGCGCGCGGGAAGAGAACGTCGTT
>PLOG01000099.1:14799-42225 GCA_003142935.1 Acidobacteriaceae bacterium
AGTTCCGGCGCACGATCGCCTCGTTTGGCAGCGACCTTAGCAGCCATTTCCGTGAGGCGGGGTAGCTCCTGCCGAATGTGATGGTGGTGCACGCGGACGATGTGTTGAATCAACCGGCTCAACGGCAAATTTGCGGGGTCGGGCGCCGTGGCGCCGGATTCTTCACTCTCAGCATCGGAGAGCTTCTCGAGCACCTGATCGACCGAGAGTTGCAGCTCCGCACATGCTCGCTCCAGCGAGTTGTCCGCCTGGGAACAAAGATCGATGTCAAAGCGCTGGAAAATCTTTGTCGCAGACGGGTGGGTCTTGACGATTTCGCGGATAGATTGCGTTGAGGGGTACATAATGCACTCTCCACCACCTACCGTAGCGGGAGTCCAAGTCTATCGCAGTAACTTATGTCACTCGGAGTCCGAATGGACTAAGAAATTGTGTCGAGAAGGGCGCTCAAGCCCTTCATATCCTTCACGACAATCTGCCGCGCATCCACATCCAGCAGTCCCTCAGCCTGCAAGCGCATAAGGTTGCGGGAAATCAACTCGCGCACTGTTCCGAGCTGATTGGCGAGTTCCTGATGGCTCGCCGGCAACTGAAACGCGATCCCATGCTCCGTCTTCTTGCCTTCGCTTTGAGCGAGCTTGATCAGTGCCGAAATCAGGCGCTGGCGAATGGTCGTGAAGGATAGTTCTTCAATGATGCCAACCAGACGCCGCAGCCGCGCACCGACAACTTTCAGCACTTTGAGCGCGACCTCTGGGTGCTCCAGGCAATACGCCTGGAAGTCACGCCGCGAAATGAAGGCGATCTCTGTTTCTTCAAGGGCTGAAGCGGAGGCTGGGAATGGGCCTCCATCGAAGACCGGCAACTCGGCAACGGACTCTCCCGGAACATTGACGGCAAGCACTTGCTCCCGGCCATTCACAGAGGTTTTGAAAATGCGCACCTTGCCCCGCGCGATGATGTGCAGCCCGTTGCATGGCTCACCTTCTGAGAACAACAACTCCCCTGCACTGAACAGTTTGCGTACGGTTCGAAGGGCAAGAGTTTGCATCTCGGCCGGTGAAAGGCTCGACAGGAGGGCGGTTTTGCCAAGAGCTGTTGCCAGATCGGTGCGTTCGGTGCTCACCCAGTGAATTCTAGCAGCCTGCGACTTTGGTCACTGCGTTCGATGAAGTGAAGCTGTCTCATGGACTAATGAACCCGCAGATCAACACCATCGATTTCAGCGAACGTCCATTCATCGCNNATTTGGGAAGTCACTCAGGCCTGCGACCTCGCCTGCGTCCATTGTCGCGCTTCGGCGCAACCGGATCGCAATCCAATGGAACTCAATACGGAAGAGGGCAAACATTTGATCGACGAGATTGCGGCTCTGAAGGTCCCCGTTTTCGTATTGACGGGAGGAGACCCAATCAAACGCCCGGACCTCTTCGAGTTGATCGGCCATGCCCGCTCTGTTGGAGTTCGCGTATCGCTCACGCCAAGTGCGACGCCGCTGCTTACACGGGACGTTGTTGTTCGGCTGAAAGAGGCTGGACTCGCTCGGCTCGCGGTAAGCATGGACGGAGCAAGCGCTGAGACACACGACGCCTTCCGCGGCATGAGCGGATCGTTTGCGCGAACGCTCGATGCGGTTCGCTGGGCCAATGAAATTGGCCTTCCCGTCCAGATCAACACAACTTTCAGTCGCCGGAACATCGGCGAGATTGATGAGATTGTTGCCTTGATGGAGAAGTTGAAGATTACGCTTTGGAGCGTTTTCTTTCTTGTGCCCACCGGGCGCGGAAAACTGAATGACCTGTTGAGCGCGGATGAATTCGAATCGGTCTTCGCGAAGATTTACAGTCTCTCGAAGACGGCGACCTTCGATATCAAGACTACCGAGGCACAGCACTACAGGCGATTCATGCTGCAACAGAAAGTTGTTGAACGGAGAGCTGGCTCCGCCTTCAGTTCAAGCCACGAGAAAGCCGAGGATGCGATCGGACGAGCGCCGCGCGGGTTGAATGATGGAAAGGGATTCGTCTTCATTTCGCATACTGGCGAGGTCTTCCCAAGTGGGTTTATGCCACTTTCAGCCGGTAATGTTCGTCTCCAGGACCTGGCNNGGCTCGCGCGCCCGCGCACATGCTTTGACCGGAAACCCGCACGCCGAAGAGCCATGCTGCTCCTACATTCCGAAAGGCTATGTGCAGCCCGCATCACAGACAAGAAAAGCAACAACTTTACATGTGCTTCAGGGTGCCTGAGAGCGCAATCGCGAGTGGTTAAGCGACAATCAATCGAAGAGAAGAAGGCAACGAGGAAAAGCGATGGCGATTCAAATTGGTGCAAAGCCCGATAGCGGATTCGATGATCCCATTGGGATGCTGAAAGACTGCCACAGGAGGATCGAGAGCTTTTTGGGCATTCTCTGTGTGATAGTCGGCCGCGCCCAGGGACGAAGTCTCACCAGCGAAGAGCGCGATGCGGTGAAGGCTGCACTTCAATACTTCCGCACGGGCGGACAACGCCACACGGCGGATGAGGAAGAATCTCTTTTCCCACGCCTGCTTACGTCCGACGCAAATTCTCTTGAGGAAATCAGCAGGCTGGAAGGTGATCATCGCGAGGCAAACGACCTGCACGCATCGGTTGAGCGGTTGTACTCAACTTGGATTGCTTCTGGCGAATTGACGTCAAGTGACGCACTTCAATTGAAGTCTCAGACCGAGCGGCTCAAGCAGCTCTATTCAGACCATATCGTCGTCGAGGAAACGATTGTCTTCGCTCGTGCTGTCCAAGTGCTGGACAGTCACGCAATCGCGGCGATCGGGACCGAGTTTCGATTCAGGCGCAAGTAGTCTCGCCCGGCCCTCACATGCCTGGATGAGTCGCGTCATTCGCATGAGACACGAGATCGATGTACATCTCACGCGGCAGATTCGTCTGCCAGTGGCCTGTCGCCTTCGCAACGAGCACCAGACCGAATAAGATGCACGCAAGAACAGCAACAAACGCTGCGGGACGAATGGTGCGCCGCCGCCACCTTTCAGACGGAGCCGGAGCCTTTCTCGGCACCAAGGAGAACTGCAGCGCGTCCTGTGCCTGGCAGACCGCAACACACACCATGCAAGCGGTGCATTCTACGGATCGGATCTGCACTAGCTGGTCGACCGAAAGATGCGACGGGCATGCACGGGCGCACTTACCGCAATCGATGCAGGCTTCAGCGTCCCGGCGAATCTTTGCAGGACTGAATAACGAGGCGAGCCCCAAAAGCGCACCATACGGACAGAGATACCGGCACCAAAAGTTTTGAACCAGCATGGAGAGCAGCACCAAGAGTCCGATGACGATGGCCGCCGTTTGCCCGATGTCGCGGAAAAAGTTCAGCATCTTGACATCAGCAACCAGACCGTAAGGTGTGGACATAAAGTCATGAATCGCCTCCGCGGACATTGTGCCAATGACGAAAACGAAGAATCCGAGCAGCAGGTACTTCAGGCCGCGAAGTGGAATATCGAGCCACTTGGGCAGAGGCAGATTGCGGCCAAGTACCTTTCTGCCTACCGTCCACAGCTGCTCTGAAAGAGTTCCCACCGGGCAAAGCCAGGAACAGAAGGCTTTTTTCAGCAGGAGACTCATGAGCATGAAAGCGATGAACAGAACCATTGCGGCCGGATGGATGGCAGGTACATGTCCTGTGAGCAGGAGGTATTTTGTGTTCATCAGGCCCGCAATAGGCAACCAGCCCTCCGCGCCTGCCGGACGCGGCACATTGAAACCCTCGCCACCACGTTCGCAGTACCGAACCCAGAAAAGAAACTGGACCCCCAGCCATCCGTTCAAAGCTACGAACAGCCATTGGACGATTCGCCTCATCTTCTGCGAACTATCTGGACCGAGCCTCCGGACCAGCTTCTTCCTCTCCACCTGTCTTTGAACCGGTACTGCTGTCACAGTTTCCATTTCGAAATGCCCTTTGGATAGCGTGCGGCTGCGCACATTCTAGAGTGGACGCAGCCAGAACGAAGTCCTGCCTCGTCCTGACTGCAATGAATCAAGCAAGCATCGCAACGCCCTTGACCACATGGATCGGGAGGTCCTGAAGAGTCGCTGTCGTTTCATTTTTGCCGCAGACACCGAGAGTCTGGCACCCTTCACCTTTTGAGGTTTGCTCGCACTGGTAACAGAACATCGAATATACCTTCCCTGCCAGAAATGGATCGCAAATTCAGAGTATCCCTGCAAAGCATCGGGCACAGCGACTTAAGTCACACCGATTCGGGTGAAAGTTTCGCCACTTTTGGGACGTAGTGACTAAAGTCGCTGTGGCGCTTCTTGTACTCACTCTAAGCTCAAGTTCAAGGAGATCGAAATGACCGCAACCACACAAACCGTTCGCGAAATCGCATTGGAACAGCCGTCTTCAATCCGCGTCTTTGAGCAATTTGGAATCGACTACTGCTGCGGAGGCCGTAAGCCTTTGGCAGAAGCGTGCAGCGCGGGAAACCTGGAAATCGATGCTGTGATCGCGGCATTGGAAGAAGCGGCTCAATCGCCGCAGGAGAAACCTGAGAACTGGGCCGGAAAGTCTCTCGAAAGTTTGAGCACTCACATCGTGGCAACACACCACGCCTATGTAAAGCGGGAGCTGCCGCGGCTGGCACTGCTTGCCGAGAAAGTTGTGAACCGTCATGGCTCAACGAAGGCAGAACTGCCGGTAATCGCGGCAGCGCTCGCGCAACTCGACGAAGAACTGACGCATCATCTGGCGAAGGAGGAGGCAGTTCTGTTCCCCTATATCGCTGGTTTGGAGAAATCCATCTCCATTGGAACGCCCAAACCACACAGTTGCTTCGGGACGGTGGCCAATCCAATCGCAATGATGACGCAAGAGCACGATGCGGCAGGAACTCTTCTTTCCGAAATCCGCACTCTCAGCGGGAATTTCACTACGCCTCCCGACGCCTGCCCGACTTTTCGCGCGTTCTACGACGGCCTGAAAGAATTCGAGCACGACCTCCACCAGCACATTCACCTGGAGAACAATATCCTGTTCCCGCGAGCCATTGAATTGGAGGCCTCCGCTCGCTGAAGCATCAAGAAAGGCCCAACCGCGTTTCGCTTCCCGAGGAATATCGTGCCGATAGTTGGATCGCCCAACACTCCTGACATTCATGGAGATGAGATCAGGCGTCGAACGATAGACCTGCGAATGTAGCGTGCAACGAAGAACGCCCGTCGCCCTGTGCCGGTGTCTTTGTGAATAACCCATTTGCCGTCACCAAAACTGTTCACAGACGCCACCTTCGCGCTATGGAAGTCGCAGGTTCGAAGCCCGTAGTGCCCAGCGAAGAATGAACGTCGATCCAGGCGAGTGCCATGCGGGACCACCAAGATGAACCAAGAGCAATTCTCGAGGCGCAACCTGTTCACGGCCAGTTTCAGGCCGCCTTATTCCGCCTTAATCGACCGCCTTAATCCGCCTTATTCGGCTACTGCTCAAGTCTTGACTCCTCAGTTCGGAACCATACTGCCGTCGGCCGCCCCCGTAATCTTCGTGGAAAATTTCTCTCTGTGCGTGCTATAGCCGAACGTTGGAACAGAATGAAGTGCCGACGAGATGCTGGTCGACCGCGCGGGTGTAAACGTCAAGCTGCGATTCGCCGCTGGCGTCCTGCAATTGGCCAGACGTCGTCTGGGCAATCTGCGGGGTTCGCCCCGGAAAGGCAAGATATGTACGCCGCGTATATTCAAAATTGGTCTTTCAAAAGCCGCTTGCGAACTCCCTGGTTAGTGGAGAGTGCATTATGTACCCCTCAACGCAATCGATCCGCGAAATCGTTAAGACCCACCCGTCTGCGACAAAGATTTTCCAGCGCTTTGACATCGATCTTTGTTCCCAGGCGGACAACTCGCTGGAGCGAGCATGTGCGGAGCTACAGCTCTCGGTCGATCAGGTGCTCGAGAAGCTCTCCGATGCTGAGAGTGAAGAATCCGGCGCCACGGCGCCCGACCCCGCAAATTTGCCATTGAGCCGGTTGATTCAACACATCGTCCGCGTCCACCACCATAACGTTCGGCAGGAGCTGCCCCGCCTCACGGAAATGGCTGGAAAGGTCGCCGCCAAGCGAGGAGATCGCGCGCCGGAACTCGAACGAATCGCGGAGTTGCTTGAAAAGCTTCACGCGGAGATGCTGGCCCACATTCAGAAGGAAGAGCAGGTTCTGTTTCCGTTCGTCGCGCAAATGGATCGGGATTCGATCATCATCTACCCACCTGCGCATACATGTTTTCGCTCGGTGTCATTTCCAATCTTCACGATGGAGCAGGAGCATGAGTCGGCCAATCACATCATGGAGGAACTTCGCAACTTGACGCGGGGCTTTGAGCCGCCTGAGTGGGGATGCATCACACACATCGCGCTCTTCGCCGGCATTCGNNTCAGAGTACGCGATCCCTAACGGCGCATTGACCAACGGTGCAAAGCAAAAGCAACTGGCCGCGTTCTTTTGGTGGACCGCGTGGGCTTGCGGCACGGATCGTCCAGGATCCGATACGACTTACACAAACAATTGGCCGCATGAACCGCTGATTGGCAATGTCCCGACATCCGGCGCCGTCCTCTGGAGTGTTCTCAGCTTCGTAGGTTTGCTGGCGGGCAGGCATGTGAGGGCGGGCGAGACTACTTGCGCCTGAATCGAAACTCGGCCCCGATCGCCGCGATTGCGTGACTGGCGCTGCTTGCCGAAAAGGTTTTGAACCGTCATGGCTCAACTACGCATGGGGCTCGATGAGTCAGGCTTTGATGGGCAATGGACAGATGAAGATGTGCGGGAGTGGCAGCGCATCGTGGCGGGGTTCTGCGCGCTATTCAACGCGCAGAGCCTGGACGGGGTTGATGGATGCGGCGCGGAGAGCGGGGATGATACCCGCAATGCATGCGGCGAGAGCCAGCACGCCGATGGCTCCCGCCATCACGAGCGTGTTGACGCTGGTGATCTCGTACAGCTGCGATTTGACGAAACGCACACAGAAGATAGCGACGGGAATGCCGATGGCTAGCCCAATGAGGGCCTGCAGCATGGCTCCGCGCATGACCATGCCGATGACACGCGTGCGTTGAGCGCCGAGGGCCATGCGGATACCAATCTCCGGTGTGCGGCGGACGACGGTGTACGCGGTGACGCCGTAGAGGCCAATGGCGGCGAGCAGAAGCGCCAGCAGGCCGAAGAGCGAAGTGAGGTGCGCGATGAGGCGCTCCTCGATAAACCGGTCGTCAATCTGCTGCTGGAAGGTCTGGAACTTCGCGATGGTGAGGTTGGGGTTGATGCTCGCCAAGGTGTCGCCGACGATTTTTTCAAACCCAGGGATGGGATGGGCGCTCTGGATGACCAAGGCGCCCGCGTACATGGATTGGTCTTTGTCGATGGGGTTTTCGGGGTCGTTGGCGGTGCCCGCTGGCTGTGTGAGCGGCAGAAAGTACATGGCGTGGTTCTTCCAGTAGACGCTGGTGTAGGTGGTGTCTTCCACAATGCCGACGATCTCATGCGCTCCATCCTGGGGTGTCTTGGCCGGACCGGAAAAGCCAAAGCGATGGCCGATGGGATTGCGCTTGCCGAAGAACTGCTTGACGAACTCCTGATTGACGACGGCGACGGGCGGCCCATTCAGCGTGTCCTGCGTGGTGAATCCGCGCCCCATGACGACGTGCGTGCCTACGGAGTCGAAGTACTCCGCAGTGCCTTTCACCCAGGAAGCGCCTTTATTGATGTCGGTCTCCCCCTGAACTTTTACGCCTGATCCCCAGTTGTTCTCTTCCATCGGCGTGTAGGTGGCGAGGCCGACTTTCACAACGCCGGGAATGGCGTGGAAGCGGTCTACGATGGTCTGGTAAAGGGGCTCAACCTCTGTGTTCTTATAGCCAGCCGCCTGTGGATTGATGTGGGCGAGATAGCGGTTTGTAGCATCCAGCTTCATGTCGACGTTCTCGGCCTTGTTGAGGCTCTGCGCAAAGAGGCCCGCGGCGACGAGAAGCACGAGCGAGAGAGCCGCCTGCAGAACCACAAGCGCGCGCTGCAGCAAGGAGGCTCCGTGGGCGGTGGTGCGGGCGTTCGAGCGCAGGGCTTCAGCAGGCTGCGTGCGCGCGGCCATCAGCGCCGGGGCCAGGCCGAAGAGAACTCCCGTCAGCAGCGAAATCGCAAAGGCAAAGCCGATGACCATAGGCGAAGGCGAGGCGTTGATTGGCATGTTGTGTTGGTCAGGGAAGGCGAGCGCCAGCAGCGCGTGCGCTCCGAGGTAGGAGATTACGAGCCCGAGCAGCCCGCCCATGCCAGAAAGAAGCACGCTTTCGGTAAGCAGTTGGCGGACGATGCGGCTGCGCTGCGCACCGAGGGCCGAGCGGATGGAGAGCTCCGCGCGGCGGCTCATGCCGCGGACGAGCAGAAGNNCCGGGCGTCAGCACAACATGCGTAAGGGGAAGGACCTTCTGGGCGCGCTGATCTGTAAATGTCTTGAGCGGCGCATATTCCTGTTTGAGCAGCGCACTGGCCTTGGCCTGCAGCGCTGGGATTGAGGTTCCAGGCTTTACGCGGCCGATAACGTAAGCCCACTGGGTATCAGGGTCGTTAAAGTACGGCGCGCCGATGATAGGGTCCATCGCGTTCATAGGCAGGAAGTACTTGGGCGGATTCGTGTCGATGCGGTCGCCGTAAAAGCCCTTGGGAGCTACGCCGATGATGGTGGCCGGCTTGGTATTGATGTAAAAGCTGCTGCCGACAACGGTCGGGTCCCCTGCGTAATCCTGTTGCCATGCGTCGTAACTCATCACGGCAGTAATAGCCACGCCCTTCTGGTCGTCAGCGTCCATAAATAGGCGGCCAGCTGCCGGCGAGAGTCCGAAGACGCGAAAGTAGTTGCCGGAGACGAAGGTACCGATGACGGATTTGGCAACGGTCTGTGGGCCCGCACGGCGGACAGTGATGGGCCGCCACGCGTAGCCCGACTCCATGGCCGCAAGTTCCTCAAACTCCGGCATGCTCTTCTTGAACATGGAATAGGTGTCTGTGGCGAAGAGCGAGTAGTCCCCGTTGTCGTGCCAGCCGCCGTTAACACAGCAATCATCCTCGTCGCCGATGCGGATGAGGGTCTTGGGGTCGGTCACAGGCAGGTTATGGAGCAGGATGGCATTGACCAGCGTAAAGATGGCCGAGTTTGCGCCGATGCCGAGGGCCAGCGTTAAGAGCACGGTGATGGTAAAGCCCGGCGCCTTGAGCAACTGGCGAAATGCGTAACTAAGATCCTGGATCAAGATCCTCATGCAGACCTCTGGACACACCACAGCTTGCTCCATCGAACTGCACGTTGCACGCCATCTGGTGATCAATCTAACATACTTGAATCCAGATAGATGCCGCTTTTCCCTGGAGCGCCCGATGAGATCTGATGTCCGGAAGCGAGAATGAGTGTTCGAATCTGAACAGCGAGCGTATCAAGCGCGAATGGAAGACGCCTCTTGAGGCAGCGGGCTTTATTCCGACCTGGCAGACCCGGTTGCCCAATCGTGTTGTTGATTCACAGCTCGTTCTTCTATAAAGAGTGACCGACCTGCAACCCCTACTTTTTCGGGTAGGAGCTGCCGGTAGTATACTCCCGCTTAAAGATTGCTTACTATTAAGCCCCTAGTGTATCGACGCGGATAACCCGCGTTCGATATAAAGCCTTGTTTTACTGGAGGTTTCGGGTATGACTGGTATGCCGCACCGTCCCTCGTCTACCGACGGGCATCCTTCCGTTTCTCTCCTCATCGCTATCGCTCGCCCTATCGGGTACGCCTACACATGTTTCGCCGAACCTGCCAGCAAGCTCGTTGGAATAACATCGGGAGGGCCGGGGTCGAATCTGCCATGAACGAACTTCTCTGCCGGAAAGCCGGATCGGAAGTTCAAAGTTGCGGCGAGGATCCAGAGGAGCTCTCCGGGCCTCGAAATCCTTGGCCAACAGCCCTGGTATGAACCGGGAAGGAAGGTGGATCTATGTCGAGTGCCACACGGCGCAATGTCATCAAATCAGCGGGTGCTGGTATGGCCACCATGTTTATGGGCGCGGAGGTGCTGGATCCCAGACAGGTACTTGGCCAGCCAACCTCAAAGGACTCCGCGCGAACCAACGATGCCCCTTCTAATGTCATGGCGATTGCCGGGCATGCGGGCGACGCTTTCTTTGCTATGGGCGCACCGGTGGCCGTCGCCACCCATTCCGGAGGCCAAGGCTCTCTGCTGAGCCTCTCGCTGGGAGAGAAGGGTTCTTCTGTCATACCGCCTGCGCGATATGGAAAGATGCTGCGGAGCGCCGCGCAGAAAGCGGCAGCCCTGATCGGGGCAAATGCGTTATTTCTTCACTATCCGGACGGAGAGGTTCCCGTCAATAATGAGGCGGCCTTTGCGGTCTGCGATTTCATTCGACAGTATAAACCTGAGACGATTGTCACTCATTGGAAAGGTAGCTGGCACAAGGATCACCGCGCTTGTTATGACATCGTGCAGGATGCGGTCTTCTACGCGGGAGTTTCGGGATTTGTTCGAGACTATCCCGCCCACGAGGTAAGCAGCCTTTTCTTCGCCGATAACTGGGAAGATGCCACCGGCTTTGTCCCGGATACCTACCTCGATATCACTCCCGTATGTGATCGCTGGCTGGCCGCTTGCAGCGCTTTTCCCATGTGGCGCGGTGAGACAGGCTTTCGTTACAACGATTACTACGCCAGCCGTGCCGTTGCGTGTGGTTGCCTAAGCCATTTCGACCGGGCCGTCTGCTTGATGTCACCCGAAGGCCAGCAGGTGCAGAATACTCGGGCGTTGTAGGTTGCAAACCTATGCTGGCCCCAGCTATGATCAGCTAGACATCTAGAGTTACGGGGTCCATGACAAAAATTCAACAACTCGATCGAAGCAGCGTAGTGCCTCTCTATTATCAAATCCAGCAGCGCCTGCTTAGCCAGATCCAATCCGGCGAGTTCGATGCGGAAAAGCCATTGCCTTCCGTGCAGGAGATTGCTGCCAGCCTTGGTGTGAGCCACATGACAGCCCGACAGGCGATCAAATCGCTCTGCGATCTTGGGGTGCTCTACAGCAAACCAGGTCGAGGAACCTTCGTTTCAGGCATCAAGCTCGAGAAGGATTTTCGCCAGGTACTGTCCTTCACGGAAGAAATGAAAGCCCGCGGCTCGAAGCCAGTCAGCAAGGTGCTCTCATTTGAGGTTCGTCGGAGTAGCACCGAAGTTCGGGAGGCACTCCGATTGGAGCCCAGCGATGAAGTTATCCAATTGCGACGGATTCGCCAGGCGAACACTCTGCCCATGGGCATTGAATGCAGTTCGCTCCCTTTGCGCCTTTGTCCGGACTTGCTTGACACCTTTGATCCGCGCACCTCGCTTTATAAGGTTCTGGAGGATCGGTACAGGATACACATATTGGTGGCGGACGAGATTGTGGAAGTTGGAGTTGCAAACTACGAGGAGGCGCAGTTGCTGAAGATCGGCGAGGGCGTCCCGGTGTTTTACTTTACCCGTATCTCCTATGTGCAAAGTGGTCAGCCCGTGGAATTTGTAAAGGCCACCTATCGTGGAGATCGCTACAAAATTGCGAATCGTCTGACGCGCCTCGATCGCGCATTGTTAAGCTCTGCCCTCCCAGTTTAGGGGGCCCTAACCAGCAGTTATCGTCTGTACAGAGAGGAAGATATTCGCATGGCTGAATTGGAGTATTTGGATCGGATCACTAAGGTGATTAGCCAGATCCGTGATACGCAGAAGGACAAACTTGAGAAAGCGGCGCAACAATTTGCGAAGTCGATTCAATCGGGTGGCCGTGTCTATATGTTTGGCAGCGGGCATTCCGTAATACCTGTCCTCGACATCTTTCCGCGGTACGGCAGCTTCATTGGGTTTTATCCCATCTATGATCCCCGGCTCATGTGGTCCAACGTAGTTGGTCCCGGTGGCGCACGCGAATTGCTTTGGTTGGAGCAGCGGGAGGGTTATGCCAAGGTCATCCTCTCCAGCTACAACCTGAAACCCAACGATTCTTTGTTGGTTTTTTCGCATGGCGGCTTGAACGCGGCGCCCATTGAGATGGGAATAGAGGCCAAGAAGAGTGGCGTGACCATCGTCTCGGTCTCCTCCCATGCGAACTACCGTCATGCAAAGCCCAAGCATTCGACGGGGAAGCAACTCGCCGACGTATCGGATATCGCGATCGACAATTGTGTTCCCTCCGAAGATGCACTCATTGCTGCGGACGGGATTCCGGAGAAATTTGCGGCCGGCTCAACGGTGGCATCGGTTTCCATCGCCATGACACTCGTGGCGGAAACTGGACGGCTGCTTGTGCAAGCCGGGAAGCGCCCTTCCACCTTTGTATCGCCGAATGTTGGCTTGGCGCCGGACCACAATGAACAAGTCTTTAGAGAGTACATGCGCAACGTGTTCCGTGACATTGAATAGAAGACTCCCGGGGCTTATTGGAAGCCCCGACAGGAGTTCCATCCTGCCGCTCCTGTCGGAGAGGAAAACTCATAACCGTTTAGAGCATTTCTCCTTGCACCGTGAACCGGATAAGGGCGTGACAAATCCGTTTTTCTTGAGGAAAAACGACGTTGAACGTCACGGTTTTAGTCTACGGCCAAAGGGAGAAATGCTCTGGCGCCACAAATGAGCGTTGCAAATGGGGGTCCCAGCGTGAAGACTGTTCGGTTCTGGAGTGCGATTTGCGCGCTCATTCTTGTCAGTGCGCCATGGTCATCGGTAATGCAGGGCCAGGCGGAGAATGGGGGCAACGCCTTCTATCCGGCGGCTGTATGGTACAGCGGAGGGAAAGCGCGTGCTCCCATGCTCGAACGAATCGACGCGACGAGTGCCACGCGCTGGGGCGCCGACCTGGATCAAATCAAAGCCGACGGTTTCGATACCGTCAAGACCTGGATCGACTGGCAGACCGGCGAACCCCGCCGTGGCGAATTTAACTTCGATAATCTAAACCTTCTCATGCGGCTGGCGCAGGAACGCGGCTTGCGTGTGATCATCCAGATCTATCTTGACTCCGCGCCGGGCTGGATCGGTCACCTCTATCCCGATGGCCGATTTGTCGATAGCAGCGGCGCTGTCATCAACTCGCAATCGGCGCCAGGTTACTCCATCGACAATCCCGGCGTCCGAGGCGAGGCCGTTGCGTTCCTCAGAGCACTTTCGCAGGATGCCAATCGCTTTCCAGCCCTCTACGGCTGGGATGTCTGGAGCGAGCCCCACATCGTCAACTGGGCAGAGTTTCCTTATCTCAGTAACCCGGAGTTCGGATTCAATCCTTCAACGCAAGCACGATTTCGGCAGTGGTTACGGGCAAAATATGAGACCCTCGATGCTCTTAATGCGGCCTGGTATCGCACCTTTACGGATTGGAACGAGGTGGAAGCACCTCGATATCCCACCATCCTGTCCTACACCGATTACATAGATTGGCGGATGTTTATTGACGTAAAGCTCGCGGGTGACCTGGCGACGCGCGTCAATGCTGTCCGTTCGGCCGACAAGACTCATCCCATCACGAGTCATTCTGACGCGCCGAGCCTCTTCACCTCTCCGACTGACGGCTACGGAGAACCGGATGACTTCAGAATGTCCGAGAGCGCGGACTTCTATGGCACATCGATGTACCCGATGCATTCGGAATCAACGCATCCCTGGTCTCTTGCGATGCTTGATACGGCGCTTGATTTTTCACGTTCTGCCGGCCACAGTCTGAATAAGGGATTCTGGATTGGAGAACTTCAGGCTGGCCAGGGCGCTACAGGGTTGCGCATCGCGTCCCCGGTTCGTCCCAGTGACGAGACATTCTGGATATGGCAGGCGGTTGCACATGGGGCACGTGAGTTTGCAGTCTATTCCTGGTACCCGATGAGCTCTGGATTCGAATCGAATGGTTATGGATTGATCAACCTCGATGGCACCTTGACGGACCGTGCCCGAGCGGCCGGAAAAGCAGCGGCCGTCATTCAGCGGCACGCATCCAACCTGCTGAATGCCACACCGGCTCCCGCACAGGTTGCCATTCTCTACAATCGCCTCTCCTACATGGTGGGCGGCTCCCAGCCCACTCTCTCGAAACTCGGGCACGCCCCGATCGATTCTGCCATCGGTCTGCATCGAGTTTTCGCGGACAAGCAAATTCCAGTGGATTTTGTCGCGACACAGGAAGTTGCAAGCGGCAAGCTGGTTCAATACAAAGTCTTGTTCGTTCCCTTTCCCGTGATGCTTTCGGCCGACGTTGCAGAGGGAATCAAAAAGTATGTTCAGGGCGGCGGCACGGTCGTAGCGGAAGCCCGCCTTGCCTGGAACAACGAGCGTGGGTTTGCCAGCTCTGTGATTCCCGGAATTGGTCTGGACAAAGTCTTCGGCGCCAGAGAAACAGAAATCCAGCCTGCTGAGAACCCACAAATTGCCATCGACGCATCTGCGAACCTTCCTGGATGGACCTCAGCCGGACCAGTAGCAGGGGCGGCATTCGAAGAGGACCTGGAACCCTATGCGGGAGCTCGGGTGCTGGGTCGCTTTGAAGATGGGAAGCCTGCCGTGATTGAGAATTCCTTCGGCAGTGGAAAGGCTATTCTGCTCGGATCCTTTATGGCGCTGGCATACGAAGAACATCCAGATGCCAATACGCAGCAGTTTCTGGTTTCACTCGCCAGCCTCGCCGGAGTTTCCCCTGAGGTCGAGGTATCGGGCGCGGAAAAGTCGCAGATATCGGTGAAACGTCTGGTCAGCGATCATCAGCAAATCGTTTTCGCCTTCAATGAGTCCAAAGATTCAGTCGATGTTACAGTGTCGCTGGATGTTCCCTGGACGCCCCAACATGCCATCGCATGGGGAGACGATCAAGACGTGCCGTTTCAACGCAATCAGAACAAGATAACCCTTAAGAAGACGTTTGCACCAGAAGAGGTTTGGGTTGTGAGCCTGGAGTCACAGTAACGTCGCCGCGAGCTTGGGCACATAGACATTGGCAGAAAGAGCGCGGCTGACTGGCCAGGGAGAGGGAAGTGTCTTATGCCTGATTTTGTGCTGGCAGTCGATATAGGCGGTACGAATATCAGAGTTGCCAGAGTTAGCGACACCGGACGCATCAGTCATCATCTTGAAGCGGTCACGCCCCCGAAGGGCGGAGCCGCCGTGATCGACGAAGTTCTTAAGCTTCTCGACCAGATTCCGCGGCAAAGGGTGCGCGCGTTGGGAGTGGATGTCCCTGGTGTTGCGTATCAGAATGGCGATGTCTGGGCGCCGAACATTCGTGCATGGAAGCGCTTTCCTCTCGGCGGCAGATTGCGCGAACATTTTCCGTTCCCTGTCGTTGTAGACAGTGACCGCAACGCTTTCGTTGTGGGAGAAAGTTGGAAAGGTGTCGCCCGCAATTGCAGGGATGTTGTTTTCGTAGCGGTGGGCACGGGGATCGGGGCCGGCATCTTGGTGGATGGGCGTCTTCTGAGAGGGCGCCACGAACTGGCGGGATGCATAGGGTGGATGGCGGTTCGTGATGAATTCCTTCCGCAATATAAGGAGATTGGATGCCTCGAGAGCCACGCGGCCGGTCCCGGTATCGGCATGGCAGCAAGCTCCCGCCTGAAACGCAAGTTGACAGGCCAGGATGTTACCCGGCTTGCCAGAGAGGGGAACGAAGCTGCGCAAGAGATCATGCGCCAGGCGGCTTGTTACTTGGGCATGGGTTTGGCCAATCTAGTGAGCATCCTGGATCCTGAAATCATCGTGTTGGGCGGAGGTGTCGCCGCAGCTGGAGACTTGGTGCTGAAAGTGGCCCGGCAAACAATGAAGCAATGGGCCCAACCCATTGCAGTCCGTCAAACTCGCTTGGTAAGCAGCCGGCTGGGCGGTGCGGCGAGTCTTTTGGGCATAGCTAAATTGGCCTTTGATGCGGGTGCAGCGCATTGCAAATGATAACGGGCATGTACAACCGTTGGACCGACTCAAATCAATGAACCAGCAAAATATCACGCCAAATAAGAGACCGAATCGCACGGCCCTGATGTTCACGATCAATGCTTGCATGTTCATATTCGGCATCGTGCTGTTCTTGATGGGCGCCTTATTGCCTTCTCTCCATGTGAGTTACGCCCACGCCGGTCATCTCGGTTCGGTTCCGTTGGTTGGAGTTTTGATCGCAACGGTGCTCGTGGGGCCGATTCTCGATGCCCACGGAGCCAAGCAGATGCTGATTCTCGCCCTCGTTCTGATCGCGGGATCACTTGCTCTTATGCCGGCCCTCAGTGCTTATTGGGCACTGGAGATCTGCTGCCTGGCCTATGGATTTGGAGGTGGAATCCTTAATACCGCTACCAATGTCCTGATTGCCGACCTGAATGCTCAAAGCCGCACCCGAGCCCTCAATCTGCTCGGATTCTTCTTCAGCGGAGGAGCTATTCTGGCTCCTTTGCTGATGTCCACAGCCGGCGGAGGTCTGTCGCCCTCGGCTCTGCTTCGTGTGCTGGCCGGTCTGACCGGCGCGGTCCTGATCCCCGTCATCATCTTCAGGTTTCCGCCGCCACTGCGGGCCGGTATCCAACTTCGAAAGTTGTTCACGGTCTTGAACCAGCCAGCAGTGTGGCTCTTCGGAGCAGTCCTGATCTTCGAATCGGGAAGTGAAAACTGCATGTTTGTGTGGTCGGGCAAATTCGTCGCTGACGCGCTTCCGACCACTCCAGCGCGGGCCAGCCTGGCACTTCTAGGTTTGGGCGTGGCACTCGGAGTTGGCCGTCTGACCGCTGTTTTGTGGCTGCGCTGGCTGGGAAACCTGGGCACGATCTGGCTCTCCGCATCCGTGATTCTGGCGGGCATCGTCATCGCGTTGACGGGTCATAGCCTGGCCGCGATGGTCTCGGCGATGGTGGTTATCGGTTTCGGAATCTCCGCAATTTTCCCCACGGTGCTGGGGATCGCCGGCGACATTTTTTCCGCGGAAACGGGAACAGTCTTCGGCGCCATCATCGCACTTGGCCTGCTGGGGGGCGCGGCGGGCCCGACCTTGGGCTCGTATGCCATCAGCCATGGGCCGCTCCATCTGTTGTGGGTTCCCGCCATATCTGCGGTCGCCATCATCGCTCTTATCGCGGTTGCAGCCAGGCAAAGCCACCGCACTGTAGAAACATAAAGCATGCAGTCGTCAGTGGGAGGCAATCGCCATTCTTAGAGCAGAATCACAGCCAGTAGCATGCGCTGGAAAGCAGGAGAGTAGACTTTTTCCTGGAGAAAAGGCCTGTTGGAAGCCGAGCCCCACATTATAGTAACTGTGATTCTGCTCTAGCATTTTCACTTTTACTGTGAGCCGGACGATTCGTGTGAGTGCTGTTGTTCTTGAGAAAAACGACGTTGAGGGTGGAGGCTTCGGCTTCCACCTAAATTGAAAATGCGAGTGAACCGCTGCTTACCTTTGTTGTTGAGTGGCTCGTGAGCAGGATCGATCCCTAGCAAAGACACCTGAATGGAGAGGTAAATCCAATGATTGGAGCGTCTTTTCGTATACACCGATTTATGGGCCTTCTTGTGCTCGTTCTGGCCATGCGATTGCCGCTGGAAGCAGCCGAAAAAACCGACCTTTCCTCGATCGATCGCATTATTGCCAATAGCATCGAGGCGAAGAAGATACCCGGTGCGGTGGTGGTGGTTGGCCACAACGGTCACATCATCTTTCATAAAGCATACGGGAACCGTTCGCTCATGCCCACGCGTGAGACCATGACAGAGAATACCGTCTTTGATCTGGCATCGCTTACCAAGGTCATCGCGACTACGACAGCCGTCATGCAGCTCTATGAGCAGCACCGCCTCAACCTGGATGATCGAGTGGCCGAATATCTTCCGGACTTCGCGGTCAACGATAAGCAGAGCATCACGATTCGTCAGCTTCTCACGCACTACTCCGGTCTGCCAGGGGACGTATCGCTTTTGGATCCATGGGCCGGCCATGAGGAAGGGATAAGGCGGGCCCTTGCTACGGTACCCATCACCCCGCCGGGCGAGCAGTTTCGCTATAGCGACATCAATTTCCTTGTGCTGGGAGCGCTGGTGGAAAAGCTGTCCCTTATGCCTCTGAATGAGTATGTAGCGCGCTTTGTCTTCCAGCCGATGGGTATGGACAACACGCGCTTTCTCCCCCCGGCAACGTGGCGAGACCGTATAGCTCCAACCCAATACGATGAGGGCGGGGCAATGCTGCGTGGCCTGGTACACGACCCGACCACGCGTCGCATGGGAGGTGTCGCTGGTCTGGCGGGTCTCTTCAGTACAGCGGGTGATATGGCGGTCTTTGCCCAGAACCTGCTCGACCGGCTTGCCGGAAGGCCAAGCCACTTTCCGCTGCAGCGGCTTACTGTCGAAAAGATGACGTCGCCCGGCCAACCGGCGACCGGCACTGCGCTGCGCGGCCTGGGCTGGGATATTGACTCGCCGTATTCGAGCAATCGAGGAACTCTGTTTCCGGTTGGTTCCTTCGGGCATACCGGCTTTACCGGCACATCGTTGTGGTTGGATCCGGTCAGCGATACCTATGTCATTCTTCTCACCAATGCCGTACATCCGAATGGTCCCACCGCAATCAATGAACTTCGTGCAGAGGTTGCGAACGCTGTCGCTGTAGCCATAAGGCCAACGCCCGATCCCGTCAATCTGGCCGCCAAATTGACCGGTTACAACGAATCCATGTCCGGCGCCCGTCGCTGGCAAGCTCGGAATGGTGAAGTTGAAACGGGAATCGACGTTCTGGAGCATGACCATTTCGCAGAACTCGCATCGCTCGCAGCCAAACACGGTGGAAGGTTGCGAATGGGGCTCCTCACAAATCAGACGGGGGTCGATGCGCAGGGCAGACGAACTGTCGATGTGCTGGCTCACGACGCAAATGCAAGCTTCGCAGGGCTGCAACTGAAGATGCTGTTCAGCCCGGAGCATGGCATCAATGGTGCGCTCGACCAGAGCAATATTGAGAACTCAACCGATCCGGCCAGCGGCTTACCCGTCATTAGCCTCTACGGAGCGAGTGATGCGCAGCGACGCCCGGCCCTGGATGCCTTGCGGGAACTCGACGCCGTCGTCATCGACTTGCAGGATGCCGGGGTGCGCTTCTATACCTATGAAGCTGCCGTCCGCTACTTCTTGGAAGCTGCTGCCGAAACCAAGACGGACATTGTCGTGCTCGACCGGCCGAACCCCCTCGGGGGCTCATTTGTTCAGGGGCCAATCTCGGATCCAGGCAGCGAAAGTTATGTGAATGTTGCAGCCATTCCGGTGCGTCACGGTATGAGCCTGGGAGAACTGGCAAGGTATTTCAATGGGGAGGAGAAGCTCGGAGCGCCACTCACGGTTGTCGCGATGAAGGGCTGGCAGCGGGGCGACTGGTTCGATTCCACGAGTCTCGCCTGGCACAATCCTTCGCCCAATCTGCGCAGTTTGCAGGAGGCGATCCTGTATCCCGCGCTTGGTCTTATCGAAACGACCAACGTCTCTGTTGGTCGCGGCACCGATACCCCCTTCGAACAGGTCGGAGCGCCATGGATCGATAGCAGGCAACTGGCGCAAAGCCTCAATGGAAGATTTTTGCCCGGGGTCCGGTTTATCCCGGTCAGTTTTACGCCGCAGACTCCGACTATGTATGCAGGCCAGCTCTGCCACGGCGTCAATATTCTCATCATTGACCGAAACATCGTCGACACACCCGAACTTGGCCTTGAAATAGCATCAGCTTTGCATCGGCTGTATGGGCAGCAATATCAGATGAATAAAATCGATCGCCTCCTGGTCAACCGCAGTGTGCTCGCTGCTTTGTCCCAGCAGCAAGATCCCCAGAGCATCGAAGAGGACTGGCAGAAGAGCTTGGAAGATTTCAAAGCCCGCCGAAATGCTTATCTTCTGTACTGAGACAAGACGCTCGTGATGCCGGCGACAAAAAACAAGGCCAACCATTTCGGGTCGGCCTCTTCGCGAACGTTGATTCTGAGGATTGGTGCGGAGGATGGGACCTGAACCCCTATGCCTTGCGGCGCTTGCACCTCAAGCTGGTGCGTCTGCCAATTTCGCCACCTCCGCAGGGAGCCTGACACCAACAGGAGCGCGCCAGGAGCGACATGTCCGAAGTGAAGACCGTCACAGGACCTCGGCCGTGGCCGCTGCAAACGAGCACGGGCGGCTGTTGCGCGCGGGAGAGATGGCCCTGCGCTTCTCGTTGGGTGCGAGGAGGGGTCGGCTCGTGCGCCTGGTGATGGCGGAAAGCGTGATGCTGGGCTTGATGGCAGCAGCCCTGGGAATGCTCTTTGCAACCTGGGCGACGCCCTTTGTGGTTGACCGAATCCAGCCGTCGGGCAAACCCATTCGTCTCGCGCTTCAGCCGGACTTCGCCGTCGTTTTCTTCGGAATTGCGTTGACCCTGATCGTGACGCTGATGTTCGGGCTGTTAGCTATGCTGCGCAGTTAGGCCTAGCCCAGGGCCAGTTGGCAACAGGAGTCTTCCCTTCTCTACTCTGACGCCACGCCAGGGATCGTTGGCAACTAGCAGGTTGCCATCAAGGTCGGCATAGTCGACCAATGGTGATAAGTGAGCAGCTGCCGTGACCGTGCAGGAACTGGAGACCATGCAGCCAAGCATGACCTTCAGGTTTACCGCACGGGCGACCTCGATCCAGCGCAGGGCTTCAAGAATTCCGCCTGACTTGTCGAGCTTCACATTGATTCCGTCATAGGCTTCCGTCAGCCGCGGGATCATGGTGACATCTGTGCAGGCCTCGTCGGCGAATATGGGCAGATGGACCTTGCCGCGCACGTACTTTGTCTCTTCAATCATATGTGCGGGCATAGGTTGTTCCACGTACTCGATGCCCTGGGTTTCCAGCCAGTTTATCTTGCGAATGGCCTCCTCTTTATCGGTCCATCCTTCATTTGCATCCACGCGAATCGGTTTGTTCGTCACACTGCGAACGGCCTCAATAGTTGCCTCGTCTGTTTGCAGCCCCACCTTCACTTTCAGCACCGGAAAATCCGCGGCCTCCCGCGTCTTCTGACGAGTGATCTCCGGCGTATCGATGCCAATTGAAAAGTCGGTAATGGGCGCGGCAGAAGGATCTAATCCGAGAAACTGGTAAAGCGGCAGTCCCAGCTTCTTGCCGATCCAGTCAAACACGGCGATATCGACTGCCGCCATCGCGGCATGTTGATGATCGCCGAGAGAGCGGCGCATCTGGGCCAGAAATTTCTGATACATCCAGGGATCGCCCGATGCGATTTGGCTGCTAATCGCGTCAATGGCCTTCATGGCCTGCTCGGGATATTCCTGGTAGCGAATAATGGGCGCGCCTTCGCCGAAACCGGCAATGCCGTCGCGCCGGAACTGGAACTGGACAGTGTCACGGTATTCGCTTGAGGACATCGTGGTCGTCCAGGTGTGGCGCAGCATCAGGCGCTTTAGGCTGCATTCAACTTCGCTCTTTTCCTGAGTCGACATGGGCTGCGCGGCCAAAGCCGGTAAGGGCAATACGCTACTCGCGCCTGCCGCAGTTGCAATCTTCAACATTTCTCGGCGGTTGATCACTTTACTCTCCGTGCTGCGACCAGAAGACGGGTCCAGGGCATGTCGTCCAACTTGCTGATTTGAACGCCGGGGCGATCGTGCGTGGTGTCATGGATGAACTCGCCTTTGCCAAGATACATTCCGGTGTGCGTGATTTTGGCTGCGCTCGAGCCGAAGAAAAGCAAGTCTCCTGGCTGCAGATCCTTGCGCTCAACAGGTATCACGCCGCTCCACACGGCTTGCACATCCGCATCGCGGGGCATGATAATTCCGCGCTGCCTTATCAGCATCTGGGTGAATCCTGAGCAGTCAAAGCCCTGGCTGGAAACCCCGCCCCAGGTATAAGTAACACCGAGAAATCTCCGCGCCAGTTGAAGGGCTTCAGCGATAGAAAGTGGCGAGGATTCCGCGCTTACATCGCCTTGCTGCACCCAGGCTGCCTGTCCATCGACAAGCCGGACCCGAAGCCAACGCGCAGAGTGATCCGCATTCCCGGGCATCAGTTCCAGACGCGCCTCCCAGGGCAACTGCAGCAAGGGCGCATGACGAGTCACGTCCGGATCGCGATAAACGTTGACGTTCAGCCCGGTGATGTGAACCGACTTGCCCTCTGGAGCGTATGGTCCCGTGTCGAGAGGCTTCAAATCAGCCGTCGGCACCCAGCCCTTGTATCCGTCCGCGGTGCGGATGTCGTACCAATCTGTCTGCTTTTCCAGCAAGAGCACGCCTGTCCCGTAGAGAGCCTGCGAGACAACGTCGCTGTCGGTTGTCGGCTTGGAAAACATATTGATAACCGGCTTTGCCACCACGAAGTCCGCATGGGGAACGGACACTTGTCCTCTCGCCATGTTCGCCATCGGCATCAACAGCGCCATGAACAAAAAGCTTGTAGAGAGGAGGCGGCATCCGGCCTTGCGGGATCCCTGGCTGCTTCTCCTGGGCAGCAACAGGCATTGGAAATGACCGACAAAACTCGATAGGGTGATCATGTTCTTCCTTCTAATGAATCCTACGCTCGTCGATAGGTGCGCATCTCTTCTTGCATCTGAAGGTATTCGGGACTCTCCACGTTCAGAAACTGCACGTGGGTCCACGCCATAATCATCTGGCCAATCTTCTCTTCGAGCGTCATTTTGCGCAACGTCGAGGCAGCCCACTTTTCTCCCTTGCGGTCCAGATGCACCGGCGGCGCCGCGAACGCGCAAACTGCGCTCAGCAGGGCCAGTGCGAAGACCGCCCACGCATTGAAACTTCCGCCAACCAATTTCATCCGTCTCAACCTCATCCACTCATGACAACGCGGTGCTTGCCGCGGGAGTATTAGCCGGGATTTCCATTTTGCCTGTCCGGCGACCAAAGACTACAACCCTGAGTGCCCGGCTCGCCACCTTCGCAAGAAGCGCGGCTACTATCGAGCTTCAAGAAACGCAGTAATGGAGTGGGCGGAAAACCCCATCGGAAAATGCCCCCAAAAGCAGTGTTTTTAAAGGGATTTCGCATCCGCTGCAAAGTGAGCGGAAATCTCATATTTCCCGTTCGTATGGAGGCCCACAATAACCACGTCGGCTATTCAAGGTAGTAGCCGAAATACAGATGGTTCGGATAGCCGATTAACTCCGCCGAGTAGCTACCATCTCCCTGCGCAGCCTCTTTGTGCTTGAGTTCACGCACTTGGGTTGATTCAACAGTGCGCGCAAACATTTCAAGACGCTGTTCAGCAGAGGGCTTGGGAGTTGTTGTTGCTGCCTGCAATTGCCGATCACATTGCCGTTCTAAGGCTGGTACTCGCAACCCATCCTGCTTGACTGCAATTGGCTGTACCAACACGCGTCGCTCCCCTATAATTCGGCCTGTCAAGAATGCGCCTGCCGGAACTGCGCGGAATTGCCCGGCCGCTGGGCGGTTCAGTGCATTTGCTGCCCCGGCAAGCAGGCATGGGAGCACTGTTTGAGCATTTCCCGCCGCAAATTCATCTCCACGGCCGCCGCCGGCGCCGCGCTCACCGGCTCTGAAGCCTTCGCCGCACCCTTCCGCATCTCCGTACAGCGCGATGCCGCCTCAACCCCCGCCGCCGCGCGCGAAACCGTCCCTCTCGCCATCCCCTCCACCATGCCCATGGGCTCTGGCGCGCCGTTGGGCGGCATCGGTACAGGATTTGTGGAGATCCGTGCCGATGGCTGTTTTCACGAGTGGCAGATTTTCAACGCCGGCCCCTGGGCTCAGGACGTGCGTTCGACCACCAGGCCGCCCGCCGCCGGCCCGCAGTATCTTCGCTTCCTGCTGCACGCAAAGAAGGACTCCGAAGCCACTCCCCAGGTCCGCCGCCTCTATCTTCGCGGCGACGAGAGCAACCTCTACACACTCCCCTTCGTGCAGGACGTGGAGTCCATCGACTACGATGCCTGGTTCCCCATCACCGGCCTTCGCTACAACGATTCCTCGCTGCCCGTGCGCCTCTCCGCGCGCGTCTTCTCGCCCTTCATTCCTGGCAAGGCGCGTGACTCCGCAACCCCCGGCTTCCACATTGCGTTCTCGCTTGAAAACGTTTGCGGGGAGCCCGTCGAAGTCTCCCTAGCCGGGTTCCTTGACAACCCTCTCGCCTCCGCGCTGCCCGTGCGCCGGCTCACCAACGCGCTCGCGCGAGAACATCTCGTCACCAGCGTGCTGCTTGAAACCGCCGCACAAACCGACTTCCCCTCCGGCATTGGCAGCTTGTGTTTCTCCGTTACCGGCGGCACACACTCCTTCATCGCCGGCACATTTCAAGAGTACGCACTGCCCGGCGTTTGCCGCTGGGCAACGCCGCGCGTCAATTACATGCTGCTGAGCGTGCTCACTGACTTTCTTGCCACCGGCCAACTGCCCAACACCGGCGCTCGCGTCGATCCCAGCCTCGGCTTGCCGTCGTCGGCCGAGATCGACGCGATGCCCGCTGCCGAAGTGGAACGCAGAATCAAGGAACTCGCCTCCGACGCTCTGCTCGCCCGCGTCTTCGGCGACGCCCGTTTCGACCAGACTGCCTCGGATGCGAACAGCCCCCGCAGCCTGCTCCGCGAGGTCCGCAATAACCTCCTCGGCAATGACGACAAACCCAAGCTCAACTGGGGTACCTGCGCCCTTGCCTCCAGTATCACGCTCGCCCCCGCGGAAAAGGCCGAGATTCGCTTCACGCTGAGCTGGTTCTTCCCGCACCACCTCACCGCCGAAGGCCGCGAGATGGGCCACATGTACGCCAACTGGTTTCACAACGCGGCTGAAGTCAACAGCTACCTCTGCACACACTACGAAGAGCACCGCGCCGCAACGGAGAGCTTTGCCCGCACTCTCGCCGACACCTCCCTCGGCGATGCGATGGCATTCGCATGGTCCGGCCAACTCTCCACCTTGGTGTTCAATACCTGGTGGGTGAAAGACGGCGGCTACGCCATCTGGGAGGGGCTCGGCTGCTGCGGGCTCTCGACCACTGATGTCGATTACCAGGGCAGCTTCCCCGTCGTCGCGCTCTTCCCTGAACTCAAGCTTTCGCAGATGAAGCGCATCATGGCCCTGCAGAACAGCAGGGGCCAGGTGCCGCACAACTACTCCGGCAGCTTTGAAAAAGTGGACAAAGGCGGTTTTGGCCGCGTCGACATGAACCCGCAATTCGTCATGATGGTCTGCCGCGACTGGCTTTGGACGGGCGACCGCGACTACCTCGCAGCCATGTGGCCCCACGTGGTTCGCGCCATTGCCTTTACTGAGTCGCTCGACATCAACGGCGATGGCCTTCCCGACCGCGACACCGGCTTCCAGACTTACGACCAGTGGCGCATGCGCGGAACACCCTCGTACATTGCCTCGCTGTGGATCGGCGCTCTGAGCGCCGCCGTTCGCATTGCGCGCGACCTTGGCAAGGCCGACGATGCTCGCCGCTGGACTGATCTCTTGACCAAAGCCTCGGTCAGCTTCGACCAGATGCTCTTCAACGGCGAGTATTACAGCCTGTGGGCCGACGGCAAAGTGCGCGACGAGATGTGCATGACCGACCAGGTCTCTGGCGAATGGTTCGCCCATCTCATCGGTCTGCCCACCACCATATCTGAAGCCAACCTCGCCGCATCCTTCCAAAGCATCTTCAAAAACAACTTCAACCCCGAGTTCGGCCTCCACAACGCCACGGCGCCCAAACGCGGCGCCAGCCTGCTCGCCTTGAACAACCTGCAGGCCGGCGGCCTGTGGTCGGGGATAGAATTCGCCTTCGCCTCCTCGCTCATGGATCACGGCCGCTATGCAGACGGCGCAAAAATCGTCGAAGCCATTCATCGCCGCTATCTGCGCGCAGGCCAGCCCTGGAATCATGTCGAATGCGGCGGCCATTACTCACGCGCCATGAGCAGTTGGGCTACGCTGCTTGCGGCTACCGGCTTCAAGCCCGACCTTCCCGCCGCCACGCTCGCCATCATGCCGACCGTGCCCGGCGACTTCCGCGCCCCGTGGGCGACCTCTACCGGCTTCGGCTCCATCAGCCGCTACGCGCGCACACTCTCCATCCAATGCGCGTCGGGAACCCTGAACTTACGGTTCCTCCAGCTCAACACACTCGCCAACGCCGCGCGCATCGGAGCGCAAACACTCTCCACGTCCATCTCGTCCACAGCCACCGGCGCAACGCTGGAATTTATTCCACCGCTTTCACTCGCCGCCGGCCAGGCTCTGACAATCTCATAGCCTGACCTGACTTCCCAGCACCACAGCAGGGATACCCATGATTCGCAGATGGGAGTTCCTCAAGACCAGCGCAGCAGCCCTGATTTATACGGCAGCAAATCCCGGCCATTCGCAGTCCCCGGCCCAGGCCGTCTCCTTCGATAACCGCTCGGTTATAGTCGCCAGCCGGCGCAAACTCCTCGCCTGCGGCGAAGTCCACTATCCCCGCTTCACAAGTGCCATGTGGCCGTCTGTTCTCGAGCGCAGCAAGGCCCAGAAATTCTCCACCCGTGATTTCCCACCCGTGATTGGCCCGTTTTGCACCAATTCTGTCGTGCTTCCAGCGCTCAGGAGGCTGCGGAACAAGAAACGGCCAGACAGGGCATTTCCCAGGCTTTGCAGCCGATTCACCTAACTAAAACCTGACTAAACAACTAGAGCCACCCGAAGGCGGCTCATTTTAAACAACTTAGAATCATATGGTGCCGAAGAAGGGATTCACGCCCCAGTCTCTTAGCAAGTCATTCCATTTCAATGAAATACCGCTATCTATTGAATACACGAATCTTTCGCATTTTTCAATCCTTTCAACCTGGTCAACCTGTTCAATGGGTTGCTACGGATTTCGCCTGAAAGTGGCCACCACGCCTTCAAAAAATGTCGAAAAATATGGACACCATCACGTCAGCTCTGAAGACTCAACGAGAGTTGGATGCCTACACATGTTTCGGGAGTTCGGGATTGAAAGTTAGAATTCCGCTCGGTCAGATTGGCCGGAAGTTGACCCTCGATTCCGCGTGGCCCGTCTTGGAGCGCACCGTACCCGTCATCGATAGATCCCCGGGGATAAACCCCCAAAAAACTTGCCGCTGTTGTCGCGAAAACTGCGTCTGGTCGACACTTGTTCTATGGGGTCAATTATTGGACGGAGATCAATTTGTAACTGCGTCGCCGGGGAATGGGAACCATCGTGCTCCGCGGCATGGCAGCCGAGTTCTGCAGCGAGAGCACGGAACGCGATGCTGACGAAAGCAGCTATGGGCTAGTTTTTACCTCCGACGTCATGACCGGTGCCATTGCGGGGGGCAAGGGTTCCATCCAGCCGCCAGGCGATATCGACGTTTGAACTAAGTCGCTGGCG
>PLOG01000195.1 GCA_003142935.1 Acidobacteriaceae bacterium
AGTGGAGTAAGAGACAGGGCGTAGTCGAACTATTTCCCTGTCTCTCCTCCCCGAACCGGACATGCACCTCTCAGCGCATCCGGCTCTCTGTTCAAGTGTTGCTCATAGCAAAAGCGACATCAGCATAGCGCGATTTGATGGTCTTACGTCCATCATCACGCAGGATGTATGGGTTCTCCGATGGCGTGCGCCAGGTGAAACGCCCCTTGCGGCTGGTGACGAGTCGCCCAAGCGCTAGCTCTCCATAGAACCCCCGACTGTTCTGTCCTTTCAACACCCATGTCTTGGCACGTCCTGCTCCTGGAGACCGGACATGGTCACGCATCAGCGACCTGAAGCTACGCCGATACTTGCGCGCAAGCCAGTAGCCGAGTTTCCAGAAAACGGTACGGTCCACTTTTCTGAACACGGTTGCTGTGTAGTCGGTGTATTGATAGAAGGCCGCCCATCCTGCTAGTTGCCGGTTCAGGCTCTCTATCATGTCCATCCGATTCATGCTGAAGTCTGCTGACAGTTGCTTGACCAGCCGCTCAGCGAATCCCCTGTATTTCTCCCACGGGATGGTTGTCACAGGCCACATGCGGCCACATGGTCCACGCCTACGGATGATGCGATGACCGAGAAACACGAAGCCGTCATTCACATGCGTGATATGGGTCTTCTCCATATTCAGTGTGAGTTTCAACTCGTCTTCAAGGAATGCTCTACACGCTTCGCGCACAGCCTCGGCGTGCTTTCGAGTTCCTTTGACAACGATCACAAAATCATCCGCGTACCGGCAGTAGGAGATTGCAGGTTTCCATTGCCGGTGTTCTCGCACAGTAATGGGGCGCTGTTTAAGAATTGCGAAGTTCCATGCCCATCGGTCCTTGCGTACCTTCTTGCTCAGGTAGTTCTTCTCCATCCATACATCGAATTCATGCAACATGATGTTGGATAAAAGCGGTGAAATTACACCGCCTTGAGGAACACCTTCGCTTGCGGCACGATACAGACCACGATCAACACATCCTGCCTTGATGAACTTCCAGAGCAAGTCGAGGAAACGCTGATCGGCAACCCGCTTACGGATTCCCTTTAACAACAGGCGATGATGAACCGTATCGAAGTAGCTGGCAAGGTCGCCTTCAATAATCCAGCGCCCCGCAGTCCTCTGTTCATCACCCTCCAGTAGCTGAAGTTTCACCGTACGAATCGCATGGTGTACGCTACGCGCAGGCCGAAAGCCATAGGAAGCCGAGAGGAAATCGCTCTCCCATATCGGCTCCATCGCCATCAGCATTGCACGTTGCACAATTCTGTCCCGGAGACTTGGGATACCAAGTGGCCTGAGTTTTCCGTTTGCCTTCGGTATGTACACGCGACGCGCTGGTAGCGGACAGTACGAACCCGCTAACAGTTCCTCACGCATGGTCGCCAATACATGCTGGAGATCCCCTTCCATCATGCGTTTGTCGACTCCGTCAACACCCGGTGTACGCGCACCGCTGGATGCCAGCGTAATGCGCGCCGCTTCACTCAGCCAGTTCCTGTCCGCAATCAGTCTCAGGAGGCGATCGAACTTGCGTTCTCTGTTCTCCGTCGACCATGTCGCCAGCTTGCTTTGCATTTCACTGATTATCAAAGGTCTTCACCTCACTGTAGTCAGTTAGTTAACCAAGCAAACCACTTCAACTGCCCCCCTTCGCCATGTAGCCGGATTTCCCGGCCTCGGACTACTACAGAGGCTCCGTCAATCTGCACATCATCAGGGACACACTCCCTTATCATTTGTGCAAACCTTCCCCAGTTCACATGCTGGACTCATCACATGGGCGAGGTTGCCTGTCGCAGTCTTTATCCTTGCTTGCCGCAAGTCGTCGCGGACACCACAGTCTAGCTGCGCGCTCCCCGTGGTTCCATGGTGACCGGCATACATTTCCAGTCGCCATTCGTGTCGCCAAACCCACACTTTATGCTCGGCTACAATCCGCGACCTGCCTGTTAAGCGATGTTGGCAGGGGTGACCTTTCAACCCTCAGATGCGTTTCAACAGGTTCGTGTTCCTCAACCGTCCCATGCTCAGCCTAGAGGCTCATCTTGGCGTAATCGCTTCACCGCAAGCCCCGTTTCCCACGGACTTCGTCACCTTGCCAGTGTCAGCAAGTCACCGCCGCTTCGGCTCATTTCTCTCACAGCAGAGAAAAGGCAGGCACAACCAAATCGCCATGCACTGCATTCCAAACATGCTCAAGCAGCGCACCTCCTTTCAGCCGAGATACGCTGGCTGGGCGTACTGTAAGTGATGTCCATGGCCCAGACCTGGTTGGGATGCGTGATGGCCAGTCCGCGCAGCAGGTACGGATAGATGCGGTGCCCTGGCGCGGGCTTCGACGTGTTCGGCCTGCGATAGATGGCCTCGATCGACATCTTCCTCATCAGGGTTTTTACATGGCGGCGGCCCACCTCGAACCCTTGCCGGGCGAGCATGTCGCGCAGCATCCGGCTGCCGGCAAACGGATACTGCAGATGCAGCTCGTCGATGCGCCGCATCAGCATCAGGTCGGCGTCCGATACCGGACGCGGCATGTAGTACACGCTGCCGCGGCTGATGCCCAGCACCGTTGCCTGTTGCTTGATCGGAAGATCGTGCTCGGGATCGATCATCGCCTTGCGCTCAGCAGTCCCGCCTTGGTGAGCGCCCCTTCTAAAAAATCGTTCTCCAGGGTCAGAGCGCCGATCTTGGCGTGCAGCGTCTTCACATCGACTGCCTCGGCCGCCGGCACTGCCTTCGCTTCGCCGCCAAACACACTCGCAGCGCCTTCCAGCAACTGGCTCTTCCACTGCGTGATCTGGTTCGGATGAATGTCAAACTGCTCGGCCAGCTCGGAAAGCGTCTTCTCGCCCCGGATCGCGGCCAAAGCCACCTTCGACTTGAACTCCGCTGTATGGTTCCTGCGTGGTCGTCTGCTCATCGCTCCCCCTCTTTCCAGCCATCTTAGGCTGCGCGAGAACAGATCCTCCACCTAAACCCCTGTCCAATTTTGCGGAACCGGCTCTGAAAGATCAGCAGTCTCCCCTCTAGGAGTCTGTCGGGGATAGCGATTTCAGGTGTGCGGTTTGATCTTGCGTTGGAGTTTGCGAACCCCTTATCGCTTGAATCTTGTCGACGAAGTTGGCAGGTTGCATAAGTACGGGGTAAGCCGAACCGGCTTCCCCGCCTCATATCAGGCTGTTTGCGGTGTCCAACCGGAGCGGAAGAGCTTGAGCAGGTTGGTGGTTGCGCATACCAGCTTCCATTCGGCCCGCACCTTCTCCAGTCCGCGCATGCTGAAACGCCGGAACCCTCGTTGTTCCTTGATTTGGCCGAAGACCGGTTCGACGATGACCTTGCGCCTCTTGTAAATCGCTCGCCCGGCCTCGGTGCGAAGCTTATGTTGCATGGCTTGCTTGGGCGTGGCCTGGTCCGGCGGCGGTCCGCTTGCTGTCGCCTCAGTCTGATCGTGTTTCATACGGCCCGTGGCAATGTGCAGATTGATGCCCGCTACGTTTTCATCGGTTGCGTTAGCCTCGCTCCAGTAGCCCGCGTCGGCACTGACCGCGTCCGGCTTGCGGCCCATGTTGGCTTCCACCTGCTTCAGCATCGGGATCAGTTGACGGCTATCGTTGGCCTGCTGCGTAATCTCGGCCGCCACGATCACCTGGGCCGTGGCATCGACCGCTGCCTGCGCGTTATAACCCTGCAAAAAGCTGCCCTTGTTGGCCCCGTCCGGCATGATCCGGCTCTCGGGATCGGTGAAGTTACGCTGTGCCTTGGCATCGGGTTGAGCCTGTTTCGGCGCGGGGATTTGCGGCTCGCGGCCACGCTGCTTCTGGCCCGTCTTCTCTTCCTTTTCCTTGCGCGCGGCGAGCTTGGCCTCGGCTTCGGCGCGTTCCTGCTCGGCCTTTTCCTGGGCTTCCTTTTCCAGTTCCGCCTTGGCCTGCTGGATCTTCTTCAACCGGCTCTCGCGCCGCGCCAACTCCTCGGGCAACTCGTCGCCGCGCTTGCCCTTGCCATACAGCGCATCCTCGGCAGCATCGGTCTTCTCGGCCTGCTGCAGCAGTGCTTCGACCTCCTGCTTCAGGCGCTGCTCGGTCTCGCTCATGCG
>PLOG01000024.1 GCA_003142935.1 Acidobacteriaceae bacterium
GCGATGAGAACGACTTCCCAACCTTGGGGAGTGGAGATGTAATGGTGCCAAATTGGATCGGTGCCCGGGGCCGGTTCCTCTCGGATCAGATCGTATACCCGACTGACGACGGGCCCATTGTCCATGGAAACGTACCTGTCGGTGGTTACCGGCCTGCCCCACCGCAGCAGCGCTTCCCTATCGAGGAAGTACAGCAGTTTGATGAGCTTGAGATAGCTCATGCGTTTGCCGCGGAGCTTCAGGAAGCGAGCCGCCGCTTCGGTCGCTCTTCGTTCGTTAAACCGCAACACCATTGGTTTCATTATCATTGTAAGGCATCGAGCAAGCCCCAAAGATGCTTGTATCGGCGGATCTGCCGCGCCGCTTTAGTGGGACTCGTCGGGCATTCGCTGGAGGCCAAGCGCCTGGTCCGTTCGGCCTGCGCGGAAACCGCCGTGAGAAACTCGCTCAGAACCTCCTCCGTGGTGACGAGAGACGCTCCGGATAGGTCCACGGCCCCGGCGGTGCTGGCCCACGGATCGCNNTCGCCAGGGAGGAAGATCGCGATCCAATAAAGGGTGTCGGCAAAGACGTGCTTCACTTCTTCGGCGTTCCGTACACGCAATGATCAATCTGGCTGGAGAGATCTTCCGGCATGGCCTTCAGCTCGCTCTTGGGAATCATGCTTCCGAGCCGTTGCGCAATCTTGGCGATGCGCGGCACGGATTGAGACCGCGGGGCCGGACGAGTACCAGGAGTCGCGATGCCGTTCTTCTTTCCGCTCGTGGTGGCCATGATGCTTCTAGCATAGCAGTGCCGCACTGGGCTTAAAGGCTACGGGCGTGTTTTGATTCCTGGCGCGCCCGGAGAGACTCGAACTCCCGACCTACTGGTTCGAAGCCGTTAACTCACGAATAATCAGTTATTTGGAAGCGGTCATAGCCGTTGCGCTCCACTCCCAATCGTTGCTAGTTTTCATGCAGTTCGGGACGACAGAACTGGGGACGCTGGCAAGCACGGGTAAGGCTTGTATGCAGGGGGTGGGCACAACACTGGGCACAGACGCGGGCGTTGGAGAGCCTGGGTTGCACCCTGGTGGCGGGGCCTTCCGAGAGGGGGGTATACCCCTCGTTTCGAAACCGACTGCCGCTTCCACAACCGGAAAGGCCCGCGAGAATTACGCCCCAAATCTCGCCCGCCGGCATGCAGGGAATCGCTCCCGATAGTAGAATCGGGGAAATGGATGACGCCAAACTGGTCCGGATTCTGAATACTCTGGCTGCGCGATGCGTGATGGCGGAATGCCAGGTCCTGGCACTGCGGGGACTGCTGGACCGGAAGAACATCATTCCGGATGCGGAATTTGAACGGGCAATGGCTCTGGTTGTCGAGACCTACAAAGAGTTTCTAGGCGGGCGAAGAACAGACGCCGAACCGCTGGAAGACTTTCTTCGAAGGTTCGAAGGACCGATTCAGTAGTGTCCAAGGATTCCGCTATGCCATCAGGCTGGCTGGAATTGCGTTCCGGCATGTTGCCCCCATAGAATCGAATTGCCAGTACCGGACAATATCTGGCTAGCCTCGGGGACCGTGGTGGTGGCACACCGCGATACCCTTCCCGATCATGCCCGCAGTGTAGCACGGGCGAACAGAGGCGTTCTTTTCCATGAGACTGCCTAATCGCCGGCACGGCCGCAAAGCGCCGCGTGATTCCGGTAAGGTCTGCCACCTTCTCCAGGATACGCCAAAACAATTCAATATGGAAATGTCATTCTGTTACGAGCCCTAAGACGCTGGCCAAGCTCGGTGGATATCTCATAGACCGGAAGGTCACAGACTCACGCAGTATTGACCTTCGCCTGATGGCTACGAGCCAACTGCGAGCGATGCTCGACGAGCACTTGCCGGCACTCTCGCCTAAAGCCCGTGCGAGAATTGAGACAATCGCGGCGGGACGGGTGATCCCGACGCAGGGCGGGAGAACCAGGCCTCTCCCGGTTCACTGCTGAGCGATTACAACGTTGATGTTCGTATCGTTGTTGAACGTGCAGGCCCATGTCCCGCGCGAGAGGCAGTCCTGAAGTTGCTTGTTGATGATCGTAAACCGGATCAGTTCGTTCTGCTCTATTATTGCCTCAACCACCTCGCGTTGAGTTGGCACGTGTCCCGCCGTCTCGCGGGGCACCTGAAGCATGGATTCCAATGGCGCTTGCTTCAGGGGCTTCCCGTCCTTCCCCGCAGGTAACAGTGACTTTCCGTTGACGCGGGTGATGGCAATTGCGGCGACGTGCAGGACATCAGGACTCCAAAAAATACGGCGGTCCGTGGGCGCGCAGGTGTGATCACCCCGAATCACATAGGGAATGTCAACAGAGAACTCCCGCATCTCTGTACCGGCGGGGAAGGTGAAGTACACGTTACCATTTGGTTGCAATTTAAACACAGCGCCCGTTTGGTTCAACGAAGGCACCACTACAAATCGAGCATCTCGTCGGCGCACGGGTACATTTTGTCCGTTGCGACCGATGATGGATAGCTCTACTTCAAGATCCGTGATGGTTGTGTTGGACTGGTTGATGATCGCGCCGACGATCGGTCCACTGACCTTCGAGTCGGGTAGTCCGGTGCCGCACACAACTCGGGCCGAACCGATGACGGTTTGTGCTGCGCACGGAGTGAGTGGCGCAAAGAGGACAATCCAGACCAACCCGGTCGCAGACCGCAATCGGAACGCTGGACCCAGATGTGAAGCGTTAGCCATGCACGAATCATACCTCACGGCGCTATCGTGTGGAATAGCCGCCTAGCCTTCGCGAGGCGACAAGCTGGGGACCCTGCCCGGTTGGCGGCAATACCACTTCAGGGTATATCGCATAGGGAGCGATGGTGCGCCGAATCACTCGGGCCGAAGCACAGGGAAGGTTCATTTGCGCGCTCGAAACGTTCTGTGACCGCGACAAGAGTCCTCTGAAGCGCCTGCTGGAGGAATTCTACCCGGAGTGGAAGGCTGCTTTTTCGAACCCCGATTCGCGGTACGTCAGTGCGAGGCAGCAAGAGCAGGCTGTGCAGACCGCGCGTGGCGTCCTGAAGCAGTGGGCAGCAGCTTGCAATCTGGTGTCCGCTGACTCGGGTTCAACACCGCATTGGCTCATCGATTACGCTGACGCGTATCTCAAAGAACTCGCTACGGGCGCGCGGAATCGGAATGCGGCGGGGTTATCCACAACTCAACTCGGCGGCGGCATCCTAGGAGTAAACCGTTTGAGTATTGCCAGTAATTCATCAGTACCATCATTAGGAATTGGCGGCGGCATAGTAAAACCTGTTCCCTTAAGATACTGATGACAATCCAACACCAAAGTGTAAGCCCCAGTTGTCAAATCCAACCCTTGCAAATCGGAATATGGGCGAGGCATCTCACCCGGATTCAATCCTCCAAAACACGCTGGAATGGTTACTTTGTTCTTTGACCAGGCCCACCCAGCCTCGAAATTTATCCAAGGCCGACGTACAGACTTAGAACTAAGCATTAGAATTACAATTCTTGCTTGTTCCAACTCTTCAGTGATTCGGTTGAACCACCTCTCCCCTAAGCGTACTTGCCAGTTTTCACTTGATAGAAATGAATCCAATCCATACATTCCGAGGTACTTACTTAGTGCTTTCGAAGCCTCAGCCTCCTCGTGAATATGGCTAATGAAGATGTCTGCCATCTCGCGCGATTATACCACAAGACCTTTACACCCCCACCGGAGCAGCGCCGGAAACTCG
>PLOG01000157.1 GCA_003142935.1 Acidobacteriaceae bacterium
GGCGGAGGCAATGCGGACTTCGGCTCGAGCGATTTCCAGAACACCATCATCGGCGAGGCTACCAAGCAAGCGGTCGACAAGCTGGTTGCGGATCTGGTGACTGACACGTCCAAGGTCAGCGTGCGAGTTATCACTGTCGAAGGTCTTGTGGCCGCGGTCGATGGCGGGCAGATCATTCTCAATGTGGGCGCGAGAGCCGGCGTGAAGGTTGGCGATCAGCTCACGGTGATGCGCGTGACCAGGGAGATCAAAGATCCGGCGACCGGCGCTGTCATCCGCCGGCTGAGCACCAACATCGGCGTGGTCAGGGCGACCGACGTCGACGATGGTTCCGCGGTTTGCGTCCCTGTTTTGGGGAACGACTTCAAGACCGGCGATGCGGTTAAATCTGTAACCCAGTAAATATACTGCCCCGATCAAAGATGCCCGCCGCGCGCTTATGCGAGGCGGGCATTTTCATGCCCGCGCCTACCCGGTATTCGCCCGTCGCGCTCTCGCCTAAAACAAGAACCCCCTTGCGAGAACCGGCCGCAGGGTGGATTATGGACTCGCTTCCCCGAAGAGCATTGAGCAGTTCCAGAAGCCAAGGAGAAGCCGCATGCGCAAGAGTCTCATCGCACTTGTTACTGTGATTCTGGCATTTTGTCCATTACTAGTTGCCCAGCAATCCATGAACAACGACGCTGTCATCAAGCTGGTGAAGGCCGGCCTGTCCGATGACCTGATCGTCTCCACCATCAACGCGTCATCCGGAACTTACGACACCTCCGCGAACGGGCTGATCGCTCTCAAGGGTGCAGGTGCGAGCGATAAGGTTGTAACCGCGATTTTGCTGAAGTCCTCGGGTGCCGCGCCGGCTGCCCCAACTCAGTCAGCCGCCGGCTCGAGTCTCCCGGCGGGCATCGACGATGTCGGCGTCTACTACAAAGACAAGTCAGGCGCCTGGACGCCCCTGATGCCTGAGATTGTGAACTTCAAGACTGGCGGCGTGCTAAAGAGCATTGCGTCGGCCGGCATCGTCAAAGGCGACTTGAATGGCCATGTCGCAAACCCGCACGCAAGGACCGGGGTAACTTTTCCCGTCGTTTTTGCGGTCTATGTCCCGGAAGGCACAGCCATAACCGAATATCAATTGCTGCGTTTTCACGTTAATAGCGGTTCGCGCGAGTTCCGTTCCGTCACCGGCGGCGTCATGCACGTCTCGGGAGGCGCCGATCGTGACTCAATCGAATTCCAGTCCACAAAAATTGCGAGCCGCGTCTATCAGATCACCTTGCAGTCCAGCACAGGAAAGGGCGAGTACGGACTGCTTCCTCCCGGCGCCACCGGAAGCTCGAACATGGGAAGCAGCGGAAAGATCTATTCCGTAAGCATCGCGGAATAGCCGGACCTTGCTCAAGAACCGCGTAGAGTCTGATTCCAGGGCGGCCGGGTACCCCAGGTTTCGTCCGCCGCGGCGGATGAGACCTGGGATTCCACAAATTCCGATTCCGCCCCTTACGCCGCCCTGCGCGCTACCCCCTTCAACGCCGCGTTTCCGGCGGCCCGCCGCAAATCGTACTCATTCTGCAGATTCAGCCAGAACTGCGCCGGCAACCCAAAATAAATTCCCAGCCGCAGCGCCGTATCGGCGGAAATCGCCCGCTTGCCGCGCACAATGTCGCCGACCCGTGGCGCAGGTACACACAGATCCTTGGCCAGCCGGTAAGCCGTCAACCCCAACGGCTCCATGAACTCGGTCTGCAATATCTCTCCGGGATGAATCAAAGCAGCATTTCCAGGCATCTCGTCCCCTCCAGGCCCACCGCTCAGTGGTAGTCCACCACTTCCACGTCGTGCGCATTCCCTTCGCGCCACACAAAACAGATCCGGTATTGATCGTTGATGCGAATACTGTGCCCGCACTCGCGGTCTCCGCGCAGTTTCTCCAGCCGATTGCCCGGCGGCACAGTCAGATTCTCCAGCGCCAGCGCGGCATTCAGGATATACAGCTTCTTCAGCGCCTGCCGATTCAGTTGCGCCGGAAGCCGCCTCGACCGGCCCGTCGTCCAAAGCCTCTCGGTATCCGCGTCGCCAAACCCCGCGATCATGCCGAATAGTAACACGATGCATATATAAACGCAACGCATTCCTACCCGCGCATTCCTACCCGCGCATTCCTGCTCATCGGCGGCGCCCCGTTCTCGAGTAATCCCACGAGCTGCCGTCAGACTCACCCCGATTCCTCCCGGCAGTGATACCGTATTCCTGACGGCCCCAAATGACCAGACGCACCCGAAGAACGCTGCTTGTTGTTGCCGGAGTCATCCTCCTGCTGGCTGTGGCTATCTTTCTGCGCTCCAAAGCGCCGCCCGAGGCTGCCCGCCTGTTGCCCGAGTCAGACGGCATCCTCTACGTCAACCTAAAGCCCATCCACACCTTCTTTCGCAAGGACCTGAAGCCGCCCCAGCGGGTGCCCGAGTACCAGGAGTTTGTGGACGCCACCGGCGTTGACTGGGAGCAAGACCTGGACGAGGTAGCCATTGCCCTGCACCGCATGCCCGACCCCAACGGCCCCAACGGGCCAGTGGCTTACTCCATGGTTCTGGTGGGCAAGCTGACCGGCAAGAAGCTGAACGACTGGCTCGAAGCCCACGCCACCTCGCGCGAATCCTACGCCGGCCACACCATCTACAACATAAAGTCCCAGGACCGCACCGTCCGGATTACGCAGATCGGCTACGACATGATCGCCGTCTCGAACACGCCGACAGCGGAGCAAATTCACTCCATCGTCGACCGGCATCGCACCGCCGCATTACCCTTTGCCGGATCGTCGCTGCTGGCCCAGCACTATCGCGACGTGCCGTTGCTGTCGCTGGCTTGGGGCATGGGACAGATCGGCCTGCCCTTTTCAGACAGCGGCGCTATCAGCATCTTTGGGCTGCAATTGCCCATTGAGGCCGACTCCACCATTATTGCCAGTCTGCGCTGGACCGGCGCGCTGCACCTGCGCATAGAAGAGATTGCGCCCAGCGATGAAAAGGCGGCCAGCCAGGCGGCGGCGCTGGCTACTCTGGTCACGCTGGCGCGCGGCTTTACGCAGCCCCTGGGCAACAATCCCGCCAACAACAGCCTGAAAGAACTGCTGAAGACCGCCGAGGTGACGCAGAAGCGCGACCGCGTCCTCGTGACCGCCGTGCTGCCCTCCTCGTTCCTCGCCAGCTTGAGCCAGGAAGGCAAGCCGCCAGACGGGCTGCCGCCGGCACAGTAGTGTAGACCGCCGCAAACACGGTGCTCTACCGGAGCCCTCGAATGGACTGGATGCGCAGCCTGTTCAACCACTCAACTCTCCACGCACCGGTTGCCTGCTAAGATGGCGGCGGCCTCAACTGGGGCCCGTTCGCGCCACCGAGACAACTCCCCACCGTGTTTTCCCTTCTAACCGAATGAAGGAGAAACTATGTCCCACCTCAAATTGCTTGCTTTCTCTGTTATCGCGCTCGCCCTGTTTGCCGGCGCAGCCCCCCGCGCCTCAGCCCAGGTCGCCATTGGCGTTGGTATCGGGCCTGAGCCCGGATGCCCCTACGGCTACTTCGACTACGCGCCCTACGACTGTTCTCCCTACGGCTACTATGGTCCCGACTGGTTTGTCGGCGGAGTCTTTCTCGGAGCCGGTCCCTGGTACCACGGCTCGCGCGGCTTTTACGGCCACGTCGACAACCGCTATGACCCGCACAATGGCTACAGAGGACCGCTGCCTGGGCGTGGAGCGGAGCGGTTCAACCACTTCCAGGGAAACGAAGCGCGCGATGGCCAGGGCCATGTAGGCAATGCCGGCCACGAAGCGAGCAATGAGCACGCCCTCCCCGGATACAGAGGTGGTGGCGGCGGCCATGGCGGCGGCGGCCATAGCGGCGGACACCGGTAGAGCGTAATTCCTGCAAGAAACAAACTGGGCGCTCCATCCTGACCGCGGGCTTTGCGGTCAGGATGGAGCGCCCAGAAATCTAACCTGTGTCCTCTTCTATTTTCTACTCCCTGCCCTTCAGTCCTAGCGCCCCCACGACCGCGCCGTCCACTTGCGCCGGCTGGCCATCCTGCTTGGTCACCACGCCGAAACTGCCGCGATAATCCCACATCGCCCAGCCAATTCCATCGGCCTCAAACGCCGTGCGCGCATCGTGAATCCAATTTGCGCGCGACACCGGATCGGAGGAGTTGCGGTAAGCTCCAAACTCGTTGCAGAGGAGCGGCACGTTGTTCTCGTGGGCCCACGCCGCGGCCGCGTCGATCGTCATGCGGATACGGTGCGCGTCCCAGTGGTCGAGCCAATAACTTTCCAGCGCAAATCGGTCGACGGCATCGGGAACCTCAAGCAGCAGAGCCTGCATGGCGCCATCGTTGGGTGGATAGGAAATTCCGTGCGTGTAACTCCACCACGCCAGGCCCCAGCTTGCGCCCTGGTGCGTAAACTCGTGGGGGTCGTAGAAGTGGAAGTTGTAAATAACGTTGCCGTCTGCGAGCGGCTGCAGCGCAAGCAGGTCCAGGAGGTTTGAGTAGTTGGCGCCGGTGGCGACGATGGTATTGCGCGGCGCTGCCTGGCGAATGGCCGCGGCAACCCGTGCCTGGATGCCGGCCCAGCGATAGGGATCGGTCACCTCCGGCTCGTTCAGAATTTCAAAGAAGACGCGCTCGGGATCGCGGTTGGCATAGTGCGCGGCCAGCTTGCGCCACAGCATTGTCAGCTCGTCCACTGCATGGTCGCTGGTGCGCAACTGCTGCTTGTAGCTTTCCTCGGGGTGCAGATCGATCTCGACCGCCAAGCCTTCGCCAAGCATGGTGTCGACCGCGCGATCGAGCCGGCCTACGAAGTCGGCGTTCAAACCATCTGCGCCGCGCGGATACTGCTCCAGCGGAACCGGGTCGATGCTCAGGCGGATATTGTCAAAACCCAGCCGCGCAATGAGCGCTATATCCCGCGCGTCCGTGTATCGGTTCGTGCGCGCGGCGGAGTAGTCGTTTGGCGATTGCGCAAACCACTCCGAGGCATTGATGCCATGCTGCAAATGCCGTGCACGGGCAAAGGCAGTCTNNCGATCCTGCGCAATTGCTGGCGTAACAAGAACAAGCATGACGGCGAGAAGGCGTAAACGGAGATTCACGGCAATTCCTCCCGGAAAAATCAATCCGTGCCCACCATACCATGTGCCGGGACCATGCGGCAGAACCAGGTGGAGAGCGCGCGCTTGCCTTGCCGAACGACTGCCAAAAGACGGACAATACCGGATACCCAATCGAAAGCAGGTTGATTGAATGGACCGACTTCTTTTTACATTTCAAGCGCGGTTCCCGATAGTGCGGCTCCTGATCTTGCTAGCGGCAATCTGTACGGCCACATCCGCGACCGGGGCGCAGAGCCAGACCGGCAGCCAGGCCCCTGCACCCCCCGCCGCGCAGCCCGGCAAGCCGAACCCCGACAATGAGTGGCTGGCCAAGACCGCCAAGCTCTACTACTCCAGCGCAAAAGCCGGTCTGACCGGATTCGACTGCGCCATTCACACCGATTGGCACACGCTTTTTTTGAGCGCCGACAAAGGCGAGGCGGTACCGGAAGACGATCTGCGGATTGCGCTGCTGAAGAGCGTCAAGATCACCCTGCATGCCCGCATGAGGGGCGGCTCCACCATTGAGTGGGTGGCTGACGCGAACCCCGACAAGCCGCTCGATCGGAATTCTTCCGACATGCTCGATGCCATGCACCGCACCGTCGAACAGACTCTGGAAGGCTTTCTGCAATTCTGGGGCCCCTTCATGGAGGCTTCGGTGATTCCCGATTCCGTTGAAGGCCTGGAGATTACGCACACTCCAACCGTGCACACGATTCACGCTAAACAAGGCGGCACGGAAATGACCGAAGTGTTCTCAAGCGATCTGGTGCTGGAGCAATTCAATGTAGACCTGAGCGGGACGTCGATCAAGTTCACTCCGGCCTACGAGCCAACGCCGCGGGGCCTGCTGGTGAATGCATTCGAGGCCCGCATTCTGCCGGCGGGAGCGCCGCCCGGGCAGGAGCAGGCGATGAAGGTGCGCATCGAGTACCAATCCGTCAACGGGCTCACCATTCCAGTCAGGTTGAACATGAATGCAGCCGGCACTGGCGAGTTCCGCTACGCGTTCGATGGGTGCACCACAAATCCGAAGTAGAAATCATCCTCCGGCGAGAACTACAGAATAACCCAATTTGGTATATCCCAAAAAGGGTTATATTGTTTTCCCACGGATCAATGACAGTGGGAACTGACCAACAAGCCAGGCTTCGTGAACAGTTTATCCGGGAGAGGAAGAGGGTAGGTCTCACCCAAGTTGGGCTGGCCCAGCGACTCGGGCGCCCTCAATCCTTCGTGTCGAAATATGAGCGTGGGGAGCGGAAGCTTGACTTAATCGAGTTTTGCGAAGTTTGCCGAGCGCTCGAAGTTGATCCCGTTTCGTTCCTGCGGCGTTTTTGCAGCGAGGGATCATGAAAATCGTCAAGGTCTACACCTTAAAGAGCCGTGGCTCCTATGCAACTTCGGAACATTGGAAAACCACGCGAGAACAGATTCATGATGCTATCCGGGGATGCGAGTGGCCAGTGGGGAGCGGTTCTTTCACCATCTACCCAGAGAGCGGAAAAGAACGTGGGAAAGGGAACGGAGTTAGGCCAATTCGTGACAGGTTTGTTCATTCGTTGGAAATCAACGGATGGACAATTGAAGGTAAAGCAAAAAACGCATTGGATGAGCGCCTGGGCGATTTGGACGCCGTTCTTCAAGGACCGAATAACCCGATTGTCGTGGAATAAGAAACAGGTAATATCTCCTCTTCGCATGGTTCTTTGAATAAGCTGACATTGCTCTTGAAAACCCAGATCATTTCAGCCGGAGTGTTAGTTGTGCCATCCCGTAAGCTCTATGTGTACCTCACTGACCGAATCGGCAATATCCAAGAGATCAAACCGTACTTCGCTCTCTGGAAGTCGGTGCCGTGCCGCGAAGGAGTTCTCGAAATCGTTGTGATAGAGCAGGATGCTACCAGCAAAGATGTGCCAAGGATTCCAAAGGGAACGGACGGCCGGGCACTGGTCTAGCGTTCTACGAAGTCGTCATTCTTGTGCGATTGAATCTGACCGGATTCAATTCGGTCAATGATTTCATCCGCAAAATCTATCTCGGTCCCAAGCCAGTGACGATGTTTTCTTTCGCAAACGGCAAATGTTGTTCCGCTCCCACCAAACGGATCAAGCACAAGATCGCCGGGGACAGTTGACATTTCTATCACCCGATCAAGGATCTTTGTGGAGAGCGCGTTGGCGGGCCGGTCCTTCGATTTGTACTTCCAATGGCGAACCGGCGGAATATCCGTCCAGACATCTTTGAGCGTCACGCCCCTTGGGTTCATAGCGTCACGGTGACCGCCGTAATCCTTGACCTCGCCTCCGCAATGCCGGCACACGAGGATCGGCGTACGAATTCTATGAAAGGTTTTCGGCTTCCCTTTTGTGTAGTAAAGGAGGCTGTAATGTGAGGGATGGAGTCTGCCTGGAATTGGCAGACAGGCAGATATTTCAACCGCAATCCAATGACGGAACTCCATTCCAAGACTTGTGAGAAAGGCTCCTAACAACACATTCCACTTCGGAAGGTTGTAGAGGAAGAAGGAGCCTCCGGGTTGCAAGGTGCGAACACACTGTGTTACCCATTGATGGCACCAATCCAAATATGCCTTTTCGGAGAGAGTCGTTGGACCGATTCCCGTATTCTTTTCCGAGATTGAACGGTGGGTCCGCGAAGACTGTATCGACAACTTCATCCTTCACCCACGGTAGAATCGCCATGCAGTCGTCGGCGTACAACGCTCCCAAACTCGACGCGTAGGTTGGGCTTACCACTGCGTTGTCCTTGATGAAGGGGCTCGGGTCAAATGGTAGATCATCCCACTTGAGTGGAGACTGATGGGTCACGTCTTTGTCGCTCCGATAGCTAACAATAACCCAAAACAGGTTATGGGTTCAATCTGGAATTTTGGAAAATCAAGCCAATTCCAGAA
>PLOG01000208.1:0-12912 GCA_003142935.1 Acidobacteriaceae bacterium
GGACCCGCGACAAACACGGCAGCTTGGCCTATCGAATTCAGCTTTGTGCGCAGGCGCTTTGCCTTGAGGAGATGCTGCAAGTGCCGGTTCCTACGGGGGCCATCTTCGACGGCAAGGCGAAGCGTCGCGAAGTGACGATATTCGACGAGCCGCTTCGTCAAGAGGTTGAACACCTCGCCGCCCGCATGCACGAGATTCTTCAGTCCAGAGAAACACCGCGGGCAGTCTACGCAAAGAAATGCGAAGGCTGTTCCATGAAGCCCGTCTGTCTGCCCTCGGTTGTCGAGTCGGCAAGCGCATCCCGTTATCTGAACCGTGCAATTGAGGCCAACCTCCGACAGGCTTCTTCCGAGTGCACCTACAAGGATGAGGACCAGCCCCGATGAGAAAGCTTCTCAACACGTTGTATGTCACCATTCCCAATGCCTATCTCAGCAAGGATGGAGAAACCGTCCTCGTTCGTGTCGAGCACGAAACCGTTCTGCGCGTGCCGATCCACACACTGGAAGGAATCGTCTGCGTCGGCGTGGTCTCGATGAGTCCTCCCCTGATGGGATTCTGCGCCGAGCACAACGTCGGCGTGAGCTTCCTCAGCGAGCACGGCCGCTTTCTGGCCCGCATCCAGGGGCCGATCCACGGCAACGTCCTGCTGCGCCGGGAGCAGTACCGCCGTGCCGACCAGGACAGCGATTCTGCCGCCATCGCAAAATCCATCTTGTTGGCTAAGATCGCTAACAGCCGGACTTCGCTGTTACGTGCTGGCCGTGAGCACGCCTCGGAGACCATTGATCGTGTCGTTACACAACTTGGCCAATCGCTGCGGCTGCTCGCGTCCGCAACCACTTTCGATGGTTTGCGCGGAGTCGAGGGAGATGCCGCGCAGACGTATTTCAGCGTCTTCGACGAACTTATCCTGCATCAGAAAGAGGCGTTCTTCTTTCACGGACGCAGCCGCCGTCCGCCGCTCGACAATGTCAACGCGTTGCTCTCGTTCCTCTATGTCCTACTGGCGCACGACATCGCCTCTGCCTTGGAAACCACCGGCCTCGACCCTGCCGTTGGCTTTCTGCACCGTGACCGCCCCGGTCGCGCCGGCCTGGCTCTGGACCTCATGGAGGAGTTGCGCCCAGTGTTGGCCGACAGGCTGGCGCTTACCCTCATCAACCGCCGACAGGTTGCCGGAAACGGATTCTCGCGTACGGAATCCGGAGGTGTGACCATGAGCGATGCCACGCGCAAAGAGGTTCTGGTGGCATGGCAGTTGCGCAAACAGGAGGAGATTCTCCATCCATTTCTGGACGAACGCATCCCTTTTGGCCTGGTGCCTTACGTCCAGGCGCTCCTGTTGGCTCGCCACCTGCGCGGCGATCTTGACGCTTATCCTTCCTTCATCTGGAGATGACAAAGCATGATGGTGCTTGTGACGTATGACATGGGAACTCAGTCCGAGGACGGGAAGCGGCGCCTCCGGCAAATCGCCAAACTGTGTCAAAATCATGGTCAGCGGGTGCAGTTCTCGGTTTTTGAATGTCTTCTTGAACCCGCACTTTGGGTCGAGTTTCGCGCCAAGCTCCTAGCGATCATTGACCCTTCTACCGATAGCCTTCGCTTCTACTTCCTAGGCGCAAACTGGCAAAGGCGCGTTGAGCATTCAGGAGCGAAGCCCAGCTACAACCCGGAAGGTCCCCTCATTCTTTAGCGCGAACATCAAGTGCACACCCCACGCCCCGTAGGTCCGCGCTCGCGTCATCTCACTCATTCCACACTTCTTGCGCATCGATGCTCATTTTCCGGACGTTCATTGCTTCAGCTTTTGAATGAGTTCGCGCAACTCCAAGGCTAGAACGCAGAAATCAAAGCTGTTACAGTAGAGCCGTCGCGCCCCACGCGGGGCGCGTGGATTGAAACAACCCTTGTGCTTCAATAGCATCCGCGATACGCACGTCGCGCCCCACGCGGGGCGCGTGGATTGAAACATCCTCAACTGCTACCGGCAGCGTATCGCTTACTCCGTCGCGCCCCACGCGGGGCGCGTGGATTGAAACTCACTCCCGCCGATCCAACCGACGCCTCCGCCTAGTCGCGCCCCACGCGGGGCGCGTGGATTGAAACATGCTCATCATTCAGCAGACGATTCTTTCGTGTCCGTCGCGCCCCACGCGGGGCGCGTGGATTGAAACTGTGGTAATGTATCCGCCAACACCACCGCTGAACGTCGCGCCCCACGCGGGGCGCGTGGATTGAAACAATGCTGGCCGGCACATTCCCTTTCGCATATCTCTCGTCGCGCCCCACGCGGGGCGCGTGGATTGAAACGCCTACCACCATGCCGACCTCTTCGACCATCACGCGTCGCGCCCCACGCGGGGCGCGTGGATTGAAACATGCGTTTACTGCTCCTTTCTTGTTGCGCGGCGTGGTCGCGCCCCACGCGGGGCGCGTGGATTGAAACGAGCCATGCGCATTCCAGGTAGTAGGCGATCATGTCGCGCCCCACGCGGGGCGCGTGGATTGAAACTCCATGAGCCGGTCGCGCTCCACGTCGGGGTCGCGGTCGCGCCCCACGCGGGGCGCGTGGATTGAAACCACAACATCGTGAAGCAGTTCCTGCTGGGCCTGAGTCGCGCCCCACGCGGGGCGCGTGGATTGAAACCTGGATGCCGCGCTGGTATTCGGCGAAGTCGGTAGTCGCGCCCCACGCGGGGCGCGTGGATTGAAACCCCCTTCGGGCAGGATGCAATTTACGGAGAGTATGTCGCGCCCCACGCGGGGCGCGTGGATTGAAACTACACCACCTCCGCCGAGGGCTGGGATTACCTGGGTCGCGCCCCACGCGGGGCGCGTGGATTGAAACCACTTGATCGCGGCTGGCATCAGGCTCTCCTGAGGTCGCGCCCCACGCGGGGCGCGTGGATTGAAACTACTTCGTCTTGTGTCCGTTTCATACTTTCCTCCGTCGCGCCCCACGCGGGGCGCGTGGATTGAAACTGCGATTGCTGCTGCATCTGCTCTGCCTGGGCCCGGTCGCGCCCCGCGCGGGACGCGTAAATTGAATCGTCGGTTGGAAAGATGAGAGGGTCCCAAGCCCTTCCGGAGATCTCCAGTTGATCTTCGAACTCAGTGCGAACAGTCTTCGATCATCTTCGAACACTGTCCGAAGTTGTTCGAACTGTGTTCGATGTGATCAGAGCGCGTCACCATCCGCACCGTGAGGAAGCAAAACAACAAGCGGATGCGCAACGCGGGAAGGTCTGGAAGTCCTTACGCTGATTGTTCTGGCCGCCGTGGAGAAACAGCGATAACGGCCCATTTGCGCGTCGTATGCGCCGCGCGGGACGGCAACGCAGGCCATCCGGTTGTTGAGCAGGTTTTTTCGCCTCCAGCTCGGTATCCGTGTGGATCAGCACCCGGTCGGCGGTCTGCCCCTGGCTGGAATGGCGCGTGACCGCGTACCTGCGTTGCCGTAGCCTGTGACGGCCACCTCGAATCCCTTGCCTGCCTTTTCTCCCTCCCCCCACGGTTACCTGCCCTCTCTTTTGTGGCTGGGCATTCTGAAGTTGTTGCGCGATGCCAGATATGCAGTCTGCCGAAGCTGAGCAACACGGTCGATGATCTCTTGCCGCTTCCCCTCGTGAATCGATACTTTGAAAGCCGGTTGGCCCGTGGACGACCGGACAAGCGCGATTGTCAGATTGCCGCCGACATTCGCCTTCGGGTCTGGCTGTTGCGATGCTTTCAGGGTTTCTATAAGCTGTCGGGACTGGGCGGCAGGCTGGAGACTTGAGAGGAGAAGAAGCGCATCCGTTTCGTCGGTGAAGATCAAATCATTGGTCTCCTCAGTTCTGAGCCTGGTTTCGATGGAATGCATTCGCACAGCTCGGAGTTGGAGGGGATTTGCCAGGAGTTGTTCCTGGTGGAAGGCGCCTTGCATCTCCGGGTCCGTGAATTGGGCGAAGATACCGTGCTTGATCGCGCACCAGGTAACCATCCGCTTCCACTTTTCGCTTCCGGTACATGCGATCCGCGACCCGTATTTCTGGATGGCCATCTCCAACCCGAAGATAATGGCCGCTTCATCCTGGCTGAGTACCTTCACAAGGCGTCCGCAGTCGATAACGGAGACCTTGCCGTTCAGCATGTACGACACATCGCCGGTCTTCCGATTGATCGTCCAGATGCGTGTTGTGGCGATCTGTTGGGCAAGATGCTGGTCCCTCTGTTGAGCCGATAGCCGCTGCTCTGCAAAGTCTGCCCAGGCGGATTTCGGGTTGTCATCGGGCGATGGCCCGAGATGCAGTGCATTTGATTCCAGCCTCGCATCGAGCCGCCGCTGATTGCGTTGATCCGCATAACGCCATCCTCGAAGTTGTGAGGCCGCTCGCGCGTCTCCTTCGTCGGCCCTGTCCGCGACCCATGAGCGGAGATCCTTTGGAAATGCTTCCTGCCGCCTCTGTTGAATGGCCAGCTTCAGGGCGCGCATTTCAAGCACGGATTGAGCCGTTACCTGGGAGAGCAGAACTTTCTTGTCCGGCCACGGTAGAGCGGATGCACGAATCTCCCTCTTTTGTTGCCGCAAGACATCAAGATGATATTGTCGGCCTTCCCTGCCGTCTGTTGTGAGGGCTTTGCACACTTCCCGCCGGCGATTACGGTACTGGTTATAATCCGCCATCAGGGCACTACGTTCGGCGTGTCGTTGCGCTTTCCGTTCTTCTCTCAATGCGCTATTTCGAGCACTATGTTGAACGCTATGTTGCGCCGCATGTTGTGCGCCCTGTTGATCGGCCTCATAACCGGATGTTGAGGCTTCTGTCCACGGGCCAAGAGCGGCTTCGGTGGCCTGACGATTGATCTTGCCTGCGAAGTTGTTGCGAAATACATCAGACGCCTTGACCCGGATGTTGTCGTCGATGGCGAGGACTGTATATCCGCCCAACTCACCTTTCTCAAGCCTGAGATGAACCTTCCAGAGAAGACGATGAAGGTCATCCCATGTGATGTTCCGCCTTGTGAGAAGAGAACGTACGCTCGGAGCCACTTCCCGCCGCACATAGGATTGGAACGATTCCTGATCCTGATAATGTTCAAGTTGTGCAGCGGCTCCGGTCGGCTGTTGTCGGGCAGATCGAGACGCATGGCGCTCGGATTTCGATTGGGGTACAGCCTGCTGTGTATCCTCATCCCATCGCATCGGACCCGGCGTATGTTGCCAACCATGCTTTGCTTCAAGGAAGCGTACTGCGGCATCGAGAGTGAACCAATCGCGATAGGGCGTATGTGCTCTGAGAGTCTCCGGATGAACCTTGTTGAGCATGATGTGGATGTGAAAATGTTTCTTGTCNNGGAGGCCACGACAGCTCATAATGGCAGACGGCATCTTTGCAACGATTGTTGAGAGATGCGACCCCTTGCATCTCCATCGCTGCTGTGTCGAAGCCCAGAAGATTCTCCGACATGACCACATCTCCTCGCAACAGAAGTTCTCCGGTGTCGGCATCACGCTCACGCGTAAGGTATTCCTGAAGCCGTTTGAAGCTGCTGGAGTGTTGTCGAGCTGGCTGCACTTTGGCAATCATGTTCACCTCACCGTGCCAGTCTTGAGCCCTCTCACTGCGTTATGAAGAGCCAGCAATGTGGAATTCAGTCCCGCGCGAAGATCGTCTTCATTGGGGAGACCCTTGATCTGCGTGAGCAGATGCTTCTGGAGCCCACCGAGTCTTGCAAGTTCTCCTGCGGCCTTCTGGTCCATAGTGGAAAGGATTCGTTTGTTCAGTGCACTCCGCCGGATGTACTCGCTCATGGTCAAGCTCGCACTGTTGGCCTGGTCTCTGATGATGGCTTTCTCCTCTTCCGTGATGCGGACTTCGATCCGTAATGTGGCGCCTTNNCGAAACCCCGCAGGGGTTTTGTCCGGACAGCGCCTACCTTGCCATTCACCGTTTAGACATCCGGACTCTCACTTTCATGTCCGAGATTATACTAATACAGAAATGATGTAAGAAACAGTGCGAATAGATTATAATGTTATGTAGTCGTTCTGTGAGGCTGCGGGGAGGCAAGGCGATGGAAGTAGAGGGGCGTCGTAGGGTGCAGGTTTTTTCTTCTGAGATTGTGGAGGATGCTCGTACCTTATTGACTCAAAGGACGACAGAACCCGTGCCGCAACCTAGTTCGTTCATGATGGGTGCGGTGATACGAACGCTGTTGCCTCTTCTCGTGGAATTGCGGAGAAAAGGATATTCGTTGACCATGCTGACTCATCTGCTGGAAGAGAAGGGAATAAAGATCAGTCCAACAGCTCTCTCGGGGTACATGGTGAAATTGAGTGGACCGGCTGAGGAGGCTCCGGCAAGAGCACGGAGAGAGAGGCAGCAATCCTCAGCAAGTGCCTCACAGTCCCGTGGAACTTTTGTAATGAAGCCGGACGTGACGCTGTAACAGAGGAGAGACGTATGTCGCGAGTGCTATTTGTGATGGGCATTGCTGGTGGCGTAGGGGTCGCGTATCTGCAATACGGGGGTGCCCAGCGAAAATCGAATGGTGCTTCTCGGAATGTGCTCAATTCATCGCTGATGAGGGCTGCAACTATGTCCCCGCCGAATGGCAGACTGCACAACGTCCATCTTGCGAACAGGCCCGACGCTATTTCAAACGAGAACAGCATAACCGTGCCGGGCATTCTGGAGAAAAGTTGGTCGGCGGACCCGGTTGAACTCTGGCCACCCCCGACGAGGTCTGCAAATCACCCCGACATAGTTCTCAGGTGCGGTCGTATCAAGTGCAGTCAAGAGAACCGTAATCACACGGCACTTTCTCACACTGGAATCTTGATCTCATCTCGCTTTTGGCCCGTATGAATAGCGGCACTCAATTCTGACACGCTACAACAGGCCCCTCCTGCTCTATTCGGGAAGCGCCAATCGACAGGAGGACAAATGTCACAGTTGCAGGCAAATCCAAGTCAGCATGAGATTCATGCTGATCCTCTGCTCACAGTCGAAGAGGTTGCCCGACGGTTAAAGGTCAGCAAGGACTGGGTCTGGGATCATTCCTCTCGCAAATCCCCGCATTTGCCCGTTATCCGTTTGGGTGACGGGGCTCTGCGCTTTCGCGCAAGCAGGATCGAAGAATTCATCGGCGAAAGGGAGCGCCTCTCCAATTTGAGACGTGGAAGCCGGTAAAATGAATACGGCCCACGGTTCCCCCCACAGAATCAGAGGAACTCATGGGTAAATCGCACCAAGCGGGATGGGTGGTGCTGCGCGGAAAGCAGTGGTACGGATACTTCCGGCGGCATGTGCTTGATCCTACAACCCAGAAGGAACGAGCCGATACCTCTTGTATTAAGCTCGGCCTCAAGTCGCAGATGACCAGATCCGCTGCGCGAGAAGCGTTGCGGACGGAAATTACGAAGCGGACAGGCCAGAACCTCGGCGGCAGAGTCCTGAACGACAGCTCTGTAACCCTGGCATGGTTTGTTCGGAACCGCTATTTCCCGCTTAGGCAAGGGGATTGGCGACCGGAGACAGCGAAAGAAAAGAAGAGCCAGATCGAACTCGACTTGTTAGCCAAGTTTGGGGAGATCGCGCTTGACTCGTTGGACAGATTTGTACTTCAGACGCACCTGAACGATTTGGCGGACCGTTTTTCACAAGATCGGGTGAAGCAAGCTCGATCTTATATGAAGTCCATCTTTGACGAGGCCATCGAGCAGGAGTTCCTGATGAGAGACCCGACCCGAAAGCTGAAGATTCCAAAGAATCTTCGACCGAAGGACAAACGGGTGCTTTCCTGGGAACAACTGCGGTCGATGTTGGAGCAGACCGGCAGAAGAGATAGGGTTCTGCTCATGCTGGACATCACTGGAGCACTTCGCCCAAGCGAGTTGTTTGGACTGCGCTGGAAATCCTTCGACAACCACAATACGTTGTCGATTACGGAAACCGTCTACCGGAGGCAAATCAGGCCGTTCGGGAAGACCAAAAAGAGTCTCGGCGACATTCATCTTCCCGATGGGCTTGCCGCTGAGCTTTTGCAATGGAAGCGGGAGTGCCCCAATGCGTCTCCAGACGCGTTCATCTTTCCCAACCAGGAGGGTGGCGTCATGGACACCGGGAACTACCGAAACAGGGTTCTCAACCCCCTTGCCGAGAAGTTGGGGATTCCCAAACTGAACTTCCAGATACTGCGTCGCACCATCGCTACAAGGGCACAGAAAATGGGATCGGTAAAGGATATTCAGGCGCACCTGCGACATGCAAAGGCCGATACCACGGCCAACGAATATATGCAGGAGTTGCCGGAAAGTGTGAAGCAGATGGTGGGTTCCGTCTATGCGATGTTGTCGATGCAGGCTGAACCGTGCAAAGGCTCTCAGCTTTTGCTACCAAACGCTACCAAATCGCTCGGCGGAGATGCTGTAAGTTATTGATTCTATGGTGGGCGCTGCAGGATTCGAACCTGCGACTTCCACCGTGTGAAGGTGGCACTCTACCGCTGAGTTAAGCGCCCCTTGGGGGGCTTGGAAATGGCCGCGCCAGCCGGCCATCCCGTAGGTTAGAGTAACACTAGCAGGGCTTTAGGGCCAACCCTCCCCGCCGGTTCAACGGCCGGCCCAAGGGATAGTCTGCCCCCGTGCTGACTGAACCATGCGCTGGAGAATCAGGTCAATACGCGAAGCGGGCCGGCGCGCAGGCGACTCGCCCACGAATGGGGAGGCGGCGCTGGGCGCAGGGACGGTGTCTGGCGGCGGCCTGAAACCGGCGGAATCGGTCCCGGCGAACGAGGGCGAATTCAGCCGCGAAAACGGCGAGGAAATCGCTGAAATAGCGCAACCTTCCGGCGAAACCGGGGTTTCAAAAGACATGGCAACCATGGTCCTGGATAACGGCGCCCTGGGAGCGGGGCCATCTGGATTTGAAGCAAGGCCAGACAGAAGTCCGGCGGCGAGCACAAGTGTGCATGCCGAACTGGACCCGGCAAGCGATGCGGCGGTGATGCTGCGCGTGGCCGCGGGCGACGAAGAAAGCTTCAATTTCCTGGTCCAGAAACACCACCGGCCAATGATTCACTTCCTGTTCCGGCTGGTGCGCAACCAGGCGGTTGCCGAGGAGTTGGCGCAAGAAGTGTTTTTGCGCGTCTATCGGGCCAGGGACAGCTACCGGGCCGAGGCCAGGTTTACCACCTGGCTTTACCGGATAGCGACCAACCTGGCCGTGAATCACGCGCGGGATACGAAGCACGAGCGAGCGGCACAGACCGTGTATCTTGACGCGCCCGATGAAGAATCGGGCACGACTCCGGATGTGGCCGACGGCGAGCCGAGCGTGGAACAGAAGCTTATGCGCGATGAGCGCATGGCGGCCATTCGCACCCATGTAATGGCGCTGCCGGAGCGGCAGCGCATGGCCGTGTTGATGCACAAGTACCAGGGAATGGATTACCGGCAGATCGGGGATGTGCTGAAGCTGAGCGAATCGGCAACCAAGTCGCTGCTCTTCCGCGCCTACCAGACGCTGCGGGACAAACTGAAGGATTTTGTGTAAGCAAAAACACGCTGGAATTCACCGGCGGAAAGCGGGGTGGCAACTATGGAAAAAACGAAGAACAATTGCACCGGGATGGACTCCAGGCTGGCGGATCTGCTGTTCGATCCCCAGGCTGTGCCTGCCGCTGTATCTGCCAAGGTTCAGACGCATGTTGCGGATTGCGCACACTGCCAGGCCGAACTGGCCGAGCTCAAGGCAACCATGGAGCTGCTGGACACGTGGGAGGTCCCGGAGCCAAACCCGTACTTCCTTTCCCGGCTGGATGCGCGGATGCGCGAAGAGCGTGAGGCGCCTCCGGCGGGCTGGCTGGCACGCAGGATTGCACGGCTGCGCGCGGGCTTTGCTTATGGACCCGCTTCCCATGTCCGCCCGCTCGCGGCCATGGCGCTTACCATCCTGCTGTTCCTGGGCGGGGGTACTTATCTGGGCGTCTCCGACTGGGATCAAGCCAACCAGCCGGCCGCGCAAACCGCCGTGGTCCATGACTTGCAGTTACTGGACAGCAATGCCCAGATACTGGATCAGTTGGAGTCAATTTCCGATAATAATGGCGTGGACTAGCAAATTGCACTTTTCGGCCGGACACCGGGAGAGAAACTTGTGACGGGGGCATCCAAAACGCGAACGATACGCCATGCAGTGTTGGCTGCGGCGGTGCTGATTTTCTGTCTGCCTGTCGCCTGGGCGCGTGGCCAGCAGCATCGGAGTGCGCCGCGACCGGCGCCTGCGCCAAATTATTCCGCCCCCCAGAACAGAGGACAGAACAAGCCGCAAAACAGGCCCCAGTTCCGCCAGGCGCCGCGGGGACAGTTTCGCCAAACGCCGCAATTCCAGGCGCGGCCGCAGGGGAACGCGCCCCAGCAGCCTCAGAGCGGTTTTCCCGCAATGGGCGCCCGGCCCGCATATCAGGGTGGCGCATATGGTCGTCAGGCTTATAACACCGGCCAGCGTCCCGGCTACGCCAACCCCACAGTGGCGCCACAAGGGCACTTGGAGGACTGGCTCAATCAGCATCGCAATATTCCCCTTCAGGACCAGGAGCGGATGCTGAGCAACGATCCCAGCTTCAGGCGCCTGGCCCCGGCCGACCAGCAGAGGCTGGCGCAGCAATTGCGGCAGGTTAATCGGATGCCCGAGCAACAGCGCGACCGGCGCCTGGCGCGCAATGAGATGCTGGAACGCCTGTCGCCAGCGCAGCGCATGAGCATCGCGCGTTCAGGGCAGCAGTGGGCAACGCTGCCTCCGGATCGCCAGGCACTGATGAAGCGAACCTTCAACGATTTGCGCGGCGTTCCGACCGATCAGCGCCAGACGGTGCTCGACTCTGCCCGGTATCAAGGGGCGTTTTCGCCGCAGGAGCGCGGCATCCTATCTGACTTCTTGCGCGTCGAGCCATACGAACCGCCACGCTAAAGGTTCAGTGCTCAGGAGCCCACATCCGGCTCCTGGGCAGGCGCAAACACAAGCCAGCCCGCGCCCGCTACAATCAACAGCAGACCTATCCAGCCGCGTAGTCCCATCGGCGCCATCCGGCTGTCGCGCGCTCGCTCAGCCCGATGCCCTGCCATATTTCCGATCAGAACACAGCCGCCCAGCTCTGCGCCTCGCCGCTCGCGAAATCCCCTAAGCTACAATGGAAGATGGGCTAAGGCCAGAATTCATTGCGCAATGAGCGCAAACAAGAGCAAGGAGTTTCAAATCTTATGGCGATTCCCGCCACTCAAATGCGTCCCGGCATGATCATCAAGCACAACGACCAGCTTCACCTGGTTTTCAAGGTCGAGCATCGCACTCCCGGCAACCTGCGCGCCTTCATCCAGGCCAAACTGCGCAACCTCAAGTCCGGCGCCATGTTCGAACATCGCTTCCGCTCCGCCGACGCCATCGAAAAGGTAGTGGTGGACGAAATCTCGATGGAGTTTCTCTACGCCGACGGCGACGACTACTACTTCATGAATCCCGTTGACTACGAGCAGACGGTGCTCAAGGGATCCACTCTCGGCGATGCAGTCGAATACTTGACGGCGAATCTGCAGATCAAAGTCAGCTATCACGATGGTCAGGCCGTCGGCATCGAGCTGCCTTCGGCTGTCGAGCTTGAAGTTGTGGAGACCGAGCCCGGGCTGAAGTCCGCCACTGCCTCCAGCGTAACCAAGCCGGCAAAGACCGAGACGGGGCTTGTAGTGCAGGTCCCGGCCTTCATCAACGAAGGCGAGAAAATCCGCGTTGACACCAGCGAAGGCGCTTACCTCAGCAGGGCTTGAGTTATTTCTATTGGAAATGAAAAACCACCGCTGGTTGGCGGTGGTTTTTCTCTTTCGCTGCGGCCTGCCGGCCGCCTTGGCGAAACCCTCAAAATCCAGCCTCCGGCAAATGCACCGGCTTCGCCTCAAGCAGTGCCTCTATGGTTGCCAGCGCTTCCAATACTGTGTCTGAAACCGGTGCATCCACTTGCACTANNGGCCAGCGCCTTCACTGGCTTGGCTCCGGCGCGCTCGCGCCCCAGCGCAAAGTTGGCGATGTTTACGCCTTGCTGGCCGAGGATGGTTCCGATTTTGCCGATCACGCCGGGCACGTCGAAGTTGCGGCACACCAGCAGGTTGCCTTCCAGAGGCGTCTCGATATCGATCGAATCGAACTCCAGCAGCCGCGGCTGCTCGCCGTGAATCACCGTTGCGCTGGCGCGGCTGGTGCCCGCGGCCGTATGCAACTCCACGGTCAGCACGCTCGCCGCTCCGCCGCGATGGGTGTCCGTCTTTTCCTCGTGAATGCGGATCCCGCGTTCGCCGGCGACAGCCGCGGCATTGATGCGATTCACATTCTCCGATCCCTGCAGAAGGCCGGCAATCGCCGCGTTGCGCACCAGCTCCGTTTTGGCTTCGGCCAACGCGCCGCCATAAACCAGATCGATGGATTCGATGCCAGCCTTACCCGCCTGCGCAAGAAATGCGCCCAGCCTTCCCGCCATGTCGATGTACGGGGCTAGCACCTTGTACTCCTCGTGCGTGAGCGAGGGCAGGTTGACCGCATTCTGCACCACGCCCAGCTTGAGATAATCCCGCACCTGGCACGCAATCTGAACGCCCACTGCCTCCTGCGCCTCGCCCGTGGAGCCGGCCACATGCGGAGTNNGCGCCGGCCACCTGTCCGCTCTTCAACGCGGCAACGAGATCGGCATCTTCAATCAGCTCGCCGCGCGCGCAGTTGATAATGCGCACCCCCTTCTTCATCTTCGCCAGCGTCTTCGCGTTGATCACGCCGGTCGTCTGCGGAGTCAGCCCCACGTGCAATGTGAGGTAGTCCGAGCCGGCAATCAGTTCATCGAGCGTGACCAGCTTAATGCCGGCCTCGCGCGCCACCGCGG
>PLOG01000208.1:12932-21509 GCA_003142935.1 Acidobacteriaceae bacterium
GGCAGCTTGCGCGCCAGGGCCAGCATGAGGCCGATGGTCAGTTCAGCCACCGCGACTGCATTCGCGCCCGGCGTATTCATCACCACGATGCCGCGCCGCGTAGCTGCCTCGGCGTCGATATTGTCCACGCCCACGCCGGCACGCCCAATCACGCGCAGCTTCGGCGCTTTCTCCATCAGCGCATCGTCCACCTGCACGGCGGAGCGGACGACCAGTGCATCGGCATCGGCGAGAGCAGCCGCCAATCCCTCGGGCAGTTGGTCGTGCGTCTTCACTTCCCATCCCGGCTCGGCCGCGAACACGGCCAGCGTTGCAGGGGAAACCTTCTCTGCCAAAACGATCTTCATCGCGTCTCCCTTACCCTTCTGCGTGGTTTCATACTTGTCAAAACGGATGCCCTGCTGTTCGCACAGCAGATCGAACATCCGCACCACTGCCGCATGAGGCTTGCCTTCACCCCGCTCGTACTTGGTGATGGAGTTGGCATGAACCCCAAGCCGCTCCGCCATTTCGTATTGATAGAGATCGAGCTGCTTGCGAGCAATCAGCAGCTTTTCTCCAAAGGTCAATTCAGGCATAAGAACGACTCCGAGCTGACAGTGAACAGTGGACAGTGCACAGTGAACAGCAGGGGCTGCACTCTGTCCACTGTCCACTGTGCACTAGCCTTTCACTGTTCACTGTTCACTGTGCACTGTTCACTGCTTTTGCGTACACCTTTTGCGCCGCCGCCACTCCCTGCCCATACTCCACCGGCAGTCCCAGCGTGTCTTTAGCGATGTGCTCCATCGCTCCGAGAAACGCGACAGTGTCGAGGTAGTCGAAGAACCCCAAATGCGCCACGCGGAAGATCTTGCCCTGCATCTCTCCCTGGCCGTTGGCCGTCACCAAGGCAAACTTCGCCTTCAGCGCCTTGACCACCGCGCCCGAGTCCATCCCTTCCGGCACTGCAACCGCCGTGGCCGCAGCCGCTGGAGCCGTCGGCGCAAAGAGCGTGAAGCCCAGCGCCACCAAGCCTGCCCGCGTCGCCTCGGCATTCACCTGCGCGTTGTCGATTAGCGCGATGCGGCCCTTTTCGAGATCCCCGCCCGCCTGCCCGGCAATGTAATCGAGCGCCGCGCCCAGGCCGGCAATCAGCGCCACCGCCGGCGTGTAGGCGCTCTCGCCCTTCGCGGCATTCTTGCGCTCCTTGCGCAGATCGAAGTAGTAGCGCGGGTTCTTCGACTTCTCCATCGCCGCCCAGGCCCGCTCGCTCACGCTCAGATAAGCCAGACCCGGCGGAATCATCACCGCCTTCTGCGAGCCGCCGATCAGCACATCGATTCCCCAGCCGTCGACGTCGAGGTGCGTCGTGCCCAGGCCGGTGATTCCATCCACAACCAGCAGCGCATCTGTAGCAGTGACGATCTTCGCGATTGCTTCCACATCGTGGCGCACCGCGGTCGAGGTCTCGGTGGCCTGCATGTAAACCACGCGATGCTCCGGCTTGAGCGCCTTCTTGACCTCATCCAGATCGAACGTCTCCCCATAGGGCGCGCTCACCACATCCGCTTCGCACCCGAACGCCTTGGCCAGCGCCGTCCAGCGCTCGCCAAATTTTCCGGCCGTCAGCACCAGCACCCGGTCGCCAGGCGAGGTCAGATTCGAGACCGAAGCCTCCATGGCCCCCGTGCCGGAACAGGAGAGCAGAAGCACGTCGTTCTTGGTGCCGGCAAAGACCTTCAACTGGGCCAGCACCTTCTGAAACAGGGCGCGGAATTCGGGCGTGCGGTGGTGCATGTCCGCCGCGGCCATGGCAAATTGGGCCGCCGGCAATAGCGGCGTCGGGCCTGGTGTAAACAAACGCGTCTTCCGGATCATTTTTCTCCTCGTTTCGGGCCGGGTGCCAGTGGAATTGAGTCTGCGAACCGGCCCAGCAATCACAGAATACACATATTTGTGATTTTTGTGAATATTTTGCTTGTGCAAAAACCCCTTTAAGCTCAAATCCGGCCTGCCTCGCCCAGAATGGGTACAATTCTTCTTGGGCGCGTTCTTGGCGTCCGGAATCCCGAAAAAGTCAGGCAGGAACAATCATCATGGATGCAGGCGCACTCGAAGCCCTTGTCAGTCAACAAGTTGTAACTGCATTGAAGGCCCACGACGCAGTCCGCACCGGAACACTGCGGCTGATCAAAAACGCGCTCAAGAACAAGGCCATCGAAAAACGCGAGCCGTTGACGCCGGCCGAGTCCGAGCAGGTGCTGGCCACCATGATCAAGCAGCGCCGCGACTCGATCGATCAGTACACCAAGGGCAATCGTCCCGAGCTTGCCGCCATCGAGGCTGCGGAGATAGTTGTCATCGAGGAATTCCTGCCCAAGGCGCTGGATGAGGCCGGCCTGGATGTGCTGGTGGCAGAAGCTGTTGCGGAAGTTGCCACCGCCTCCGGAAAGAAGCCCACTCAGAAGGAAATGGGCCTGGTGATGAAGTCTGTGCAGGGCAAGCTGCAGGCCGCGGGCGTTCGCGCCGAGGGCCGCACGGTGAGCGAACTGGTAAAGAAGCAACTGGCAAGTTAACGTCCGATGAAAATCCGGAACGCCAGTGGACCGCGCGGCGGGAAATCTCTAATATCGAACTACAGCAAAACCGAAGGCTGCCTCCTTCCCCGGCCAGCCAAAAGCGTCTAGCTTCTGTCACGGTCAAGTTCTTTTGAGGCGCCTGCCTCAATCCTGCGCTTGGAATTCGGTCACGTCGGATTTCTCTCTGGAGCGTCAATGAAAGTCCCCAGCAACTTTGTGAATCTGGCTGTGATGCTGCTTTGCTTCCTCGCCGTTCCTCGGCTCTGGGCGCAGGGACCGCCCTATCAGACCGACGATCCCGTTCCTGTCGATCTTCATCATTACGAGTTTTATATCTTCGGCGCGATGGACGGCACGCCGGCTGAGTACGACTCGACCGGACCGGCATTCGAATTCAACTGGGGCGCAATTCCGAGGGTTCAGATCCACGCCATTCTGCCATGGGGAGCGATAGACCCTACTAACAATCCCGTCTATCTTCCCGGCGGTGCCGGCCCCAGCGCCTTTGGACTTACCGACATGGAACTGGGCGCGAAGATAGCTTTCATCAAGGAGTCGAAGCACATGCCGCAGATCGGCAGCTTCACGATGTTTGAAATGCCGACCGGGAGTTATACCAAGGGACTCGGTATTGGAAAGGTCTGGTACAAACTTCCAATCTGGGTGCAGAAGAATGAAGGCAAATGGACCTTTGACGGAGGGGCCGGGTACGAAGTGGTTCCGCAAACCGATTACCGCAACTTCTCTTACGGCGGATTCCTGGTAAAGAAAGAGTTGAGCGAGAGGCTTGAGCTGGGGGTCGAAATGTTTGCTCATGGAAGCGAGGGAGCGGCAGCGCCCCAGACCGAAGCCTCCGCGATGGTCGACATGGGCGGGTACTACCACTTCAAGCATCATGAGGGAGAACAATTCCTGTTTTGCTATGGCCATTCTGTTGCCGGACAGACCGAAAACTACGCCTATGTCGGTATGTACTGGACCTGGGGCAAGGATGACAAGAAATCTGCCGGAAATGCGCTGTTCCTGGCTCGGAGTAACAAGAACGGGCTCTAAGTCTCTAACCGCTTTTTGCGTGCTAACTATGGGTGCCCCAGGTCTCGCTTTTGAGACCTGGGATAGCATGAACTCAACGCACAACATTACACGGTAAGAAACCTAAGTCCAGCGGAGCGAGTTAGTAACTCCGCAATTCGATTGCACGAGTTCGAATCCGCTAACTTGCCAACTTGCCATTTCCGCGAAGCGGAAGCTAACTTGCCGTCCTTTTTTGAAGTATCCTCGCCAGACTTAGGAATGAACTTCACTTTCACCACCCCAGAGGTTAGTCAATGGAAATCACCGAACGCAGTCTCCTGACGCTAATTCACGGCATGGGCTTCGGCGCGCTCTATCTGCTTGCATGTTCGGGCGCGATCGTCGAGTTATATCGGCGCTATTCGCCAGGCTCCATAAGGCACATCGAGGCCCAGGACGAGAAATTTCTCGGCGTTTACCTGGTTGTAATGTCGGTGCTCGCCTGGATCACAGTGCTTACCGGCACTTACCTCATTTACCCGTGGTACCGCGCAGTTCCTCCGCCCGGAACGACGGATCTGGCCGGCTTCCCGCAGCGGCTGCTATTGGCCAGCCCGGCGACCCTTGCATGGCACTCGATCGGCATGGAGTGGAAAGAGCACGTAGCCTGGCTCGTCCCTATTTCGATCACCATGGCCGCGGCCGTCTTCATCCGCCACGGCCGCAACCTCACCCGCCACCCGCAACTCCGCAACGCCGTCCTCTGTTTTGTTCTTGTCTCGTTCGTTGCCGCCGGAATTGCGGGTTTCTTCGGCGCCATGCTCAGCAAATACGCTCCGGTTCAGGGCGGCCAGACAATTCAACTAATTCACGGAGAGAAGCGATGAATGCAAAACCGGGTTCCGTTCACGCGCAGGATTTTCCCAATGGCGGCGGCGCGGCCGCTCTGCTTGCAGCCGGCATCGGCTCGTTCATGGTTGCCTTCTTCGCCATCCTCGCCGACAAGGTCGCTTCCATCAAAAGCCTGATGAACTTCTCCAAGCCCACCGGCCCGCTTTCCGGCGTGACCACATGCGCCATTCTCGTATGGCTCATCGCCTGGGCTATTCTGCACAGCCGCTGGAAAAGCAAAATGGTGGCTCTTGGAAGCGTCACAACCGTGGCGCTGATTCTGCTTGGGTTGAGTTTGCTGTTGACCTTTCCGCCCATTGCAGATTTGCTCTAATGGCCTACCGAATACACGCCCCTGCGTCGATTGGAAATCAGGAGCCAGGCACCGAAGAGCAAGGGCAGTTCGCCTAATGGTATAGAGGATTTTGAAAGGGCACGGCTTTAGCCGTGCCGCAAAAGGCACGATTTCAGTTGGGCTTCAGCCCCTGAGGGAATGCTTTTGCCACTACAACTTCAGGAGAACCGCTTTAAAGGCGCGCAGAAAACTCGTGCGCGCCAGGGAACGGGACGATTTGGGAAATGGGAAGGACAAACTTCAGCGGTGGACTGGGAGCAACTGAAGATAGAGAGCCAGGTTGATGGCGACGGAGGCGGCAAGCAGGCCTAGACCTATCAAGGATATGAATGTGGCCTTATGACCGGCGCCCTTCAGATCTTCAATCAGCTCCTGCTGCTCGAGGGTGTTGCGGTCGGTAGCTTCGCGGACCCTATCCAGATGGTCTTCAATTCGCTTGACCGATGTGTTTTGTTCCGCAATCTGGTCGCGCAACTCGCGGTCCTGGATCTTTAGCTTGGCCAGGCTTTCTTTGATCGGTGCCAGATCCACCGGCGGCGACAGCAGGACAGCGGGGAGCGGAGGCTGGCGCTGGGTGGAGAGACCGGAGACGGCCTTGCCTTGCTTCCCGTCGAACAGCAGCAGAAGGCTCTCCACGAAGGGCAGCGCCGTCTGAAGCACGGCCATCTTGCGCTGAACCCCGGAAGAAAGCCCAAGCGAAGAAGGCTCCGCGGAAGCTATCAGGGCGGGGTTGGGACGAGGGGAGCGTACCGGCGTTTCACTGAGGTGCCCGTCGTCGCCCGGTCCCTTCGACGGAGCCTCCCGATTCGGCGCAGGATTCCCCTTGACGCACCAAAGTAACTCGGCCGTATCCGCCGGTGGAGGCGAACCAGCACCGGCCCAATCGCTTTCCAATCTTTGTAATGCCTCAAATAAATGGCTCATGCTTGCTCACGTCGAGGTTACCAGTGTAACCGATTGTCGAGGCGTGCAGGACTCTAATGAATCGCTCTTCCTGCGTTTTCCTCGCACTAAAGTTTTACCGCCCGCCATCTTCCGGCATTCGCCGCATGCCCACCCGTTCGACCACTCATTGGGTATGCCGGCATCCATGCGCTACCATACACACAGGATCGGTCTTGATATGTTTGTCGTCGTCTGGCAGTTCGAAATTGCCGAAGATAAAATCGCCGGCTTTGAAGCCGCCTATGGCCCCGAGGGCGCCTGGGCAAAGCTTTTCCGCACCTCGCCCAGCTACCTGGGCACCGAACTGCTCCACGACGCCTACATTCCCGGCAGCTACCTCACCATCGACCGCTGGGCCAGCGAGGCCGATTTCCGCGCCTTCCGCAAGCAGCATGACCAGGACTACGAAGTCCTCGACAGAGCCTGCGACTCCCTCACCAGCCGTGAAACCCGCATCGGCGCTTACACCGTTTAAAAGAATTGAAGTTGCCCCACAAGACTGCCCTCGTTCGTCTCTTGCCCCCTGACCGCAATGCGCAATCTCAGGCCATTTCACGCCACGAACCAACTTTCTCCATATCTTCGCCATTTTTCTCTGTCTTTGTCCCCCCGCACCCTGCTACAATCCCTTCGAAATCCAATTCAAGCCCGCGTCGTCTTTTGCCCCAAAAGCACGAGATGACCAAGGCGACCTTTTAGGAGCCCTCCCAATGGCCATCGCAGACGACCGCACCAAAGCCGTAGAACTTGCCCTCGCCCAAATCGAAAAACAGTTTGGAAAAGGGTCGATCGTCCGCCTCGGATCGCGCGAAGCCCTGCTGCCCATCGCCGTTATCTCCACTGGTTCCATCAGTTTCGACGCTGCCCTCGGCGTCGGCGGCATCCCCCGCGGCCGCGTCACAGAGGTCTACGGCCCTGAGTCCTCCGGCAAAACCACCATCTGCCTCCAGATCATCGCCGAAGCTCAGCGCGCCGGCGGCCTGGCCGCCTTTGTCGACGCCGAACACGCCCTCGACCCCGGCTACGCCAAAAAGCTCGGCGTCGATGTCGATAACCTCCTCGTCTCCCAGCCCGACTCCGGCGAACAAGCCCTCGAGATCACCGAAGCCCTGGTCAAGTCCGGCGCTATCGACGTGCTGGTCGTCGATTCGGTCGCCGCCCTGGTCCCCAAGGCCGAGCTCGACGGCGAAATGGGCGATTCCCACATGGGCCTCCAGGCCCGCCTCATGTCTCAGGCTCTGCGCAAGCTCACCGGAAGCGTCTCCAAATCCCGCACCGCCCTCATCTTTATCAATCAAATCCGCGAGAAGATCGGCGTCATGTTCGGCAATCCGGAGACCACCACCGGCGGCCGCGCCCTCAAGTTTTACTCCTCGGTCCGTGTCGACATTCGCCGCATCTCCGCCATCAAGGAAGGCGACGTCGTCACCGGAAATCACACCAAGGTCAAGATCGTAAAGAACAAGGTTGCCGCGCCCTTCCGCGAAGCCGAGTTCGACATCCTCTACGGCGAAGGCATCAGCCGCGAAGGCGACGTCCTCGATCTGGCCGTCGCCAACAACATCGTCGAGAAGTCCGGCGCATGGTACAGCTACGATGGCGAGCGCATCGGCCAGGGCCGCGAAAACACCCGAACCTTCCTCAAAGAGAACAAGGACATCTTCGCCAAAATGGACTCCGCCCTCCGCAAGGCCCTCAACATCGGCGCTGTCAAAGCCGATGTCCCCGAAGTCCCCGCCGCCGGCCCCGCCGAAGCCAAAGAAGCCGTCCGCAGCCGCAAAGGATAACAGCCCGTGGTGAAAGTCGCGCTTTGAAAGGGCACGGCTTTACAGGCTGCGGAAAAACTCTACCGGAGCTGGAATAAGTGTCAGGGCACGACTTCAGTCGTGCCAAATGCCGCAAAAATAGCGCGGGCTTCAGCCCCTGAGGTGAGCTTTTCTGGCTCTCTGTTCAAACTCGCCCCTTTTTCCGCAGCCTCTTCAGTCGCATCGGCCCTGGGCGTTTTGAAAGGGCACGACTTCAGTCGTGCCGTAAAATGCTCAAAATAGATCCGGGCTTTAGCCCCTGAGGGACGCTTCTCGGATCATTAACTCAAGCTCTGCGCTTCGTCAGGAGTCTGAGCGGCTGCCTTCAGTCAGCCGCTTCTTCTTTCTGAAAAACTCCAACCACAAGGAGGGCGCGGGGCACCCATAAGCGCTAAGATGAACTCCTTTTAGTCCTCCACCGGCGTTGCCGGCCCGCGAGGGGATGAAACCGCGCCGCCGCATTTCTCCCGCTAACTCGCCAACTTGCGAACCCCGCGCAGCGGGGGCCAACTCGCTGCCTTTGTTTCAATCGCTCCACTCGGATTGTTCAACGCACTGCCCTACTGGAACCATGTTCCTTATCAGAAACTCCCCTTCGACCTCGGATTCAATTTCTGGACGGCAGCTCCCGAATCGCCGACCGGCCATGCATCACCGCACTCCCGGACCCTGCGGCGTTTCAGGGGAGTAATCATGACTGGTTGCACTTGCAGAGCTCAGCCAACTGCAAATTGCCTATAGCAGGGACAATTGTGGTCGACAAAGAGTGGTGCCCAGGGGCGGCTGACGCCGGCCTTTTCGGGGTCTTAATAACCTGTACTTACAACTACTTACAAGACTTCGTGGGTTGCCGAATTACAGCGAAATACGGATAAGACGGGCCATTCACGGGTGAGCGAACACGGGTGAGACCCAAATGACCGTCGCCGGGTGAACCTGTCCTTCCAGACCGCCGCGGCTGGCAATGCCATTTCATGGAGGCCGACTTGCAGACTCCTCTACGACG
>PLOG01000070.1:0-3548 GCA_003142935.1 Acidobacteriaceae bacterium
TACTGGCGCAACTGGTCAAGAATGTTCCTGGGCAGATTCTGCGGCATGATTCCTCCTGGGGAAAAGCGCTTCAAGCTGCGAGCGCCTTCGATTCCAGTCTACCGCTGTTTAGATTCGCAGCAGCGGTCAAGGTTTCACGTGGAACAGACCCAGGGCACCGCGATGAATTTTCTTGTTCGTGCAAGGAGGGAAATTATCTGCAAAGCCCGTTCTCGGAGATCAGTAATCGATTGTCAGTTCGCCCTGCCAACGTACGCGAAATGTGTGAAAGACCGTGCATTTCTCGCTCAAAATCGCTCCAAAACCGGCTTTTTCAGNNATTGATTCCAAAGGGGTTATAAATAATCTGCAATATTTTATGGGGAATTTATACCCCCTAGGGGTATAGGGGGGTGGGGGGTGGCTTAGGGGTACGGACCGGGCGGATATCCGACATATTGAACCGGGGTCATGCAAGCCCCGCTTTGCTGATTGCTTCGATAGTGCGCCAAGGGAAGGCTATTTTCTGCAACGAGCGGAAATGAAAAGTTGTGCTTCAGTAGCTCCAGAAGCGGGATCAAAGCAACCGGCACTAAATGAGTGGTACGGGCTGTTCTCGACAGTTGACAGCCGAATTTCTGAATACTGGCCGACTTTGGAGGATTTATCCTTGGACCGTGGCCGCAAGTATCAGATACCATTATCGTAGCCAAAACCCTACTGGTGGACGGAGCCATGGCGACGAGTGAACCGACCCGAGGGAACTTTCAGGCATCCGGGCTTGACGCCGTGAGGCTCGTTGACCTCATCGCGAAGGCCGCCATCGTCTTGGCGGCAGTAATCTACGGCTGTGGCTTCCTTGTCGTTTCCCTCCATCGGCACAGCTACGGACTTGCGGAGCCGAACCCACTCCGCCCGAAGGTACTCGCTGCCGGTATCTTGTTCCTCGTCTTCGCCGCTCTTCCTATTGTGATCTTTATTGAAGCTAAGAGGTTCAGATCCCCCTCCCCTGACTGCCCACGATACCGGCGCACTATCGGCGCAGCCCTTGACTTCTATACGTTAGTTTCCTTTTCGCTCGGATACTTCCTCAAATTGATATTCGAAATCCCTCCGCTATCCGAGCCATCGGGGCCTTCGACTGGCACGATCACCCTCGCCATTGCGCTCTCCGCGACGATAGTCTTCGCTGACAAATGGGAGCGTTTCCCGCACTGGCTAGTACTGCCTGCTTCTCTTGCATCCTGCGGCCTATTGATGTTTTGTGGGGGTAGAGACCTCTTCCTATACCACCACCAATCTCCCGCCTCTATCGCACTATGGTTCATGGTCATTAGCGGGTTAATCTCATCAGAGATGCGAGCGCGGTCCTGGAAGCTCCAACTCGGCAATTGGCCCCAGAGCCTCGGCCTCAGCCTGACCGCCTTGGCTATGTTCTCGACCATCTACTATCCCCAGATCCAAACGTCATGGGGTGGTGGAGCGCCGATACCCGCGATCATCTACTTCGCTAAGGACTCGCCTTTATTGCCTAATCGGAATATCTCGGCCAGAATCCTGGATGAAACAGACGGTGGCTATTACATGATTGGAGGAAACGACAAAAAGGCAACATTCATTCCACGCAGCGAAGTTGCGATGGTCTACTACTCCGACGACTCCTCTGGACCTTTTGTCTTAAAGACGAAGTGAAATAGGAGCCCTTGGGCCCAGGAGCGGATTTATTTCGGTTTTGAGAGTGAGAAATCGGAGACATTGTCAGAGAAATACACAAGTCCAACCGAATTATGTGGTATGAATGTCGCTTTCTTATCTCCCTTACCCACCACATAAAGTCCGGAATCTGACTCATCAATGAGCAAGGCGTTCACGATTTGGCCTGGCATAATTACCGAGTCCTTCGTTAGATAAATTGTCACCGGAATTGGCTTCCCTCCTCCCCAGGAAGACTTGATGTGCGGGTAATAGAAAGAAGCAAAGACCAAAAGCGCCCCAAGCACAAGGATGGTCGACCAAGACCAATCTCCGAGCACCATCCTCCACGAACGCACACGCATCTCGAAAAATGCAATAATACCAACAGCGAAGAACCAAACTACGATTGCACCCATCCCAAAGTATCCGCGTACAAACACGTCGCGCCCAAAGGACCAAACCATCAGGACCGCTGCCACTGCCACCCATATCGCGCTCGCTGAGGGTGGGACCCGCAACCAATTCAACACCAAACCTACGAGGATCGACAGAGGGATTATCAGGAGGAGTGGAACCCAGACCTTCCAATCCATTTGGCTCGATCCCGCGGGCACCGTATAAGTGTCGAGATCAAATATCCATCGAGCCTGGGTCGCGAAAAGTAAACATACTCCAAAATAGAGAAATACAAACGTGGGGGCCTTAAACCACCACTTTCCCTTGGCCTTCACGTAATGATTAGATCTCAACACTCTCGTAACGAGTGCAAACGGTATCAAGGTGAATAAAAGGAACCAGGCACCGGCAGCTACAATTCGTGGACGGAGCGGGGAAGTCTCTGTGAAGCCGTAGCCGGAGTAATAAATCGATGTGATTAGGTAGCCGCAGCCATATAGGAGGATGGCGAAGGCCGCGACGGACTTTGAGATAGTTTCGAGCGACGCCGCGACGGGGGCCGGAAGGCCCGAAGGTGAGGGTGGCTGGACTTCCACTGGTTCCAATTGGATTCACCTCCGCGCTGCTTCTTACCCGTTAGTCTTCCCCCTGGCGAGTCTTACGCGGAGTCCATTTTCATCAGCGGCGATTGCCTCACTGCAACTACGCACGCCAGATTCGCCTGTCTTCGCCTCGGGTTGGCGGGAACACCGAGATTATAAACCTCTAATTCAGGGGCATGACGTCTGGATTGCGAATTAATTCCCGAAAACGCCGATTGCGCCAGAATGGATTCTGGATTTACGCAAAATCGCCGGTTCACTCATCCAGGACGCAGCCGCTGACGACGGGTAACTCTCGGCTTCTTGAGTCGGGAATGGTTTACGGTCAGACCGGACGATGAACTGACCATCATGCAACATTCAGACTCAGCTCTCGTCCGGCTGGAAGGTGTTGGCTAGCGTGCCAAGGCCGGGGATGGTTATTTCCACTTTATCGCCTGCCTTGAGCGGACCCACCCCGGCAGGTGTTCCGGTCAGCACAAGATCGCCGGCTTCCAAAGTCATCGCGGCCGTGATGTTGGCGAGCAGCTTGGGGATCGGGAAGATAAAGTCGAGGGTTGAGCCGTGCTGGCGCAACTCGCCGTTGACGCGGGTTTCGAGCGTGAGTCCGGCTTCGGGTTCCAGCTCGTCGCTCACCAGAGGGCCGACGGGGCAGAAGGTGTCGAAGCCCTTGGCGCGCGTCCATTGGCCGTCCTTGTTTTGCAGGTCGCGAGCGGTCACGTCGTTGGCCAGCGTGTAGCCGCGCACGGCAGAGCGCCAGGCATCTTCTTTCAGGTTGCGAACGCGGCGGCCGACGACCAACGCCAGTTCGCCTTCAAAATCCACACGAGTCGAAACGGCGGGCATACGCACTACGCCTCCCGGCGAGAGCAGCGC
>PLOG01000070.1:3674-3818 GCA_003142935.1 Acidobacteriaceae bacterium
GGTTTGATTCTCGAAAAGAAAGCAGCAATATTTCATGAGAAATCCTCGCGAACGGGACTAGTTGAGAGTCGAGGTTTCCCACCCATTCGCCCAAAAGCCGGCGAATGGATGGGGCACGGCACTGTTCATTCCTGGTTGATGTAC
>PLOG01000132.1 GCA_003142935.1 Acidobacteriaceae bacterium
GTAAGCCGCGAGTCGGCGCAAATTCGCCCCGGCGGCATCATGGTGACCATGCACGACGTGGCCAATCCAGTGGCGCTGAAATGGATTCTGGGGCGCACCAACACCGATGATCGCGACGTGGTGGTCATCAGCGTGCGCATGATGGGTGTAGGCGGCCCTGAATATCTGAGTGCCGCGGAACAAAGCTTCAGCGAGCACGAGCAGATGCTCTTCACCAAAGCCGTCTCCGTGGCAGAGAGCTTCGGCAAAAAGGTTTCGCTTCTGGTGGTTCCCGCCGGCGATGTCTTTGCCGCCCTGGCGCAGGCTGCAAACTCCCTTGAAGTGGACTCAGTGATATCCGGAACCTCCAGTTCCATCTCCCCCGAGGATCAGGCCTTTCACATGGGGCAGGCCTGGGAGGCGCTGCCGCAACCAAAGCGCCAGTTCAACTTTTATGTCATCTCTCCCGGCGGCGATACCAAGGTGTTTTATATCGGGCCCCATGCTCCCAGCCTGAGCCCGGACGATGTGCAACTGGTGCACAGGTTGTGGCTGAACATGCGCCGCGATCCGTCCGTTCCCGATCTGCATCACAGCGACATCATCACCTATGCCCTGACCCGCCTGGCCGGCCAGTACGCGCGCGAAAAAGCGGATATCCTCCGCGACTTGCGCAACGTGCGCGCCGCCGCGGCTCCTGACGCTCCGCGCCTTGGCAGTCCAATTTCATCGGATGACGGCGGCATTCGCCCCTCGCCACGCGCGGTCAGGCAGACGCGCGACCAATAAGCGGAGTCAGGAAGCGGTGCCAACGGCACAGTCAACTCAGGCCGAGTATTCTTCCCCCGGCGTCCAATCCACCACCTGAACACTTGAATCCACCAACGCAGCCAATTGCTGCGGCGTGCCCGTCAGTGGCGGGAAGGTGCCGAAGTGCAGCGGTAGCACGACCTGCGGCGCAAGAAATTTCACCGCCAGCGCTGCTTCCTTCGGCCCCATGGTGTAATGCCCCCCAATGGGAAGCATGGCCACCTTGGGCTGGTAGAGCTCGCGAATCAGTTGCATATCCCCAAAGACCGTCGTATCTCCCGCATGGTAGAGCACCGGCCCGTCGGCAACCGTCAATACAAACCCTGTCGCAATGCCAACTTCGTGCGTCCCGTTTTCATCCTGGGCCGCGGCCGAGTGTTTGGCTTCAACCATGGTGGCCGCCACGTCGCCCAGTTCGACCGTACCGCCAAGGTTCATCCCGATGGTGTTGGCGACGCCCTTGCCGCCCACATAAGCCGCCAGTTCATAGATTGCCACCACGGTCGAACCGTGTTTCCGGGCTTCTGGTACTGCATCGGAGATATGGTCTCCATGGCCATGCGTCAGCAGGATGTACTGAATCTTTGACGGCAGGTGAAAGGCCTTGGGGTATTTGGGATTCTGCGCAATGAACGGATCGATCAGGATGTTCGTGCCCCCGGCGGTCTGCACCAGTACCGTCGCATGACCAAGCCAGGTGATGCGTGTCTTATTCGATTGACTCATGGTTCCTCCTGGGAGAATATGCAGCGGCCAGGCAGTAGGTCTTTGACCGCTTGTTCTAGTACCAATCGTGGGTGCCCCATGTCCCGATTCTGGGACATGGGAAAGTATCAATCCAAAGTACGAAATTATGCGGTCAGAGCCCTAGCGCGTCACAATCACTTCGGAGACGCTATCCTTGGCCAGAAATTGCTTGTGGCCCGACCAGCCGGCAAACAGACGCTCGATGCTGCGGTTGGTAAAGGCCCGCTGAATGGGAAACTGCCGGGTTAGCTGCATCTCGACGTCGTCGCCAGCGGTGACATGGTAGCGGAAGCGCGCCGTCTCCTCGCCCTGGCTTTTGGTGTGAAAGAAGGCCAGCACCTGCCCCTCGGAATTCATGGACTTGAACAGGTGCGCCACCACCGGCGCCACAAACGGCTCGGGCAGGTAGTCGAGAGCCGTCCACAGTAGCACCACGTCGAACATGCGGCCGTCGAACCTGAGCGAGCGATCGAGAAAGCCCGCGACATCCCACACCGGATTCCCGTCGTCGTCCGTGCCCACCTGCCATCCTCCCGTGCAGGCATCGTAAACGACGTCGGTGAGAAAGAGGCTGTGGCCGAGGCCGGTGAGGTAGTTGATGTTCGCGGGCGAAGTGTACCCGTTGTCGATAATGCGAAGGCCGGGCTCTGCCTGGAGGCGCTTGCGCACCGCCGCCCAGGCCCCGGAATGGCGCGGGACTCTTGGCCCGATAAGCCCCTGAGCAGATTCTGCGGGAGAGGTTTCCTGCTTCTTTTCGAACCAACGGCTAAGCAAGCTCAATTCCTATTCTCAAATGCTCATCTCGTCCGGCGGATAACTGTCTGGCCGGCCGTTGCCAAGCGTTTTCCTCAAAGGCCACCCCCGGCAGACGAGCCACCGGAGCCTTCGAGCGGTTTGGAGACACCCTGGGTCAGATCGACCTTGCCGCGAAAAACGGCATTGTCTTCCACAGCCAGGCGCAGAGCGCGAATGTCGCCTTCCACGCTGCATCCGGCGCGCAGTTCAACCCGGCCGCTGGCCACCACGTTTCCCTGAACGCGGCCCAGAATCAGCACATCTTTGGCTGAAAGATCGGCTGAAACATTTGCGTTGGGGCCAATCGTCAGCCGGCTTTCGGCAAGGTTGACGGTCCCTTCCACGCGCCCATCCACTATCAGGTCTTCGCCACCCTTGACTTCCCCGCTGATCATGATCGTTTTGCCGATGCGCGCCGGTGAATTCTCCACTGCCATGGTCTCAATCCTTCCATTGGGCCAAACAAGGGCCTGCCCGAACTATACGCAACCCGGCCATGTTGCATCAATCGCAGATTGCCCGCGCCAGCTATTAAACTAATTGCAGTGCGCAGACCCCTCCAGCTCATCTGCCTGCTGCCATGGATCGTTTTGGCCTGCGGGCAGGCCGCCGCTTCCAGCCCGCAATCGCTTTCGCCCGCGCAGGCCCAGGCGCTGGTGGGGCGCGCGCTGGCCACGGAGATAAGCACTGCCCAGGACGCCAACCATCCCATGCGCTTCCTGCTGCGCAAGAGCAGCCCTCGGCTGACCGCAACCAAAGACATCGTTGAAACCAGGGACGGCGCCGTCGCCCGCCTGATTTCGGTCAACGACACCCCGCTCGACCAGGCCGCCGAGCAAAACGAACAGGCCCGCCTGGACACCCTCATGAGCGACCCCAGCCTCCAGCGCCACCGCAAGCAAGGCGAGGACGCAGACATGGGCATCGTCCTCAAGCTCCTGCGCATGCTGCCCAATGCGTTCCTTTACCAGTACGCAGGTTCCGCCGCGAGTCCATCTGGGAATGTGGAGAAATTCACCTTCACGCCCAATCCCCGGTTCAGCCCGCCCGACTATGAGAGCGAGGCGCTGACGGCCTTATCCGGCGAGATTTGGATCGATCCCGCACAGGAGCGCGTAACCCGTCTGGAAGGCCATTTGCAGCAGGATACGGACTACGGGTGGGGCATTCTGGGCCGGCTGAACAAGGGCGGCTGGGTTGTGATCGAACAGGCGGACGTGGGCGGAAAGCAATGGCGGATCGTGCACGTGCAGATGGAGATGACCCTGCGCATCCTTTTCAAGACCAAAGTTTTCAACACGGTGGAGCAAATGAGCCGCTATGCGCCCGTGCCCCAGGGGCTCGACTACCGGCAGGCCATCCGAATGCTCCGCGCTGCAGCGGGCGGCACAGCACAGACGCAGCGGTAACAAGGGTCCACCCAAACACAAATCTGCCCCATCCATGCCGGATGGGGCAGATTTGCTTTCCAGGCTACAAAGCTAGTGTCCTGAGTCGAAAGTTTCTTCGACAAATCGTATGGTCAAATCTGTTCCATCGCCCCGGAAACGCCGTGCCGTCGCACAAAGCCGCTAACTCGCCAACTTGCTATTTCCGCGAAGCGGAAGCCAACTTGCCGTCCTTTTTGAAGAATCCCCGCCACACTTGGAACACGAACTCCATTTTCACCAAACTGGGTCTCTGTCCGCGTGTTGTTGTACCAACTGTGGGTGCCCCAGGTCCCGATTTTGGGACCTGGGAAAGCACGAACTCAAAGCACGAAATCACATGGTCAGAAACCTAGGACATCTTGGCGAACACGATAACCAGTGTGAACAGCGTGAGGGACTCAATCAGCGCCAGACCGAGAACCAGGAAGGTGAAGATCGCCGGACGCGCTCCGGGGTTGCGGGCCACTGCCTCGACGGCCGAGCCAACCGCCCTGCCCTGGCCAAGACCGCAAAGACCCGCGGCAAGACCCATTCCGAGACCGGCGCCGATCGGCACCAGATTGACGGCGGCAGAGCCACCGTCCGCGAAGGCCGGAATGGCGAAGCAAAGCGCCGCCAGGGCCATGAATACATACTGTAGTTTCCGCATATTTCTCCAGCTTCCCTTTGAATTAGCTGCCAGTGGGTGGTTGAGGCTCACCGAGCTGGCCCCCTCACGCTTGCAGCCTACCGTTGCTCCGGAGCGGAAGCGCTCTCCGGCGGAATCTTTCTTAAGACGAGCTATCAGCTTTCAGCTATCAGCTTTTCCCTTGCGAGAGCCAAGACCATGCCCGTTCCCCAGCAGACAAGCTGAGAGCTGAAGGCTGAAAGCTGCTTCTCAGTGTTCGTGCGATACCGCCAGCGACAGATAAATCATCGTCAGCAGCATGAAGACAAAAGCCTGAATGAGCGAGACGGCCAAATGCAGTCCCAGGAAGATCACCGGCACACCCACCGGGCACAGCGAGAAGAAGACCAGCGTGACCAGGTCGCCGGCAAACATGTTGGCGTAAAGACGAACGCTGAGCGACATGACGCGCGCAAGGTGGGAGACGGTCTCGATGGGGAAGATCAGCCACGCCATCCACCAGACTGGGCCCGCAATGTGCTTGAGGTAGCCAACTATCCCCTGCTCCTTGATGCCGTAGAAGTTGTAGTAGAGAAAGGTGGGGAAAGCCAGCCCCAGCGTCACCATGATCGAACTGGTGGGCGCCGCAATGCCGGGGATGAGCCCGGCCAGGTTGTTGATCAGCACGAAAAGAAAGATGCAGGTCACGTATGCCTGGAATCGCTGGTAACCGTGGCCGATGACCTGCTCCGCCTGGTCGCCGATGAGTTCGTGAAGCATCTCGGCGATATGCTGCGCCACGCCGGGCTTCTCAACCGACAGCGTCGCGCGCACCAAAACGAAAAAGGCGATCAGGCCGGCGGCAATCAGCAGTTCCAGCGAAAACGCGCTGAGAACGGTCGAAGCCTGCTCCGATGCCTTTTCGGCGGGAAGGCCCGCGGCATGGAATCCGGCCGCCAGGATGCCGCCGAAGAGCTTAACCAGCAAACGTGTCAATACAAACGATTCAGACATGAAAACTTGAGTCTTTCCGCCCGCAAAGCGCGATTCACAGTCCTCGCCCAGGGGCCCGTTTTAATTCTGCTCTTCCTGCTTCAATTGGTTCTTGCCAACTATTCCCGCAGCAACCGCAGTGCTTCCCAGCCGATGGCCAAAACTGCCAGACAAAGGCCGCAAAGAAGCGCTGTTACCGAGCCATGGAAACATTTCAGGCTAACATAAATCACCCCGGCAAAGATGGTGAGCCTCAGCACAAAGAACAGGACCACCACGCCGGCGTTGGCCGGAGTCTTCTGTTTGTCCAATCTGGCGTTGATGACGCGCACCAGCCGCTGCCATTCCAGAATGCTGGCTGCGGAAATCAGCGTTCCGGTCAGCAGCATGGCTCCGCTCCGCCAGCCCCCGCCGATCAGCACCGCCAGCGACGCTATCACGCCTATAATCAGCGTCATGCGCAGGGCGCGTTTGAGCATCGCGTCCAGATCTTCATTGGTCAGTTCAACGATGGGGTGCGTTTCCTGGGTCATTGTTTGAGGCCGGGCGTTCCCTTTCCGGACCCGTCCTGGCCCTCGTCTCCCATACTGGTCTTCTTCTCGGCCTGTACCGCCATCTGGATCACGTAGACCAGCCCCGAGACGCACCCAAACACCACGCCGGCGATCTCGATCCATTTCTGGTGCAGCGCGTTGCCCAGCCACCATCCGGCGACCCAGCCGATGCACACCGACGCTGGCAGCACAAAGGCAATCTGCAGCAGCTTTTCCGCCTCGATCAGGCCGCCAATGCCGCTGGAGAGCCCTGTACGCGGTTTGCTGGGCGGATTGAAGCGGTTGAAGGCCATCTACCGTGGTTATACACGGCTAACGGCCCGTGGTGAAAGTCGGGCTTTGAATGGGCACGGCCTCAGTCGGGCCGCAAATGCCGCAAAATGAACCTGGGCTTTAGCCCCTGCAAAACTCCAATTCGCGCCAAAATCAAATTCGGACCTTCTTCCGCAGACTGTCTAGTCCCCGAGGGATGGTTTTTGACCGCTTCAACTTCCACCACGGGCTACCAAGGCGCTCCAACGCGAAAGCACCACGCCGTCTATTTCGGTTTTGACGTGGCCAGCTTCCAGGCTCTCATCTCCGGCGCATACCGGACGCTATACTGACGATTGGACCAAAAACGGCTCAAAAGAAGGAAACATGGAGTTCGATTCGGAGTTTGAGCGCAGTCTTTTCGATCTGCGCAAGGCCAAATTGGTAGAAATTGAGAAGTTGGGCCAGTCGGCGTATCCCAACCAGTTTCCTGCCTCGCACACCATACCCCAGGTGCGCGCGAAGTGGGGCGAGGCGCAGGCCGAGGATCTCGAGGCCAATCGCACAACCGTGGCCGTTGCCGGGCGCATCATGGCCATCCGCGCCCAGGGCAAGGCCGGCTTTGCCACGCTCCAGCAGCAGGGCCAGCGGCTGCAGATTTATGTCCGCCTCGACGCGGTCGGCGAACAGGGCTTCGCGCTCTACAAGCTCCTCGACATGGGCGACCACATCGGCGTCTCCGGCTACCTGTTCCGCACCCGCACCGGCGAGTTGACGGTGCACGTCGAGCGGCTCACCTTCCTCTCCAAGGCCATGCTGGCGCTGCCGGAGAAGTTCCACGGCCTCGCGGACGTGGAGTTGCGCTACCGCCAGCGCTACGTGGACCTGTTCACGAATCTCGAAAGCCGCGAAGTCTTCGTCAAGCGCGCCAAAACCCTGAAGGCGCTGCGGCAGTTCTTCGATGAGCGCGGATATCTTGAAGTGGAAACGCCGATGATGCAGCAGATCGCAGGCGGCGCGGCGGCGCGGCCCTTCAAGACGCATCACAACGCGCTCGACCAGGATCTTTTTCTGCGCATCGCCCCGGAGCTTTACCTCAAGCGCCTCGTCGTCGGCGGCCTCGACCGGGTCTACGAGATCAACCGCAACTTCCGCAACGAAGGCGTAAGCACGCAGCACAATCCCGAGTTCACCATGCTGGAGTTCTACCAGGCCTACGCGAACTACCACGACCTGATGCAGATCACCGAGGAGATGATCGAATTTGTTGCCCGCGAGGCAAACGGAACGACGCTGACGACGTTCAACGACGTGGAGATCGACCTCGGCAAGTGGACGCGGATGTCCATGCGAGAAGCGATCATCAAGTGGTGGCCGGAAAATGCATCTCCAATTCCACGACTCGATGATCTAGCCGATCTATACAAGTTCACGCCTTTCGTCGAAACTCTCGAAGCACATTTTGATCAAAAACATCAGCGGCTGGGAGCAGAACGGGAGCATATCCATAACACATTTCTTGCCCACCCAGAACGGACCGAAATGGATTTGCCCGAGACAAAAGAAAGAATACAAACAATCACGGACTCGATGGTGACTGCAGATACAAATAGATGGACTTTGAATAGGACCTTGAAGCATTACGATGGCAAAGTATACGCGGCAATATTCGAAATGCTCGCCGAACACCACCTCATCCAGCCCACCATCATCTACGAGTTTCCGACCGCCGTTTCGCCGCTCTCGAAGCAAACGCCCGACGATCCCGATTGGGTTGAACGCTTTGAGTTCTACATCGGCGGCTTTGAGCTAGGCAACGCCTTCAGCGAGCTCAACGATCCCGTCGAGCAGCACAAGCGCTTTGCCGAGCAGCTTGCGCAGCGTGCCGCGGGCGACGACGAAGCCCACCAGATGGACGAAGACTACGTCCGCGCCTTGGCCTACGGCTTGCCTCCTACCGGCGGCGAGGGCCTCGGCGTAGACCGCCTGGTGATGCTGTTGACCGGCTCCAAATCCATCCGCGACGTAATCCTCTTCCCGCTCATGCGCAACAGGGCGCAGAGTACCGAACCTGAGACTGAAACGAAGGCCTGACGCCGCAAACACCGACTTTGGCTAAAAGCCCGGTCTGTGACCGCTTGTTCTTGTACCAAGTATGGGTGCCCCAGGTGCCTCGCTTTTGGGCACCTGGGAAAGCACGGACTCAAGATGCGAATTCACCCGGTCAAAGACCTGAAAGCTAGAAGCTAGGAGCTGCACTTTTGAACATTCTCTTTATCGGCGACATCTTCGGCAGCGCGGGACGCCGCATCGTGCGCGAGCACATCGGCCACGTGATCGCCGCGCACGAAGTCGATCTGGTCGTCATCAATGCCGAAAACGCCGCCGGCGGCTTCGGTGTCACGCCCCAGATTGCCGAGGACATCTTCGACCTGGGCGCGGACGTGCTGACTACCGGCAACCATGTCTGGGACAAGCGCGAGCTTGTCGATTACCTGAAATCGGCGCCCGCCGACAGCCAGGAGCGGCCTCGCCGCGTGCTGCGGCCTGCAAATCTGCAAAAGGGCCTGCCCGGCTACGGAGTCTTTGAAGGCGTCACGCGCGGCGGCGTGCCCTTCGCCGTTGTGCAACTGATGGGCCGCGTCTTCATGAACGCAACCGACGATCCCTTCCACGCTGCCGATTCCCTGCTCGCCACCGTCAAAGCCAAAGTGATCCTGGTGGACTTCCACGCCGAGGCGACCAGCGAAAAGGTGGCTATGGGTTGGCACCTGGATGGCCGCGTGACGGCGGTCCTGGGCACGCATACCCACGTTCCCACCGCCGACGAGCGGGTGCTGCCCGGCGGAACCGCCTACCAGACCGACGTGGGCATGAGCGGCCCCTACGACAGCGTNNATCGGCGTCGAAAAGGAGTTGGTGCTGCACCGGTTTCTCACCGGCATGCCGGGCAAGTTTGAGGCCGCCAAGGGAAACCCGAAGATGTGCGCCGCCCTGATTGCCTGCGATCCGGAAACAGGGCGCGCCTCTCGAATTCAGCGCATCATGCTGGGCGAGTAGCCTGGGGAAGCAGCCCGGCCAGTCCATCGGGCACAAAAAGGGCAGCCCGATACAGACTGCCCCTCATGATCCCAGGAACTGCGAATTGCGGAACGGCGAATTGTGCGGCCGGCCAAAAAAGATGGCCGGCCGGTTATTCGTTGCTCAGTGAGCCGTATGGTGACCGGCGGCTGGCTTGGCCACGGGGTGGTGCACCGGGGCTGCCTTCTTCTCCGACTGAATGAATCCATCCCGCAGCACGATCTGCGCGGTGGCTCCCCTGGTGCCTGAGGCTGGAACCGCTGAGTACTTGTCGTAGGTTGCATCCAGTTCATCGGCGGGCTGCAGCTTGTACTCGAATCCGGCTACCGGCGCTTCTTTGCAGGACACCGGTTCCTTCAGGTTGACGATGAAGTCCGCGCTCTTGTTGTCTTTCGAGTCTTGAGTGACGGCCACATTGATGGTGCCAACCGCGGGCTCAACCGACAGCTTCTTGATCTTCGAAGCCGGATCGGTCAGGATATCCCCGAGCGCATCCGTATCGGCCTTGACGCCGTTGGCGAGAATGTAATCCTGCGCGGCCTTGACGTCGGAGGGGGCCGCGGGAGCCGCTGCGCAAGCGACCGGAGTGGTCAGCTTGACTTGAAACTCCTTCGGCTTGACGCTGGCCGCCGTGGTTGCGGCGATCTTCAGCACCGTCGCCGAGGCGTCGATCACCACTCCCGGAACCGGAGTCGCCTGATTCTGCAGCACGGCCCACAGCTTCTGGGCATCGGCCTGGTTGCCGTTGGCAAGGATGAATTCCTTGTCCTCAAGGTTGAGCTTGGTCAGATCGGGTGTGCTTGCCAGCACGTTGTGCACGATCTCCGGCGGCGTCGGAGCAGGCGCGATCGTAAACGAATCGGGCTTGAAGAGCGTGGCTTGCGATGCAGTCTTCACCGCATCCAGGCCATCCAGGTTGCCGTGATAACGCTTGTACCAGTACTCCAGCTTGGGCTCGATCTGCGCCTTGTAGGCCGGGGGGGCGAAGTTCCACGCGCGCGCATAGAACCAGATCGCCTGCACCATGTCCCTGGCATCCGGCTTGGCATACGCCTCGGCCAGTTGCAGGGTATCCACCAGCGCCGTGCCGCTGGTCGTCGCTGGAAGCGGAAACAGGTTCAGCTCTTTCTTGTACTCGTCTTCAGCGGCCTTGGAGTCCTTTTTCGAATTCAGGTCATCGAGGGCGATGGCCGAGTCGTAGATCGGGTAAGTCGCGCTGGTCATCTTTGCCCAATCGGAATCGGAGACATCGGCGCCTTTGGGAACCGTCAGGCCTTTCTGTGCAAGCGCGGCGGCGTCATCGCAAGTCTGCGGGTCAGCGGTCTTCAGGCACTGGCTCCTCTTGAGGGCAACCGCGATGTAGATCGCCTTCATATTGGTCGGATCCACCTGCAGCAGGCGGTTAACAGCGCCGAGTTCCTTGTCGGCGTCGCCTATCTGCTGGTAGGCACTAATCAAATCGTCGAGGGCAGGTTTCTTGGCCACGCTCTGCGGATAGGCGGCGAGGAAATCCTCCAGGGCCTTGGCTTTGGCCGCTGGATCGCTCTGTGTGCTGGCGGTTTGATACGCGTTGAATTCGGCGGGGTTCTGGATGGTGAGCTGACCGGAATCCTGGGCTCGCAACGTGGGCGCGGTAACAACGCTGAGGCTCACCAATGCCATCACCGCTGCCAAAACTAACTTCTTCATGCAGTGCTCCTGGGAATTACAGAAATCGAGATTGATAATCAGGCACTCGCCAGCGGAATTCGCAACCATTCTAGGTGTCGGTTGTGCGCCGGGGTGCCGGATTAACGATATCACAGCTTCCTTTGCAGTGTTGGTTTGGATTATAGAAAGCCGCGCCGCCCGTGACAAGCAAAGTTGTACGGAAAGTCAAACACGGGCCACACCGTCGGCACCCATTGCCGGGTACCGCTGTCCCGCCGGTAGGGCCGAACCGTAACCTGACAATCACTTGACGACCATAAAAGGTGGAAAGACCGAATGAAAATGCCTCTTTGGGGCCAGCGGAGCGAACCCGCCGGGTATTTCCGCCTATTGGAGCAGTCTCACCAGGTCGGCCTGCTCGGCAAGAAAGGCGTCATGCCCATGGGCGCTGATCATCTCCCGGTAGTCGGCTCGAACGCCCGCGGCGCGAATCGTAGTGGCAAATTCGCGCACCGTCTCGGCCGGAAACAGCCAATCCGAGCTGATGCCCACAAAGCTCAACTGGGCGCGGATGCGGCCGAAAGCCTCCTCAGCCGAGGAGCAGCCGCGCAGCGGATCCCAGGTATCCATGGTCCGCAAAATAGCCAGGTAAGCATTGGCGTCGAAGCGCTCAATGAAGCGTTGCCCCTGAAGGTCCAGGTAGCCGGCAATGTCGAAACGTCCGCCGATCAAGCCGCTTCCCTTTTCATCCACGCACCAGGGATCGTCGCCGCTGCGGTTGGGATTGCGGCCAAAACGCTCTTCAAACAGAGGTGCGGATTTGTAGCTGATCATCCCGATCTGGCGGGCCAGCGCCAGGCCGCGCCTTGGTGGCCGCTGGGGAAGATAGCGGCCCTCCGCCCAGTCCGGATCGTGCAGGATGGCCTGGCGCTGCAAGTGATTCAAAGCCAAACCCATGGCCCCCAGCGGCGCCACGCCGATGATGAGCCCCCGCTCCACGCGATTTGGATGAAGGATGGTCCAATCCAGCGCCTGCATGCCGCCAATGGAGCCGCCCAGAACCAGGCGCAGCTTTCGAATTCCCAGAGAGTCGAGCAATTGGGCCTGGGCCCGAACATTGTCGCGAATGGAAACCAGCGGAAAATCTGGCCCGTAGGCCTCGCCGGTTTCAGGATCCACCGAGCCCGGTCCGGTAGAGCCATAACACGAACCAAGCATGTTGATACAGATCACGAAATCGTGCTCCAGCGACAGCACCGCGCCCTGCGCGAATATCTCCGGCCACCAGGCGCCCACCAGCGCCGAGCCGGTCAGCGCGTGACAAACCAGCACCGCATTGTCCCGCGCTGCATTCAGTCGGCCGTAGACCGCATAATGCAGCGTGGGATTAGCCAGCGTGCGTCCGCACTCCAGCGACATTGGCTCGCTGAGCACAAAATCGCCTTCGTAGGTGGGCTCCAGAATCTTCGCTTTGCCGGCAGACGCGGAAGGCGCGGCGCTGGTCCCTGGTCGGATTTCGGTCATATCACTTCTTATTGTGCAGCATCGTTCGCGGTTTTGGCCTAGACGGTACAACCGTTGGCAGCTTCAATGGCCTGGTTGAGGTCGGCGATTTGATCGCGCACGTCCTCGATACCCACCGATAGCCGCACCAGTTCGGGAGTCACGCCGGTTGCCGCTTGTTCCTCGACTGAAAGTTGCTGATGCGTAGTCGAGGCTGGGTGGATCACCAGCGACTTGGCATCGCCGATATTAGCCAGCAGCGAGAAAAGTTTGAGCGAATTGATCAGCTTCTTTCCTGCATCGAAACCACCCTTGATGCCGAATGTCACCAGCGAGCCTTGTCCCGCGGGAAGATACTTCTTTGCCCGCTCGTAATAGGGGCTCGACTCAAGCCCTGGATAGTTCACCCATTCGACGCCGGGATGCTTTTGAAGGTGCTTGGCTACGGCCAGCGCGTTCTGCGAGTGCCGCTCCATGCGCAGGTGCAGCGTTTCGATGCCCTGAAGCAGCAGGAAGGCATTGAAGGGCGACAGTGCCGCTCCGGTATCGCGCAGCCCCTGCACGCGGGCCTTGAGAATAAATGCTAGCGGTCCGAAAGCCGTGGTGTAGGAGAGGCCGTGGTAGGAAGGATCGGGCTCGGAGAAGTCCTTGAAGCGGCCTGAGGCGGCCCAGTCGAACTTGCCCGCGTCCACAATGATGCCGCCGATGGCGGTGCCGTGGCCACCCAGAAATTTGGTGGCGGAGTTGAGCACAATGTCCGCGCCCCACTCGATCGGCCGCACCAGCGCCGGCGAGGCCGAGGTGTTGTCGATGACCAGCGGCAGCTTGTTTTCGTGGGCAATGGCGGCCAGCTTTTCAATGTCCGCGATATCCAGCTTGGGGTTGCCCAGGGTCTCGGTGTAAACCGCGCGCGTCTTCTCGTTGATGGCCGCGCGCAGACCGTCGAAGTCGTCGGCATCCACAAAACGCACCGTAATGCCCAGCTTGGGCAGCGTGTAGTGGTAGAGGTTGTAGGTTCCTCCATAGAGCGACGTGGTGGACACAATTTCGTCTCCCGCCGAAGCCAGCGTGGTCGCAACCAGCGTCTCCGCCGCCTGGCCCGAGGCCGTTGCCAGCCCCGCCGCTCCGCCTTCAAGAGCCGCCACGCGCTTTTCAAACACGTCGGTAGTGGGGTTCATGATGCGGGTGTAGATGTTGCCGAACTCCTGCAACGCAAACAGCCGCGCGGCGTGGTCCGCGTCCTGGAAAACATAGGAGGTGGTTTGGTAAATGGGCACGGCCCTCGATCCGGTGGTTGGGTCGGGGACCTGGCCGGCGTGGACGGCAAGGGTGGCAAGCTGTTGCTTCGCTTCGGACATGGTTCGCTCCTTCAGTTTCGTGTGAATTAATTCTTGTGTGGCAAAAAATTGCTGGGCGCTGCGGGTAATTGCGCTTGGTTTCTGACCGCTTGAAGTTGTACCAACTCTGGGTGCCCCAGGTCCCGATTTTGGGACCTGGGATAGCAGAAATTCAAGGCACGAAATCATGCGGCCAGAGTCCTTGGTGGCGGCAGGCATCAAAAAACGGCCCGCATCCTGTTCAGGACCCGGGCCGTTTGACTTCAAGATCGGTTGCGCTAGCGCATTCGCCGTTCCCAAGCCGCACGGACAGGCCCGCATACCATACACATACACATGGCCATGACCGCAATTCCGTGTTTCCTTGAGTTTGGCATTGCTGGAAGTATCGACGGGCGAGGTCGCAAAAGTCAAATACGGTACCATCGGAACGGTCCGGTAAGGGACGGCGAATGTCGTTTACACCCTGGGGTTTGGGGCGTAAGCTGTTGTCAATTCCCAATTTGGGCTAGAGCTATAACAGAACTGAGCGTGTTTCCGCATAAAAAAATTGCAGATAAAATCTTGCGCACTGTTAAACTATAGCTTAATATTCGGAGGATGGTGATTGAGCGCCGAACGAAGGGTGATATATCCCGGAATGAGGTTCAGGATTGCGTTCGCCCGCGACTATGACGGCTCATATCCTGCGGAGGAGTTCTTCGATCAATTGCCCAAAGCCGATCAAGCCAAACTGGTGAGTCTCTTTCGAATTCTGGGCGATCATGGAAAGTATTCCAACCCGCAGAAGTTCGGCGACCTCGAAGATGGACTCTACGAATTCAAGTCGTTCCAGATCCGAATGCCCTACGCTTACGCGCAATACGAGAAGGGACTGCTTCTCATCACACACGGGTTCTGGAAGAAGAAAGACAAGACACCGCATTCGCAAATCGAGAGGGCTAGGAAGATCCTTGCCGAAGACGCAGCCTCAGCCAAAATCCTTTTGATCACCGATCAGAAAACGAAGAGAAAGTAGCCATGACCACGAAATTTGATGAACTGATGTTGGACCCGGAATTCAGGAAGCTCTATGCAATTGAGGGGCTTATTGCTGACACAGCACAGCTGATCTGTGATTTGCTGGAGCGCCGAAATATGAAACGTGCCGATCTCGCGCGCCTGCTGAACAAGACTCCCGCGTTCGTGTCGCAACTCTTGAATGGAAAAGCCAACATGACTGTCCGGACGCTTGCAGAGGTCGTGCATGCACTTGGTGCAACCGTCAAGATCGATGCGAATGACGAAGGCGAGTCCACCTGCGAAAGTATGGACGACACTGAGATGCACACCCTCCGAATTCATATCTCCTCCGACACGATCTACAATTTCGCGTCGAAGGGCCTCCTGCCGACCTTCAAGCCGGACGATCAACTGTCTGTGCGCGATTGCGGCCCTAACTTTCGGTGGGAGGGGCCCGGAATTGCTCTATCGAAATCTCGCGGTTCCGACACTCGTTCAGGGTACGCAGCATGAACAATTTCACAATTCTCCAGACAAAAGAAGAAACGCAACTGGCAATTGCAGTGCATCAGAACGCACAAATCAGTAACGTCCGCCTTGCGCGCTCAAAGGTCACAACAGATCGCCCTGAGATTGCCATTAAAGACCTCGTTTCTGTCTCGATGGGGGTGAAAGCTAAACAGGTCGATGGCCCTGCTGGCCAACTCTTGGTTGAGGTTAGCTTTCGTCTGGCAGGATCAAGAAAAGGAGACCAACCGAAGAACAAGACTGCATTCTGCGTGGAATGCACATTCGAAGTGACCTACCTGTTGCGACCAGAATTCACGCCGACGACGGAGCAGACCAAAGCGTTTAAGGATGGAAACGCCATCTTTAATTGCTGGCCATACTGCCGGCAATACGTTCAGGAGACGATCCAGCGAATCGGCTACCCCCCACTGTTTCTCCCATTCCTTCGTGTGCAAACCGGACAGCGCAAGAAGTGAACTCTGCCAAATCCCGAGTAAGTTTTTCGCATCCTTCGGCATGTCATTCCCGCCAAGCGACTGCCTTATTTGGGTACCCTACTCCTCCGCCTTCCAAACATACGCCCCCGGCTGCGGCAGACCAATATGCGCCAGCACCCTATCCACAAACTGTCGCGCCATCTCTGTGGAATCGGTGGGCTTGAAGTAGAACGCCGGAATGCAGGGAAAGATGGTGGCGCCGGCTTCCGCGGCCAGCGTCATATTGCGCAGATGAATCCGATTGAACGGCGTCTCCCGCACGCAGAGCACCAGCGGCCGCCGCTCCTTGAGCGTGACATCGGCAGCGCGGGCAATCAGCGAGTTGGCAAGCCCATTCGCAATCGCCGCCAGCGTGCCCATCGAACACGGCAGAATGATCATGCCGTTCGAAGGGTGGCTGCCGCTGGCAATGGCCGCGCCGATATCCGCATCGGAAAGCTGTACCGTCTTCGCCGGCTCGGCGCCCAGCAGTTTTTCAAGCAGCCCATTCCTGCCCGAGACGCCAAGCTCCTCCGCCAGCACCCGCAGCGAATTCTCTGAAGCCACAAAATGAACGCGCGTCACGCGGCTATCCGCCTCCAGCGCGCGCAACATCTCGCGCCCAAACACCGCGCCCGACGCCCCCGTTAATGCGACAGTCAGTATGGCTTCCATATTCCTACTCGCCCAAAACGCGCTTGAAGATCGCGTCCACATTCCCCAACTGCCGCGTGTAATCGAATGTCATCGCGAGCTTCTCCGGCGAGAGCAGTCCGCTAATCTTCGCATCCTTCGCCACTTCATCGCGGAAAATCAGATCCTCTTTCCACGACTGCATGGCATGAGCCTGCACCAGCCGGTAAGCATCTTCGCGCAGCATCCCGGCCTCGGCCAGGTCGAGCAGCAACTGCCCGCTAAAAATCAGCCCACCGGTCAATTCAAGATTCTTCTTCATCCGCTCGGGATACACCAACAGCCGATCGATGAGATCGGTCGCCTTCGCCAGCAGATAATCCACCAGAATCGTCGAGTCCGGAAAAATCACCCGCTCCACCGAAGAATGCGAAATGTCCCGCTCATGCCATAGAGCGATATCCTCAAACGCCGCCTGCGCGTTGCCCCTCAGCACTCGCGCCAGCCCGCTGATCTGTTCCGAAGTAATCGGGTTCTTCTTGTGCGGCATCGCCGACGAGCCCTTCTGCTTCTCGCTGAAGTACTCTTGCGCCTCGCGCACCTCAGTCCGCTGCAGGTGCCGCACTTCGACAGCAATCTTGTCGAGCGTGCTACCGAGAATCGCCAGCGTCGAAATGTACGCTGCGTGCCGGTCGCGCTGGATCACCTGCGTAGCCACCGGCGCAGGCTTCAGCCCCAGCCGCGCACAGATGCGCTCCTCGTGCTCCGGCTTCAGATGGCCAAAAGTCCCCACCGCCCCGGAGAGTTTACCCACGCGCATGTCTTCGGCCGCTGCGTCGAAGCGGGCCAGGTTGCGTTCCATCTCGGCATACCAGTTCAGCAGCTTCAGCCCAAACGTCGTCGGCTCCGCATGAATGCCATGCGTTCGCCCGATCGTCGGCGTGTGCTTGAACTCCAGAGCCCGCCGCTTGAGCACCGCCAGAAACGCCAGCAGCCCGGTGCGGAGCATCGCAGATGCTTCTTTGACTTGGAGAGCCTGCGCCGTGTCGACGATGTCGTTCGAGGTAAGCCCGTAGTGCAGCCAGCGGGACTGGCCCTCCAGGCCTTGGTTTTTCAAACTTTCTGCAACAGCCGTCGTAAAGGCGATCACGTCGTGCTTCACTTCGGCTTCGATCTCGGCCACGCGAGCCGCGGAGACGCTGGCCTTGGTCGCAATGGCCTCAGCGGCCGCAGTGGGAATCACGCCGTCCTCGGCCAGCACTATACTGGCCGCCGCTTCCACCTCAAGCCAGCATTTGTACTTGGTCTCCTCGGTCCAGATGCGGCTCATTGCCGGGCGTGTATAGCGTTCGATCAACGGTAATCTCCTTGCAGCGGGGCTCTTAAAGTATCTTCCCCATTTGTTTAAAGCGGCCTTGAAGGGTATGGCCCTTGAAGGGTACGGGCTTTAGCCCGTACATCCAGCTAAGCAATAGGAACGCGGGCTTTAGCCCCTGAGGGAATGCTTATTCCTCAATGCCATTCCTCAAACCGATCTCGCTCCGTTGCGCACATGCCAACTCTTCGATTGTACGAGGGGAACGTCTTCAGACGCGAGGAATACCTAAACGCTTGGAGAGTTCGTCGAGCAGAAGCCCGCGCCCCGGCGCATAGGGCTGAAACCACTCCCCGTCGATCACCAGTTGCGGAATGGCGCGCTTGCCCACGTGGCGAATCACCTCGGCCGACGCGGCAGGATCGGCGTCTACATCGATCTCTGCATAACCAATGCCGTGCACATCGAGAAATTGCTTGGCCGCGCGGCAGTCCCGGCACCACGAAGTTGAATAAACAACCACGTTCATAGACATATTTTACGGCGATTGCGCTGCTATCCTCTGTGATGATGACCACGTTGATAACTCCCGGCGAGATCAAGGCGCTGCTCAAGCTGGAGCCGCATCCGGTGGAGGGCGGTTTCTTTCGCCGCACCTACACCTCATCGGGATCTCTGGCCCTGCCGCGCGGCACGCGGGCCCAGGGCACGGCCATCTACTATCTGCTTGAGCCGGGGACCTTCTCCGAGATGCATGTTCTCGATTCCGACGAAATCTTCCACTTCTATCTCGGCGACCCGGTGGAGATGCTCCAACTCTACCCCGACGGACGCTCCGCGCTTTTCACTCTTGGATCGGATCTCGCGGCCGGGCAGCATGTGCAACTCGTCGTCCCCGCCGGCGTCTGGCAAGGCACGCGTCTCATCGGCGACGGAAAGGTCGCTCTGCTAGGCTGCACCGTAACCCCCGGCTTCGACTTCGCCGATTACCGGAACGCAAGTTATGCGGCGTTGGCCTCGCAGTGGCCCGCACAAGCGGAACGGATCAGGAAGCTGACCCGGAGCTAGCTCCGCGACCGCGTGTCCGTGTAATCGCCGGAATGTAGCGCCGTGTATGACA
>PLOG01000081.1 GCA_003142935.1 Acidobacteriaceae bacterium
GAATTAATGACTCAGTACACTAGGAGCCTGTCGGGCATAGATTGGTGACGGAGCCGACAGCGTGTGCCGTAGATTCTTCGGCGAGGGAAACGCGAAGCACAAACTCGCGATAGAGCGGATCCTGGTCGAACGCCTTCTGCGCACTTCCAGCAGTCACGTTTGTTTCTATGCGAACAAAGGTCCACGGCGCAGGCGGAGCCTCTCAATCTAGTATTGGCCGTAGACTCTTGCGCACTCGATGAGTTTGTCAATGTTCTCCGGCGGCGTGGTTCGCGGCAGAGCGCAACCCGGGCCGAGGATGAAGCCGCCGCCCGGCGCGAGCACTTCCAGGGCTTCCCGACAGGCCCTCTCTACATCCTGAATCGAACCTTCATGCAACACGCCGCTCGGATCGATGGGTCCCAGGAGCGTGGTCTTGCCCGCAGTCGCTTTCTTGGCTTTGGCCTTGTCGCATTTGTAATCGAATTCAAGGATGCTGGCGCCTGTCTGAGTCATCCGATCGATGATGCGGGTGGTGTTACCGCAGATATGGTAGGCCAGGGAAAAGTCGTCGCTCTGGAGGGCCCGCACAATCTTCTTGGCAAAGGGAAGACAGTACTTCTCGTACATGGCAGGTGATATTACATCCGGAGAGCCCTGTGCCTCTCCAGCCGAAGTCCCTGGGCATCCCATTTCCTTGAATAACCTGGCGTAGAGTATGTAAGCATCGCTCGTATACTCGAGCAGTTCGAAGATATGCGTATCTTCTTCCCCGGCCGCCATTTCTATCATCAAGGTCTCTGGACCGGCGATCATACAAGCCAGGCTGAAAGGCCCCTGATCGGCGCGTCCCATGACAAAGACTTGATCGCCGAGTTGATCCAGCACAAGCCGCGTGGCTTCAAGCGCCGCGCGGCATAACGGAGATTTCCAAGGGTCAGGCATCTTCAGTTTCGATACCTCGGCGAGATCTCCAAGAAGGTGGCCTTCGATTACCGGAGCGCTGCCCGGAAGGTAGCTCACTTTGCAGCCGCAGGCCTCCGCCAGTGCTCCGGTACCGTTTTCAACCACGAGCATGTCATGTCCGAATCTCTTCCACGCTGCCACCTGCGCCTCTCCGAGAAGCTGCCCATCGGTGTAGAGCTTCATAGGAGGCAGATTGCTGCCGATCAACGTCATCATGAAATTGTGGAGGTCCACCGGAACACGATCGTGGGGCTGAAGCCGGATCGTCGCGATGCACCGCTCAAGCGAAGTCATTTCCTCATACATGTCTACTATCCTCGTTTCATCATGGGTGGTCAGATCGTCATGCGCCTTGTTGAGCCTTTGCGAGATGCCGGTTTCTCTTCCAATCGGCCTCAAGCGAAATGTCCTTAGAGGACCCCTGAGTGCGGGCAGCAAGTCTCAGGCAAAGCATAACACTAGCCAAACATGTTTGAAATTTGCCTCTACCGGTCGTCTGTCCGATGATCTTGTTGTCAAGACGTGACCGCGGGAGGGCGACCGGTGGAGACATTCACAAGGCTGTTTGGCAGCCTGCTGCTCTTTGTATCCGACAGTTTCGACTGGGTGGTGATCAACGGATATCTGGGCGGCCTGTCCCGTCGGGGGCAGGTGTCGTATCTCTTTCAGAACGTAGTGGGCGAGCCGGTGATCGGCAGGGAAGTGCTGTCGCGGCGAACCAACGAGTATCAGGCATGAGCGGAGGCGTTTGCGCGCAACCACGCCCTCATCGAATGGGCCGAACCGAAGGTGCGCAAGGAAGATTATGTGCGTCTTGGGGTGTTATCGGCGCGCTGCCAGCAGGCAAGAGGCGCGATCCCTCGCATGTCCTCGGCCTACCAAGCGATGTCTGATCGCCACCTGCCGAGGGAGGAAACGCGTCGGCTAGCCGGGGAGGTTTTCCAGGTGATTGTTTCGTTCGACGGCGGACTGCACAACGCCATTGAATGGGGTGCGGAACTGCATTGCCCGTTGCAGTTGAGCGGCCTGCCACAATCCAAGCGCGAAAAGCAAGATCGTCAGAAGCTGAATACCATGGCTCTTTGCAATCGGTTCAGTAATCCAGGAAACTGCAATGATCAAAACCGCAAGAGAGATAAACCACCCGCCGGCATGGTTCCACTCAAGATCGCGAAGCGCGCCAAGCGTTAGAAGCAGAGCGACCGTCAACAGAATTGAGTCGTAAATCGGAACATAGACATTCAGAACCAGCGTCCAGGTTATTACAGTCGCCCAGGCCAGGCTTTGCACTGGCTTGCTGCCCGCGGAGGACTTCCATAGAAGTATTGCAAGCCATAACAGCGCCATAATCGCCACGCCGATCAGGATGGTCAATCCGAGTCCCGATCGCCCGCGCGGAACAGCGTATGAGAGCGAGTTCAAATCCACAAATTGCCAGCGCAGAAGGGCTGTTCGACCTTCGGTTCGAGAGACCTGTCCAAAAAGACGAAGAAAGTGCGCGTATACCGGCCAGACCTGGTCCCCCATCGATACCGTGGAAACCAGAACCAGAATCGCAGTTCCAGTCACGAATCCTACGAGCGTCTTGAGTCTCCGAGTGAGAAGCAGCATGGGCAGAAGGAGGATAAGGAGGGTCGGCTTGTAGGTAAGAACCGAGAGTGCAAGCCCACTCACGATCGGCTTCGATCTTCTCTCCAGCGCGATTGCAAGACCAGTGCAGCAAACTGCCACCGATGCGAGCTGCCCATTCATCAGGGTGTTCATCAGAAACGGTGGATAAGCAAGAGCAAAACAGAGCGCCAAAGAGCCTTTAAGGCGTTCCTTTGGAAAAGTCCCTTTGATGGTGGCCATGACTCCCACCAAGTAAAGAGCCAACGAGATTCCAAGCCACAGAATGTAAGCCAATCTGAAGGGAACTCGCGCGAACGGACTAAAGAAAAGGGCCACAAACGGCGGATATGGGCTTGGGCCCCAAGTCCCTTCCTGCAAGGGCTCAATCTGGTTGAATATCTTCAGTTGCAAACCGTAGTCATACAGTTTTGCAGGTGAATGCTCGTTGGCAAGATGGCCGATGCCATAGAAATAGACAAAATCACCCAGCGAACCAGTCCTCCAATGGAACCAGAGCGCAACCGATATAGGGACAACAAGGCAGGAGACAAACAGACACCAGCAGACCAAGGTGACTTCTTTCAAGCCAGGCCGGGGACCAAGCAATCGGTCAGGCCACCGTATCAGACCTTTCTTCCTCAATGCCATGCAGAAGGCTGCACCGCGTCCAGTTGCCGCTCCGATGCCGTAAGAATATTTAGGGTTTTCGAGAGTCACTGTAGCCTCAATCGTCTCATCCGAATTCACCAATTCGGCTCCGATTTTCCTAGATTGTAAGGCACCGGCAAAGTCGACCGGCGCAGACAAATACAAGGCCTGCCCCTATGCTCACATACTGTACTGAAGGCAAAAGAAACCCGTTCACTGCACAGTTACGGTGAAGTTTGTCGAAGTAGCGATCGCCGGGTTGATTGAGTCAGTCCCAGTTACCATGAAGGTATAGCTGCCTTGGGTCGTTGCAGGTGTATTAGTCCCAACTTGCTTGAGGCCGGTGCCCCCGCCGTTACCGCAACCTATTGTCCCACCAGCGGCAACCACCCAAAGTAGAATTAGCATCGACATCCAACGACGGCGACGTGGCGAAATGCCGAACAGCAGCACTCCGGCAAGAAACACTCCTCCCCCGCTGAGCGCCCCCAGGTTCCGCGGCGTTGCCTGAGAGCCGGCTGTGATTGCCGCAGCGGTGGTAAGCACTGTCACGACAGTGCTTCCGCTTTGACCAGATGCGATGGTGACACTTGATGGGCTCAAGCTGCAGGTTGGCAAACTCTGTGCGTTGGCCGGGAAAGCCGTCAAGGCACAGTTCAGATCCACGGTTCCCGAATATGCGTTGTCTGCCTGAATCGAGGCGGTCACGGTAACGCTTGATCCGGGAGCAACTTGTGAAACCTTCCCTAGTGTGATCGCTACCTGCGCAACGGTAACGATTGTGCTTCCAACCGAACTGCCGTACGTTGGATCTCCCGCATAGGCGGCCGTCAGGGTGTCGGCCCCGTTCGTCAGAGATCCGGCCGGGATGCCGATGGTCGCCGAGCCCGCGCTCAGCAAGGTCGCCGCTGAAGTATAGCCGCCGCCTGCGATCGTTACGAAGCCTGTTGGCGGAGGCGTGCCGCTTCCGCCGCTGACCACCGCGGTCACCGTCAGCCCCTGAGCGGGAGTGATGCTGGATGAAGACGGGGTCACCGTCACTGAAGGCGTAGCCTTGGCCACGGTCAGGCTGACAGAGTCGCCGATAGCGCTGTAGTAGGTCGGGAGACTTAGAGAGTCTGGTATGTAGTTGGCTGTCAAGGACTCCGAGCCGATTGCCAGGGACCCGGCAGGGACTCCGATCGTCGCTGCGCCATCGCTCAGCACGGCCGCCGCTGAAGTGTAGCCGCCGCCCGCGATCGTTACCGTGCCGGTTGCTGCAGGCGTGCCGCTTCCACCGCTGACCCGGACTGTCACGATCAGCCCATCAGTGGTGGTGATCATCGAGGAGGATGGAGTTACCGTAACTGTGGGTGTTGCCTTGGCCACGGTGACGGCGGAGGCGCCAGCGGAGCGGTTGTAAGTCAGGGAGCTGGAAGGCCCCGGAGTGTAACTTGCCGTCAAAGTGTCAGAGCCGGCAGCCAGCGACCCAGGTGGGATGCTGATTGTCGCCGTGCCCGCGCTCAGCGTGAACGCTGCCGATGTATAACCGCCCCCGGCGACCGTCAGGGTCCCGGTTGGCGTGGGTGCGCCGCTTGGACCGCTCACCCCGACTGTTACGGTCAGCCCTTGAGTGGTTGTGATGCTGGAGAAGGACGGAGTCACCGTCACTGTGGGCGTAGCCTTGGCCACGGTGATGGCGGAAGATGTGCCCGTGTTGCCGTGGTAGATAGGCGCACTGGACGCGTCCGGAGTGTAACTTGCCGTCAGAATATCGGAGCCGAGCGCCAATGAGCCGGCTGGGACGCTGATGGTTGCCGAGCCCGTACTCAGTGTGACCACTGCAGAGGTGTAGCCGCCGCCTGTGACTGTCGCCGTGCCAGTTGGATTTGGTGCGCCGCTTCCACCGCTGACCGCGATCGTTACCGTCAATCCCTGAACGGAAGTGATGCTGGATGAAGATGGAGTCACTGTCACTGTGGGCGTCGCGTTGCCCACAGTGACGGCAGAGATGCCCGTGGATCCGTTGTAAGTGGGTGCACTGGAAGCGTCCGGAGTGTAACTTGCTGTCAGGGTGTCCGAGCCGGGCGCCAGCGAGTCGGCTGGAATGCTGATCGTCGCCGTGCCCGCGCTCAGCAAGGTCACCGCTGAAGTATACCCACCCCCCGTGATCTTCGCGGCGCCCGTTGGTGTGGGTGTGCCGCTTCCGCCGCTGACCACCACGGTTACCGTCAGCCCCTGGGTAATAGAAATGCCGTATGAGGACGGGGTCACCGTTACTGAAGGCGTCACCAAGGCCACGGTCACGTTGGAAGAGGTGCCTGCCGAACCGTTGTAAGTCGCTGCACTAGAGGCGTCCGGGGTGTAGGTAGCAGTCAGGGTACCGGAGCCGAGCGCCAGCGATCCGGCGGGGATACTGATGGTCGCCGTTCCCGCGCTGAGCGTGGCTACCGGCGAAATGTAACCTCCGCCCATCCAAACCGATCCCCACTCCCCTATATATTTGTAAGGGGTGTTGTTCTCCGGCTCCCAGGTTCCATACTGCGCATTAATTGTCGTGATGTCAGGGTCGGTGATGACAGTGGAAGGTACGCCATTCGGCGGGATTACCTGAAGAGTCCCTGCGGCCTGATTGATGATCATCTCGACGGTGTAGTTAGTTGTGCAATCTACCGGGAGATTCTCAGTGCCGGACAGGAGGAAGGTACCTTTTCCGCTGACCACCTTATCGACCCACCAACTTGTAGGCCCAAACCCTATCTCCAGGAAGTTTGCAAAAGAACCATTGTTCAAGGCAATAAGTCCAACAGAGGTATAAGTGGGGTCATAGGTCCCGGATGCTGAAGGACACATGCGAATTGTGCCCCCGAGGGTGGTGATTGGCGATGGCGTCCCCCCAACTTCGGATGTATTCGCAAGCATGGCATACATGGTTCCAGCATCGCCGGAAGGCTCGTTATTGATAAGGTGTGTGTCTTCCACTTCTCCGATGCCATCACTTTCAATCGTCCACACGGAGTTCCCCGACTGGGCAGTCTTTCCATCGATAAGGGTGCCATTGGCGTATTGAAACGTGTCGTAAACCCGAGGAGCGCTCCCTGGGTTAGGATTGCTGCTCATCAGTGTCACAAATCCGGTCGGCGTGGCGCTGCCGCTTCCGCCGCTCACTGCCACCGTCACCGTCAATCCCTGGGTTATCGAGATACTCGACGAGGACGGAGTCACCGAAACGATAGGCGTTGTCGGCGCCGGAGTTGTGACAGTAATAGAGGCCGATCCGATACTGCTGTCGTAGGTTGCGGAACTTGAAGAGTTGGGTAGGTAGCTGGCCGTAAGTGTGTCGGCGCCGGGCGCCAACGACCCAGCGGGGATACTGATAGTCGCCGTTCCCGCGCTGAGCGTGGCTGCCGTGGAACTGTAGCCGCCATCCGTTACGGTCACTGTGCCGGTTGGTATCGGCGCGCCGCTTCCGCCGCTCACCACCACCGTCACCGTCAGTCCCTGTGCCGTTGTGATGTTTGAGGATGATGGCGTGACAAGCACGGTTGGCGCAACCGGCTGTGCGGCCAGTGCGAGAGTGCCGGAATTGCTGGGGGCATAATTGGTATCCCCTGGATAGTTTGCCGTGACAAGGTGGTTGGCAATGCCAAGGGGCGAAATGCCTGTCGTAGCCTGCGCAGTCCGAGTCAGTTGCGACAAGAGTGCCGTTACTGTGCTGTCAGCCAGGTTCGCCGTGGCGAGATCGGAGATGCCGTCCCCGTTTAAATCCCCTGCCGCTAAGAAAATCGGTTCGTCGCCAGTCGCGACCGTGCTATTCGCGGTTTGCGTAAACGTTCCATCTCCTTTTCCCAGAAGGATGGTGACCGTGTTGCTGCCGGAGTTTGCGACCGCCAAATCCGGGATGGAGTCCCCGTTGAAGTCCCCTACAACAACGAAAATTGGGCTAACACCCACTGCCAGCGTGCTCACAGGGGCTGCAAATGTCCCATCGCCGTTGCCAAGCAGGACCTCCAAAGTATCATCCGCGTAATTGACTTCGGCCAGGTCCGCAATGCCGTCTCCATTGAAGTCTGCGACCGCTGCGTAAGTGGGAGAGTTTCCCACCCACACTTTGCTCGGGGCGGAAAATGTTCCATCGCCATTGCCCAGCAGGATCGCCACGTAGCCCACGGCACTCACAACGGCCAAGTCCGGAATGCCATCTCCATTGAGGTCTCCTACCGCGAGGGAATAGGAATAGGACACCGGCACGGGACTATTAGCCGCTTGGGTAAACGTTCCATTCCCGTTGCCAAGAAGGATCGTTACCGTGCCGCCGCCCGAATTTACCACCGCCATGTCTGGCACGCCGTCCATGTTGAAGTCGCCCACCGCCAGAAAAGTGGGAGAACTGCCCAATGCCACCGGACTCATCGGCGTAAACGTTCCATCCCCGTTGCCCAGGAGGATCGTCACGGAGTTGTCCCCATAATTGACAACGGCCAGGTCTGCGTTACCGTCTCCGTTGAAGTCACTGACTGCCAAGGACCATGGAAAGTCGCCCACTACGATCGGGCTGTTAGCCGCTTGCGTGAACGTTCCATTCCCCGTGCCTAAAAGTATCGTGACCGTGCCGCTGCCGGAGTTTGCTATGGCCAAGTCTGGGATTCCGTCATTATTGAAGTCGCCCGTTGCAATGGATAGAGGATTGGCGCCTGTCGGCGGGTTCGAAGGGTTCAGGAAGTTCAGTGAGGTTGCGGATGCGCCCAATGCCGCCGTTCCCAAGACAGCATTCCCATTGCTGGTGTCAAGGAAAGAAACCGTTCCAGTGGGCGAAGCCGACGCACCGTTGCCCGCCACTGTGGCTGTCAGCGTGTAGTTTCCTGTGCTCTGGATCTGCGCTATCGACGTCGTCGTCGGAATTAGCGCCGTGGCAGTGACAGTGAGAGTGGCAGTGTTGGAAACGCTCGTAGCGTTGGCTGCGGTTCCGGCAAAGATAGCCTTATAGCTGTGGCTTCCGATACCGGGAATGAACTGCAGCGTGGCAATGCCGGCGCTCGTCAGCTGCCCAATGCCAAGAAGGTGAATGTCCGTGCAGTGAGCCGCGGAAGCATCGCAGAACTTCACCTGTCCAGTTGTCACTGCGGAGGTCCCGGCAGCCACTGTCGCCGTCAGCACGGTCACGCTGCCGGACTTAATCGTCGTCACAGCACTCCCGCTGGACGATACAGCCAGGGTGGTCGTTGTCGCGCTAGGCGCAGCCCAACCGAGCGTCCCACCAAAGCAAGAGACAGTAACCAAGGCCGCGAATATAGACAACAGGCGGGCTTTCTTCCCTTTCACAATCAATCTCCACATTCGCTTGTATTTAGGGTGCCTTTCGAGGGATCTAAAGGGCCTCTTGCGCAAGACTCACAAGAGCAAACTGGTACAGGTTGTTCTCCATAGTTAGGTGCTGGCTAATGTGTGGGCTCAAAGGGTCGGTTCCGTCTTGCGAATTACGCATTCATAATCTTTGACGTAGAAATTGTCACCAAACCGTACAATCAACTCCCGTTACTAATGTAATCTCAAAAATAAGTAAGCATATATGCGTCTTTTGTTGCCCGCAAGATTACTCTTTAGTATTACTTCGGAGTGTTCGATATCTCGCCTGTGCTCAACTGGTTTTCATTGACACGAAGAATGAGATTGAACTTGTCTCACTGCCGCTGGGCGGGCTAGGGAAGCCGGCCTGAGAAAGCGCTTTGCCTGGGTTCTTTGGTCGCCGCACTCGTCTATTAACTGTGCAGAAGATTGAATTGACAGCAAGTGCTCACGTAATCGCAGGTGGGTGGCTTATTTTGCGTTTGGCCAAGGATGCAACCCCCTTGTTTGCCTTTTTGGCTTCCCGTTCCCGGATTGGGACTCCATTTAAATGCATGACATAGGTTATTTATTGTCAATAGCTTGCGCCGTTTTCATCATTGGGAACGTGAGTCGCTCTCGGGTTGTAGACAGTGGCCCATTGGCAACTACGGGCGCTGAATCCACAGATCGAAGGTTGCACAAACGGCGGTATTGACTTACGATCATGCCAATAGCAAATCGAGACTTGCAAATCCAGAACAGGTCGCCCCTTAACAGATGTGTGCTTCAAAACTTAACCCCAGGATTATCAAAGCGCTGCCAGGTTTAGCGTTGAGATCCGTTGAGTCTGTGCCGGACGAGTGTGGCCGGCCGATAATAATTGAATGAAGGGCTGAGCAGGAATTCACTTGCTAAGTCACGATGGCGGAGCCATGCGTGCCTTGAAATTCAGCAAAGGGGGGAAGCATTTTGTGCTTCAACCTAAGTGAGCGCCCCGGACGCCGCTCACTATTGTTGCCGCGACGCATGAGTGAAGCGAGAGGTTCGAGGTGAGTCTGCAGGCCGCAGTTCAAACGATCAACGTTCAAACGTGGCTTCCCCCTGTAATCATGGGCGGCGCGGACCAACGCAATTGGTACGCAGTTTACACGGCTCCGCAACACGAAAAGTCGGCTCTGAAGCATCTCGATCTGCGGGAGATCGAGTCATTTCTTCCCACCTATGAAACTGTCAGGAACTGGAAGAACCGGCAGAGAATCAAGCTCGCCCTGCCACTTTTTCCGGCCTACCTGTTTGTGCACATTAACTTCAGAGAGCGAGCGAAGGTTCTCCAGTCTCCCGGTGTGCTTCAGATTGTCGGCAACCGGAGAGAAGCTGTCCCCCTTCCGGATTCCGAGGTGGAGTTCTTACGTTCCGTCTCTTGCAGTGATCGGATAGAACCGTTTCGCGACTTTGTGATCGGCGAAAAGGTTCGTATTAGAAGCGGTGTGATGCAGGGCATCCAGGGAACTCTTGTGAGAAAGAGCAACAGTTTGCGGTTTGTGCTGACACTCGAGTTGATTAACCAGCACGCCGCAGTCCAGGTTGACGCTGAAGATTTGGAATCGATAATCGCTTAATTACAGGGTAGCTTTGGAACAAGGCTTTGACGGGCTGGCTGCTTCTTGTAAAGCCCCAAGTTTGCGTTCCTGGGGATCAGCCGCCGCTGACAGGGGCTCTCCTACGAGTTAATTCGAACATCGCTTTTCCCCGGCCTTCGAGTTCTCCGTCGCTTCGCGATGTACCCTTCTGGATTCAACTCCAATCACGATGTAAATTAGTGACCCTCCGGTGTGGCTTGGGGTCGAGTCGCAGCGATCTTACGGCAAGTTGCAATGTTTCGTGCAGGTGGACGATGCCCTGCAGTATTCGGGTGGAGTGCGTATAAATGACAAAGGCACCCAAAAGCTCTGCGAGAGCGGACAAGATTCTGCAAGCGGCAGGCCAGTTGTTTGCGCGCCAGGGATATTACGCCACGACCACGCGTGAGATAGCCCGGCTTGCCGAGGTCAGCGAAAACACTCTTTTCCGGCATTTTGAAAACAAGGAAGATCTCTTTTGGGCGTCTCTCGACTCATACTCGGCAGGGTTCAAGTTTCGCCGCGACGTGCTGGAGGGATTAACGGCAGGCCATCCTCCGGAAGTGGTGTTGCCGAGGATTGTTGAGATGCTCGCCGACACAGTTAACTTTCGGCCGGAGTTGCTGCGTCTGATCGGGGTCGCATTCATTGAGCTGCACGCAAAAGCGGGCGAATTCTGTCTGGAAAACCTTTCGCCGGTGTTCTCGGCCATCAATGGATATTTGGAAATGAACATCAAAATCGGCAGGATTCGTGATTTGGATCCCACAATACTTACTTCTGCGCTGATCATGACGGTGTTGACACATCCGGGGATTTATAAACTGATCGATGGCAAGAAACCCGTCTATTCGAGCAGCCAGGAAGCGCACCGCGCATACAGCAGATTCTGGTTGAATCTGATTGTTCCACGCATGCCGGCGCACTCAGCGCCCATTGCCCTGACGGAAGGGGAGCACTCAAACTAGCATTCAGCACTTTTTCTCTTCGGGGCATTTGCGACGCTTCCTTCAGGGGAAACTTTCTAATCCATATTGATGTCCAAATGATGTATACCGTCTTTTCTTGAATTGCTGTCTTTGCGGCGATGGCTTGCGCTGTACTTTCCTTTGTGAGACGTAGACTTTATTTTCCTGAATGGAACCAAGAGAAGGGCTGAAAGAATAGCGATGCCGAAGCGAGTTCAATCCTGGGTCAAATACTTTCTGATTTGGGTCGGCCGATGCGCCCCGGCTCGCGCGATTACTGCTTTTGCCCAGACGCTGAAATATCTGGAATTAGGCAGATGGATGCAAAAGAAAGGATATCGGTCAGGTCGACGATTTCCGAAGCGGGAACAACTGTTCGATCTGGTTGGGAATGCAATCGCCAATCGCGCAGTCTTATATCTGGAGTTTGGCGTATTCAAAGGCGATGCAACGCGGCACTGGTCCAGGATTCTTCTCAACCCAAAGAGCAACTTGCATGGCTTCGACAGTTTTGAAGGACTGCCCGAGGATTGGAATCCGGATTTTCCCAAAGGGTATTTTTCTACCGAGGGCATAATTCCACAAATCGACGACAAACGAGTGAAGTTTTTCAAAGGATGGTTCGACGAGACCCTGCCAAAGTATGAATGCCCGAACCATGAAGTGCTTGTCCTGAATCTGGATGCCGACCTGTATTCATCAACAATCTACGTCCTGAAATCGTTGAACGATCAAATCGTCCCTGGGACTTACATCTACTTCGATGAATTCAATCATATGGATCATGAATTTCGAGCCTTTAACGAATTCATGAACGAGACTGGCATGAAGTTCTCTCTGGTGGGAGTGGCCGACGCCATGCAGCACGTAGTGTTCAGGCGAGAAGAATAACTTGGAGAATTGGCGCGCAGGAGTCCGGCACGAAGTAGGCCCAGGCGCCGTGGATCAGATGCGCTTTCTTAATAGGGAGGTAGACAGACTTGGAAAACGATGCCGTGAGCGGAGGCCCCACCCTGTTCGATCAAACGGCCGCTGATTTTACGGCCAAGGTGGACAAGCAGATCGATGCAGGCCGCTATCGGCGCGGCGATCTGTTCCTGGCCGCCGCAATTTCGTCCGTTCCTTCCCATGGCTATATTCTCGACTATGGTTGCGGCCCAGGGCGGATCGCCGCATTGCTCGGCGGTCGAGGCTTTCGCGTGCTAGGGCTTGACCCTTCGCCGGCGATGATCTTATCTGCCAGGCAGCAGCGTCTCGACGCCCTTGAAGTGGAGTTCCAACTTTGCGAAGCGCGCCCGCTCGAAGCTCAAAGCGAAGTATTCGATGCCGTAGTGTGTTCCAGTGTCATCGAGTACGAGCAGCAACCCGTCGAGCTTTTGCGCCGATTCTCCGCAGCGCTACGGCCCTCCGGCGTGCTTGTCATCAGCTTTGCCAATTCGCGCAGTCTCTCGCGTGCACTATTTCAGCGCAGGAATCTCCATCTGGGGGCTCAGGTGCATACATGGTCATGGCAAGAGTTCAGCCAACTTCTGGAGCAAGGTGGCTTTAAACCGATTCGCAATGCAGTCTATTTCGATTCTTTTCTCGATCGAATTGCCCCTCTGCGCTTTTTTTCAGCCTCGCAATTTATCGGAGCCCTGGGTCTGATCGTTGCGGTCAAGCAATGAACTGGGTTCGGAAACTCAGAGTGGCGGACAACTCTTACCGATTCGCTGAAATTTGGGTAACGATGGAAAACATAGGCGCCGTTTACGATCTTTTCCCGCGCACAATGATTAATATGGATAGAGATTGCCGATGAAACAAGTCATTCAAAATGCCCGTGGCGGCAAGCTCAGGCTCAAATCCGTTCCTGCGCCTGAGGTTCAGCGGAACACGGTTCTGGTTCGAACCATGGCCTCGTTGATCTCAGCCGGAACGGAGCGCCAGATGGTGGGTTTCGCGCAGTCGACCCTTCTCTCCAAGGCGCGCACGCGCCCGGATCTGGTTCGTAAAGTATTGGACAAAGTGAGCCGCGACGGAGCGATGGCGACGCTTAAATCCGTGATGGCGAGGCTGGATGAGCCATTGCCGCTCGGCTATTCCGCGGCTGGAACGGTGATGGAGGTCGGGGCCGGTCTGGAGGGAAGGTTCAAGGTTGGGCAGTTAGTCGCCATGGCGGGTACAAGCATCGCCAACCATGCGGAGTTCAATGTTGTGCCGGAGAACCTTGTTGTTCCGGTGCCGGCCGACGTATCGGCGGAACAAGCGAGCTTCTGCACGCTCTGTTCAATTGCAATGCACTCGGTGCGGCTTGTTGGTCCGCAGTTGGGCGATTTTGTCGCCGTATTGGGGGCAGGCCTCGTCGGCCAACTCGTGTCGCAGTTTGCCAGGCTCGCCGGCGCGCGCGTGATTGTGCTTGACTACAACGCGAAGAGGCTGGAATTAGCGAAAACCAACGGCGCGGAAACGGTTGTGCTTTTGGGAAGCGGCAATCCTGCCGAAGCGGTGCTCGATGTAACGCATGGGAAGGGATGCGACAGCGTGATGATTGCGGCGGCTACGCAATCGAGCGAGCCCTTTCTGACAGCGGCTGAAATTGCGCGCGACCGGGCGACTGTTTGCCAGGTTGGCATCACAGGAACGGAGTTTCCGTATCGCCTGTTCATGCAGAAGGAACTCAACATCATCGTTTCTCGCTCCTATGGGCCGGGCCGGTACGACCGCGATTTCGAAAATAGGCACATGAAGTATCCAGCCGGCTATGTGCGATGGACTGAGACCGATAATTTACGCGACTCGGCACGGCTGATGTCTCCATCGCAATCCGCGCACCTCGACGTCACGTCTCTTATCTCCCACCGTTTTCCATTTGACCGGGCCGAGGAAGCCTACGAACTGGTGATGAATGGGACCGAGCCGCACCTTGGTGTTGTGCTGGAATATGGCGGCGCCGGAGAAGTTGCGGATGACCGCCCTCGCATGACGCTGAGCAACACGAAGCCGGCGGCGAATGCGCGATGCGTGTTAGGCGCCATTGGGGCAGGGAACTTCGGCAAGACAATGATTCTGCCTGTGCTCAAGGCCGACCCGCGCGTGCAATTGCACACCCTGGTCACGGCTCGGGGCGTTTCATCTTCCGGAACAGGCGCGAAGCTTGGATTCTCCCAGGCTTCCACCGACAGCAAGGACATTCTGGAGAACTCCGAGATATCCGCGGTGGTGGTGACCACGCCACATTCGACCCACGCTGCAATGGTGGCCAGCGCGCTGGCCGCGGGCAAGCACGTCTTTGTAGAGAAGCCGCTGGCGCTAAACCTGGAAGAGTTGCAAAAGGTGATCGAGGCGCGGAATCGTTCCTCCGCCTTCTTCATGGTTGGCTTTAACCGGCGCTTTGCCCCTTACGTTCAAGAAGCGCGTAAGTTTTTGAAGTTGCGCACCGGGCGAAGCATGATCTTTATTCGGATCAACGCGGGACAACTGCCGCCGGAAAGCTGGCAGCGCGACGCCGAAGAGGGCCAGGGCCGCATCCTTGGAGAGCTCTGTCACTTTGTAGACCTGGCGATGTATCTCGCGGACAGTCCGCTCGTATCGGTTTCAGCAGAGGCGGCGGACGCCGTTCGCGGGCTGTGTGAAGATGTGAGCGCGACATTGCATTTCGCCGACGGCAGCCTTGCCAGCATCGTTTACACAACTCTCGGCGATACCAGCTTCAGCAAGGAACTGATCGAGTGCTACAAGAGTGCGGCGGTTTGCCGAATTGAGAATTTCCGCGAAATCACGATCGTGGCAAACGGCAAGAAAGTGCTCAAGAAGATTTCCATGTCGCAGGATAAGGGGCACAACGCCCAGATCAAGGCATTCGTGGATGGTGTCGTCAGCGGCGTCCCGCCTGTAGACGAACAGTCTGTGATCGATTCGAGCCTGGCCACGTTGCTGGTGCTGAATGCGCTTAGACTCGGACATCCGGTAGAACTCAACGATCAGGAATTGACTGTCAAATAGATTGTGCGAGCCTCTCGCCGCGTGTGCCATCAGATGTTCGTTGGCTGGCAAATGCGACAGAAACCATAACGGCGCGAGCAAGTTGATTCGTCCCATTTCCTCTCACTGAAGATTCGTAGCTCGAACTCCGGAGAATTGCGCAGCGTGCTCGGCCTCTATCTACGCACGGCCCGATACTACAAACCATCGCAAATTGCCGGCCGGCTTCGCATGGGCATGGACAGGCTTCTCACACGGAGTGCTCCATGGCTGACGCGGCTGAGATATGCCGTTCCCGCGGGCATTTCAAGAGACGAGAGCGCGACGTTCTTCAGTGCAGGTGAATTGGATTTCGGCCGCGATCTGACGCCATTGCGCGAGAATGCCGAGCGCCTTGGCCAGGGGACCTTCAGACTGCTGAACAAAGAGTTTTCCCTGGGATCTCCAGTTATTTGGGATCCTGCCGGCACAACGCGCCTGTGGCGCTATAACCTGCACTATTTCGATTACGCTCTCGATCTGGCCGTGCTGGCGAAATGGGAGAAGGACGATCGAGCCGCAGAATTGCTGGGGAACTTATTTCACGAGTGGATCGACGCCAATCCCGTTGGTGAAGGCGTCGGATGGCACGCGTATCCCATCTCGCGCAGGATCGTCAACTGGGTGCAGAGCGTCAGCTTGGCCTCGCCCAAGGCCGTTTTTCAGGACAGTGAGTCTGAAACGGCGTGGTTGGCCAGCCTGTATCAGCAAACGCGATTTCTTGAAGATCACCTCGAGTTCGACCTGCTGGGCAATCACCTGCTTGCCAACGCCAAAGCTCTGGTATTTGCTGGAATCTATTTCGGAGGGAAAGCCGGCACCCGCTGGTTCGAGACCGGGCAACGGCTACTTTGGCGCGGGTTGCAGGATCAAATCCTCGAGGACGGCGGCCATCATGAGCGCAGTCCCATGTATCACGCGGGCATGTTGCAGGACTATCTTGAAGTTATCCTCGTCGAACAACTGAATCATTGGGAAGTGCCGGCCTGGGTGCGCGACCGCTTGATCTGCATGGCGGACTTTCTATCTGGCATTACGCATCCCGATGGTGAAATACCGCTCTTTGCCGATTCGGCATTTGGAGTCGTGCACAAAACAGGAGATATCCTTGCGGCGGCTGAGCGGATTCTCAGTGTGCCCGGAAGATGGGCTGGCGCTGACCCCGGGGCGTACTGTGCATTGTTTGCGCCGCAGATCCTCAGGGGTGAAACGACGGCGCCGTCTTTGCCTCCAAGCCGAAACGCCTGGCCCGACGCGGGCTACGTTGCGCTTTCTGGAGCAGGGCCGGGCGATAAGTTGATCGTGGACGCAAAGCCGATGGGGCCAGACCATCTCCCGGCACATGGACACTGCAGCCTGTTCAGCTATGAGCTTTCTATCGCCGGTAAACGGCTCATCGTCGACTCGGGAGTTGAAGAGTACGAACCTGGCCCGTGGCGGGACTTTTGGCGGAGTACGCGCGCGCACAATACTGTGCTGGTGGATGGGGCAGAGCAGTCCGAAATTTGGGCTGCTTTTCGCGTAGGGCGGCGTACCCGCTTGTTGGAATGCGCGCGGCTGCAACAGAATTCATCCTCGCTCTTCGTCGGGGTTCACAGCGGCTTTGTAGGGCAGAGAAAGGCGACGTTACACCGTCGTTTCATTGCGGCGCTCGCAGGAGGACTCTGGTTGGTGTTGGACGACGTGATCGGAGAGGGACGCCACGCAATCGAAAGTCTTGTTCATCTTGCTCCGAACGCCGACTGCCGGATTGGAGAGGCATATACTGATGTTTTCCTCGAGTCTGTCAAAATGCGTGTCTACCCTTATCGACATCGGTCGAATCCTGCAAGCGCGATGAGTTGCATCCGCGGACAAGAGAATCCAATTCAGGGTTGGTATGCCCCGGAATTTGGCAAGCGGATGCCAAATTCTGTTTTGAGCTTTTCGTCGGATACGCCGTTGCCGGCCAGGTTAGGATATTTGTTTGCTCCGGCAGATCGAGAGATTAGTTCCTGGAATATAGAGGTCAATGATCTTGGGAGGCCGATTCATGTCGACGTCTCGGTGTTTTCGCCGCAGGGTGACGTGTTCGAGAAGTTCGATGAGCGGAAGGCCACATCCGTGCAGAGTTTGTGCCGCTTTCCAAAGGCCGTCTCTTAGATAGAAAAGCTACTTTGTATTCTGGGAAGGGAAAGACTTCAGATGCGTCTGTTATTCGTTACTTATCGTTTTCCCGCTTATTCGGGCGATGCCACAAGTAATACGGTCTTCAATCTTGTTAAATATTTTTCCCGCGATCACGAAGTCTCGCTCGTTGGCCTTGCGCCAGCCCCAATACCGAAGGAAGCCAGGGATCAACTTACCCGGTATTGCCGTCGCATTGAGGTTGTTGCGTGGCCCAAATGGCGAGGGGCGCTCAGCGCGGCACGAGGATTGTTCTCTTCCGAGCCGCTCCAGATGTGGTATTTCCGGTCAAAGGTGCTTGCCGAGAAGGTGAAGCAGGTTATTGCTGAAGAGCGGATCGAAATAGCGTACGGATACCACTTGCGTTCCGGTCAGTTTCTTGCGGACCTGAATTCCATTCCGCGAGTGATTGCAATCCAGCCGGCACAGATCTTGCATTTTGGGCGCAGATATGAACTAACTCACAATTTAGTAATGCGCGCCATCTATGGGATGGAATACCGCCGGCTGATCGGATACGAAGCTGATCTTGCACAGAAGTTCACTTCGTGCCTGCTGATCTCGGAGAAGGATAGAAATGCAATCGATCCCGACCATCGGCTGCACAATTTTTTCTACAACCCTCACGGCACCGACGTGGATTCGTTTGCTCCACCTCCCGATGCGGTCAGGGACAAAAACAGCCTTGTATTCTGCGGCGCCATGTATATGGACACGAATTTCGATGCGGTCCTGCATTTCTGCCGCAGTATTCTGCCGCTGATTTGGGCTAAACGGCCAGAGGTACGATTCACCATAGTCGGCAAGAGACCGCCGCAGTCCGTGCTAAAGCTGGCGGAGGACCCACGAATCTCCGTTACCGGATTCGTGGAAGATGTGCGGCCGTACCTTTGGAAAGCATCCGTGGGCGTAAATCCGATCCGCATGGCCGCAGGTTTGCAGAATAAACTGCTTGAAGGTCTCGCTGCGGGACTGCCTATGGTTATCAGTGCCGAGGCGAACGAGGGGATTCACGCTCCGGAGCACAAGGCAGTTAGAATTGGCCGCACCTCCGAGGAGTTTGCCGCCCATGTGCTGGAATTGCTGAGTAACCAGACCGAAGCAAAGGCTATGGCCGCGGAGGGCATGGCATACGTGCAATCCCGGTGGTCCTGGGAGCACAATTTTCGTTCTTTGGAAGAGCACTTAGACAAGCTGGTAGTTTGATCGCTCAAGACCCTGGTTAAACCTCTTTCAGGTCTTGCAAGGAGTGAACGGAATGGAAATCACCATTGTTGGATTGGGCTATGTCGGAACGGTTTCAGCGGCATGTTTTGCGGCTGCCGGGCACACGGTCTGGGGTGTCGACATCAATCCAGAAAAGGTACGCATCGTCAATGAAGGCCGGACGCCCATCGTCGAAAACAACCTTGGTGAAAAGATTGCGCAGGCAAGAGCATCGGGCCGCCTGCGCGCAACTTCAGATCTTCGCGAGGCCCTGATCCATAGCGAAGTGTCCTTTGTTGCTGTCGCTACACCCAGCCGCTCCAATGGTGACATTGACGCCACGCACCTGCTTCGCGCCTGTAAGCAGATTGCCCAGGTGCTGATGGAATGCGATCACTCTCAGATCGTGATTATGCGGAGCAGTATTCTGCCCTCTGTCTTTGAACAGTGCAATGAGATTTTCAATGCGACGGCTCCGGGACGAGTCAAGTTCTGTGTCAATCCGGAGTTTCTGCGCGAAGGAACGGCGATCGAGGACTTTGAACATCCACCGTTCACTTTGCTGGGCGTTGAAGATGAGCAAATTGAGGGAACATTGCGGTTGCTCTATAAGTTCATTGCAGCGCCCGTATTTGTTCTCTCTCCCCAAGAATCGTTACTGGTCAAATATGCAAGCAATGCTTATCATGCGTTGAAGATAACATTTGCCAATGAGATTGGCGCCCTATGCCAGCATGCAGGAATTGACGGACAAAAAGTCATGTCAGTGTTCTGCAAGGACACGAAACTCAACATCTCCACGCGCTATCTCATGCCTGGTTTTGCTTTCGGAGGTTCCTGCCTGCCGAAGGACGTGCGTGCACTCTCGTATGCGGCGAAGCAATACGATTTGGAAATACCGCTGATCAACTCGCTACTGCCAAGCAATGAAAAAGTAGTTCAACGGGCCGTGCAAAGAGTGTGCAGCAGCAAATTTCGGCGCATCGGTTTAATTGGTCTCGGTTTCAAGGCCAACACAGACGACTTGAGAGAAAGTCCATTTGTCGAGCTGGCCGAGCGGCTCCTCGGTAAGGGGTATGACCTCAAGATATTTGACCCAAACGTTTCACTTGCGCAATTGACTGGCTCAAACAAGGAGTACATCGACAAAGTCATCCCTCATCTATCACGTTTGCTGGTGGGGTCCATTGACGAGCTGGTCGAATGCGAGTTGCTGGTGATCGGCCATCGCTATCCAAATGTCCGAGAGTTTTTGCGCTCGGTGAAAATTCCGCTGCTGGAACTCGGATGATCTTCTCTCCGTCGCCGGAGATCGCATTCCAGGCAACGTGAAGACTGAAGTGGATGCAATATTTCTGCGGTCAGGAGGCCTCTGCTTGAACTCGGCAGTTATCGAAAAGTGCACCGGAGTTCTTCACCTGCCCGTCAGGTCAATAAGGAATTCCCGGTGGATGCCAGGTGGCTTCCTCACTTTCTTCGTTGAAGATCAAGTGGCCGGCCGCGCTGGCAGGAGCGGGCAGAGGATGCTTTCGACGGGCAGGAGGGGATCAAAGAAAAAAAGAACATTGCAAAATTGTCAATTTTGTATTACGTGCAGCATGGAAGTCGATCACGCGTTCGTTATAAGATATTGACAATAAATAGAATATGAGAGGGATGCTGGATGTGATTCTGTCAAGCATTTGTCTTTCGCATCGGTTGCATCTTGGATGTTTACGTGCTAGTTTTGAGACAAGCTAAGCCTCTGTGAACGGCGCTCCGCGGACTAGAACCGCAGGCGCAGATGGTGTGAAAATCCATTGATCGAGCAGGGGAATCTGTCCCGAATTGAGACCAGCGCGAGGCTGGGACCGAGAGGGGCGAAGCCTGCCCTGAACTTGAAGCACAATCTCAAGCCATTGAAAGTCGACCCGCTGTCGCCTTATCCCTGTCCGTCTCCGCTCAAGTTGCCATGAATGGTTGGGATGTATCTCCTCTTACTGTTCCGAAGATAAATCCGGCATGACAGTCCTGAAGCCACGTTCCCGCATGATCAGTGTCCGCCTCTCCGAAGAGGAGTACGCGGCGCTCAGACATCTGTGCTCTTTGACCGGTGCGCGCAGCGTGTCGGATCTTACCCGCGACGCCGTGCATACGGTTCTGAGGGGCGTGAATCGAGAGGACTCCCTGGGCAACAATCTCGAAGAGTTCCGCGCCGGAATGAAGAATCTGGAGAGAAAGGTCGAGCAGTTGGAGGCGAAGATCACGATGATCAAGTCGGAGGGAAATCAATGAGGAAGACCTCCAAGAGTGCTTGCGAATGGATCGACCAACTCATGAGAATGTACCGGACGAAATAAGGCTGCATTTGAACGTTGTTCTTTGCCTTGCGTCATCTCACCTAGAGAGAAGTGCAGACAAAGACACATCCCTACGTTGTAAAAGGATGAACAAGATCATGTTCGATATCTCCTGGAATCGCGATTCTGGTTTGCAACGCCGCCGAGCTTGCGCCCTTTTGCTAACTGCCGGTTTGCTTCTATTCCTCGGCGGTCCGTTTGCTGCTCAGCGATGTGTGGCTCAATCCATGGATGACACAGGTGATCAATCAATCGGTCAGCAGACGTACCAATCCCTGGATCAGCAGACGGAACAAATGTCGGAACAGGATTTGGGGCTGACACCGGATCAAGATACAGGATTGGGGCCGGACCAGCAGACAAGCCAGCAGTGGTATCAACCGACTGATCAGATGCAATATGATCAGTCGGGCCAGATACAGAATCAGCAGCCAGGCCAGATGCAGAATCAGCAGCCGGGCTGGTTGCAAAATCCGCAGCCCGGCCAGATACAAAACCAGCAGCCAGGCTGGTTGCAGAATCAGCAACCGGGCCAGATGCAAAATCTGCCGACCGTTTCGGCCGAGCAACTCATAAGCATTGTCGAACAACAGCCTTTGATTCTTAAGAGAATCAAATTCCTGATAGTGCAGCGTAGCGGAGAACAACTGGCGACAATTTCCGACGAGATGGTTTACGAGCGGATTCGCCAGGATGCGAGCTTGCGCGAAGTGATCACGAGGCTCCTGATTTGGAGCGGCTTCGGTCCAGATTTGGAAGCAATCAACGAGAATTCTCCGAAGACGGAGAATGCTCGCCCGCCAAACATCGCGACACAGCAAATACCGAATCTTTCTCCCCGTCAGCCTGAGCCTTATCAGAATCCAGACAATCCCCAGGTTCAGCAGCGGCTGAGCCCCTATAGAAACATGCCATCATTGTCCGATCTTTATTCGCAATTTCCCGCCACGAGACCGAAACTACGTAGATTCGGCAGTGACGCTTTTCATATAGGCAATGAGTCCAGTCAGAACGCCAATAAAGCTTTTCAGAACGGCAATGGAGCTTTTCAGAACGGCAATGGAGCTATTCAGAATGGCAATGGAGATATTCAGAACGGCAGTGGAGCCATTCAGAACGGCAATGAAGCTAATCAGAACGGCAATGAAGCTTTTCGTGTGGGCAATGAAAATGCCAACGGCAGATGGAATCCAGATCAATTGCCAATGGATCTTCCCGCCGGACCTGATTACGTAGTCGGACCGGGAGATAGCCTGATAGTGAATATGTGGGGCGGACGGTCGAGTCGAATCAGTAGAGTCATCGATCGCCAGGGCCAGATTGATTTGCCTGAAGCGGGCACCCTGATGATTGCTGGGATGACGATTGCCCAGGCGGAGACTGCAATTCAGAAAGCTCTCGATACTCAGTTTCAGGGAGAACACGTCGAGATATCGCTAGGCCGGCTTCGCAGTGTGCGGGTGTATGTGGTTGGAGATGTCCAGCGCCCCGGAGCTTATGACGTCAGTTCTCTTTCGACGCCGTTGAGCGCCCTATATGCAGCCGGCGGCCCAACCAGTCGCGGCTCTCTGCGAATCCTGCGCCAGTACCGCGGGAAGCAATTGGTTCGAGAGTTCGACCTTTATGACTTCTTGCTGCGAGGCGTTCGTTCGAACGACGAACGGCTGCTACCGGGGGATACGGTTCTTGTGCCGCCGACAGGGCCCCAGGTTTCGGTTGAAGGAATGGTGCGCCGGCCTGCAATTTACGAGCTGAATGGTGAGAAAGGACTGAATCAGGTTCTTGATCTTGCCGGGGGACTAGAGGCATCGGCAGATGTGAAACAAATTAGAGTTGAACGCATTGAAGCCCAGCAAAGCCGCACCATGTTCAGTCTGCAACTTCCCGACAATCCGGAGGAAATGGACCAGAAGCTTGCCGCATTCAAACCGCAGGACGGTGACGACGTTATTATCTCGCAGATTATGCCCTATAACGAGCAGGCAGTCTATCTTGCCGGGCATGTATTTCATCCGGGAAAGTACCCCTATCGGGACGGAATGACCCTCAATGATCTGTTGCACTCTTATCAGGACGTATTGCCGGAACCATCCGATCATGCTGAACTGATCCGTCTTGAGGCGCCAGATCTTCGGCCAGAGGCTATTAGCTTTAACTTGCATGACGTATTGATTGGCAATGATTCGATTCCTCTTCGTCCATTTGACCTTGTTCGCATATACGGCAGATATGAGTTAGATGCACCCAACGTTGTGATCAATGGAGAGGTTCTTCGTCCGGGTAAGTATCCAATGTCCGAAGGGATGACCGCGGCGGATCTGGTGCGAATGGCCGGCGGATTCAGACGCAGCGCCTTTACAAATGAAGCGGACCTCTCGAGCTATAGTGTTCAGGATGGCCAGAGAGTGCAAATTAACCATACGGATGTCGCTATCCAGAAAGCGCTCGACGGCGACAAGAATGCGGATGTCGCGTTGAAGCCAGGCGACGTCGTTAGCGTTAGACGGTTGGATGGCTGGCAGGATATTGGCGCGACAGTGACAATTCGCGGCGAGGTCGAGCACGCAGGCAGCTACGGGATCCAGGAGGGGGAACGTCTCAGTGCAGTGCTGAAGAGAGCGGGAGGTTTCCGGGCCGATGCTTATCCGTATGCCGCGGTAATGGAACGAGTACAGGTCCGCGAGCTGAACGAACAGGCCCGCAGAGAGTTGATAGACCGCGTAATAGAAACGCCAGTTGAAGTTGGTCCGGGCGCGGCGACCACAGGGGAATCCGCGGAAGATGTACGAAGGACGCTTGAAGCGCAACGCCAACAGATTCTGACCAACCTTCGAAGCCGACGCGTCAACGGCCGACTGGTCATCAGCATTTCCCCAGACATAGACAAATGGGCAAACACGAGTGCAGATATCGAAATGCGAGCGGGTGACACGCTGGTTATTCCCAGGCGGCCGGAATTTGTAATGGCCAGTGGACAGGTGTACAACCCGGTTGCAATAACCTACGAGCCTGGAAAGAAGCTTGAATGGTATCTCCGGAAAGCAGGGGGCGCAACGCGTTCCGGCAACAAGAGAGATATTTACGTGCTCCGCGCCGATGGTTCGGTCGTGCCACGCGAAAGCGGCTGGATAGGGAGTGACTTCATGAATCTGCGAATGCGGCCAGGCGACACCATCTTCGTGCCCGAAAAAGTCGTCGGTGGTTCGCAGGCCTGGCAGAAACTATCAGCGACTGCTGAGACTCTGACTGCGCTCATGATTCCCCTCGCCCTTACTGGAGTTTTCTAGCCACGCAAGGGTATTTCAGGAATGGTCGATGGCCCACTCAACTGCGAGCAGGTTTGCCAGGAACGTAACAACCAGGCACAGAATCGACATAACCTCGCCGGGTAGAATTGAATGTGCAAAAGTTGGACTGGATGACGGTCGACAAAATCAATACTGCCTCGCTTAACAGAGAGTGACTAAGAAATGACCGATTCTGAAAATACAACACCGGGTTCGGAACTCTTGGCCCATGGGAATGATTTTGACTCCGCCAGCGCCGACGAGCCGGGCGAAGCCTTGAGTTTGAAAGTTGCTCGTTTTCTTCGCTTATGTTGGCACAGACGGAAGGTGTTCTTTGGCTTTCTCGTTGTTGGCATTCTGATTTCGTCGGTGATTGCTTTCCTTGAGCCGAACAGATATACATCGACTACCACTTTCTTGCCCCCGGATAGCACTTCGTCCACTTCCAACTTAATGAGCATGATGACTTCAAACAGCTCCGCGGCTAGCCTTGGAAGTCAGATACTGGGTATTAGTGCTCCGGGCGAGCTATTCGTCAGTATTCTGCAAAGCCGCAATGTCCTGGACAGCCTCGTCAGGCGCTTCGATCTAGCCCGTTACTATCATGCGAAAAAAAAGGCGGACGCGCGTAAATCGCTGGCAAAGGATACTAAGGTCGCGCAAGACCGAAAAAGCGGGTTGATTACGGTCAGTGTTACGGTTAAGAATCCCGAGCTTGCTGCGAACATTGCACGGGCATATCTTGAGGAACTCAACCGCGTTTTGACTGAGAACAGTTCTTCTGCCGCGCGGCGCGAACGAATTTTTCTCGAGGGGCGCGTGAAGGAGGTCAAGCAGCAGCTTGACGAGTCGTCGCAGGCCCTTAGCCAGTTTTCCACCAAGAGTGGGGCAATCGATGTGCCTTCGCAGGCGAAATCCATGGTAGATGCGGAGCTCAGATTGCAGACAGAGCTAGTAAGCGGCCGGGGGCAACTCGCGGGTCTTCGCCAGTCTTATTCGGAGGATAACCCGAGGGTTCGCGCAGCAGAAGCGCGAAACGCGGAGTTGCAGCGGCAAATGGATGAGATGGGAGGGTTCGGTCAGCAATCTGGCTCTGGTCACGACGAGCAAGCGGGCGCTTACCCCTCAGTCAGCAAATTGCCCGCTTTGGGGTTAACCTTTTATGACCTGGAACGAAGTGTAAAGGTCCAAGAAGCTGTTTGGGAGGCTCTCACCAAGCAATATGAAACGGCTAAGGTGGAGGAGGCAGCGCAGACTCCCGCGGCTCGTGTTTTGGATGTGGCCGACGTTCCTGAGGAAAAATCCGGACCCCTTCGTCGATTTATTGTGATGGTAGGCGCAGTGCTCTCGCTCCTCGCTGGCTGCATCGCAGTTGTCGCACAGACTATTTGGGAGAGGATGGATCCTCAAGAGGAGCCCAAGAGGCTTATTTCGGAGATTGCCGATGCGGTTTTGGATCGTCGTCACTGGTACTGGTCCTTGCCTGGAATGAAGGGAATTTTCAGCCGGCTTCATCGATAGCCAAGCGATCTCATCTTCGTTGGTGCGGAATAGAGCACGTGTACAAGGCAGATGAGTTGGCCGACCGCAGAGCTAAGAGTTGTTGAATGGTTGCTCGAGTGAGGACTAGAACTCAGAATGAGTCACTCCCTGGATCACAAATCGGAACCTGGAACAAGCGACACAACGCACGGCTGACGCAGGTGCAGAGCGGTCGGCCCACGCCAAGTCTAATCTCTATCCGCAATGTTCACCTCCAGTTGGAACATCGCAGCCACAATTGACAATGGTGACTTGGGCACTCGGATTTCATTATGATTTCGTGTGTCTAAAACTGGAGTTGGTGACCGCAGCGCGTCTGCCAAGGTGTAGCAACAAGACGCGAGACGCGAGATTCCACTAAAAGAGGCAGAATCAACTTGAGTCTGAAGGCATTGGCAAAGGCGTATTTTGATAAATCGATTGGGTTAGCCGGTATTTCTAAGGAACCGTATAGTAGCCACGTTCCCGTCCTCATTCACCTTGCTCAATCGTTCGAGGTGCGTAGGATAGCGGAGTTTGGGATGGGACACTTTAGTACGAGTGTATTCTTGGATCGAACCCTATTCCCTCTCGTTGAACAACTGACGAGCTTCGACGAAGACCCGAAGTGGTTTGCAGTGATAGCTCAGAAACATGCTTCGGATCCGCGATTCCAGGCAAGCCTCGTGCCGTCACCAATGTGGAAGACTGCCTTAAAATTCCGCGCTTCTGACTATGACCTTATCTTTGTAGATGATTCAAAAAGTGGGCGTGACCGCGCAAAGACTTTGCTGGCGCTACGAATGGCGAGAGGAATAGCGAAGGGGCCCGTGGTCGTAGTGCATGATGTCGAACTACCGGTTCTAAGAGCAGCTACATGGATCTATCCAAATCGCACGTACTTCGGTAACTTGTGCCCTCAAACTGCAGCTCTGTGCTGGAAATCTTATCCGCTGCGCCGGACAGACGGGAGACAGGGTGCTCGAATATGAGCATGTGGGCTTGGAGGCTTCGAGACTGCCGCCAGTAGGTTGCAGAGTTGAGCAAGGCGGTCAATATTCTAGTACCTTGACCGCCTATAAA
>PLOG01000100.1 GCA_003142935.1 Acidobacteriaceae bacterium
CGAGCGTAGACAGGCAAACCGGGACATCAATCGACCTCATTGTTTGGATGCAGGCATGGAGCGGCGGGACGCGGGAATAGAATGAAGGATCAAGGGTACCCCCACTCCCTAGATACCATACCGGGGGTGGGTATTGTCAAGAGGAGGTCTTCCATGTCCGGCCATGATCGGGAAAAATTGAAGCTCTTGCAGCGCGTGCGCAAGCTGCGCGGGCAGTTGGATGCGGTCGAGCGGTCTCTAACGGCTGACGAGGACTGCGGAGACCAACTGATGCTGCTGGCTGCTGTCCGCGGCGGCGTCAACAGCCTCATGGGCGAAGTGCTCGAGGATCATATCCGGTTTCATCTCACCGACGGATCCAAAGAACAGATTGCCCCCGAGCTGGCCGAAGACCTGATCGACCTGGTGCGCGCCTATCTGAAATGATTTTTCCAGTTTCGGTTCCATGCTCTCGCTCCTTCTATCATAGCTTGCCGACGTTGACACAATGTGAACGTGCGGTTGATTTGCGGGCTGCTACCGGAGTTGATGCACGATTCCGGCCAGATCCAGCACATGATAGAGGAGCATGATGCTCATTAGAATCAGATAGCCGCGCAACACCTTGAGCGACAGGCGCACGGTGGGCGTCATGGCAATGTGCCCGAGGCCCTCGGCGGAGCATTTCTCTTCGGGCGCGTCGTCAAGCGGATGGATAACGCAGTAGTATTGCGGATCGAACGAGTTCTGCATGGTTGCCATAAATCACCTCGCGCTTTCAGTTGAAAAGATTCGGTAGCATCACCTGCGCGGCCAACAGCAGCGACAGGGCAAAGAGAACCGCAATGATGGTCCAGTTGATGACGTTGTTCCATGGGCGGTTGACCCAACGCTCGCCGAGCAACTCGCGGTCGTTGAGCAGCAGTTGCAGAAAGATGATGGCCGAAGGCAAAATCAGCCCCGCGAAAACTTGCACGCTGATGATGACCAACTGGAGCGGCATGCGGGGAATGAGCACGATGGCCGCGGCCGCGGCGACGCACACAATATAGGTCGCGTAGAACCCCGGCGCTTCCCACACTTTCTTATGCAGCGAGTGTTCCCAGTCCTTTACCTCGCCGTAGGCCCAGGCGCTGGCCAGTGAAATTGCGGTGGTGCCCAGCACTGCGGCGTTGACCATCAGCAGCAGAACGCCGTTGCGAACGAAGTTGCCGGCGATGGGTCCAAGCGCCAGCGCCAACTGCGCCGGATCCTCGAACACAACGTGGTGCTGGTAGCCGTAATTTCCCACCAGCATCATGGCTCCAGCCACAGCCACGGTAAAGATTGCGCCGATGAGCGTATCGAGCCGCGCCCATTTCAGATCGGCAAAGCGCAGCCGCTTTTCCGCTACGCAGCTTTGCTGGAAGAAGAGCTGCCAGGGCGCAATGGTGGTGCCCACAACGGCGATGACGAGAAAGACGAGGTTGCTGGTGATGCCGCCCGCCGGCATGGTGGGCAGCATGGTGTTGCCGGCAACTGAGGCCCAGTCGGGATGCACGACATAGGCCAATCCAAACCACGTCAGGTCCAGCAGGCAAAGCGCGATGACGATGCGCTCCCAGCGGAGATAGCTGCCGGTTACCACCATCAAAATGAGTCCGACCGCCGCTACCGGCACCGCGATCCAGGGGCCGACTCCAAGCGCGCTCAGCGCCAGGGAGATGGCGGCAAATTCCGTGACCAGAGTTAGAAAGTTGACGATCAGCAGATCGATGAGCGAGAAGCGTCCCCACCATTTGCCGAAGCGCTCGTAGATCATCGCCGCGTGGCCCTTGCCGGTGGCGATGCCAAGCCGGGCCACCATCTCCTGCACAAAGTAGCAGATGGGCAACAGCACAACCAGGGTCCATAGCAGATGCATGCCATACTGGCCGCCCGCCTGCATATAGGTAGAGACGGCTCCGGCGTCGTTGTCCGCCTCCATCACGATCAGGCCGGGGCCGAAAACCATGAGGAAGGTGAGCAGATGTTTCTGCCACGTGCGGCGCACCAACACGCCCACGGCGGGCATCCCGGTGGTATCGAGTTGGGGTTTTGTCATGCGCACAGGCGCAACCCCCCAGCTTCAGAATCAGCAGATGCGGCGGAAGCGGCGCACGGAGCACCGGTTTCTGCCCACGCGCAGGCCAGCGGCCTTTTCGCATCACCCGTCGGAGTCCAAACGCAGGCCAGGCGCACTGCCCTCCTGACCATGTACAGTTGGTTCTTCATGGTTCCTCCTCGTCTCGTCCACGCACGGGCGGGGACTCCGGAAGCGCAAAGGCGCGCAATCCGGCGGCCGTATGCCGCGCATGATTCGTGGGTTCGGGAGGGGCGAGATGGCTTGAACGAAAAACCGCCTCACGCGCTCAATTCACTAGTTGTATGCCGTGAAGAGCGGTGAGGGAACAGTCTCTGAATGTCAGAGGCGGTTTCCTGAGCGCTCATCACTGCACAGGAATGAACCCCTTCTACTCGGAGGTTCTTGTGCGGATTCAATGCTCATAGTTCTCCTGCAAAGCGGGGAATTGCCCTGCAATTTCCTTATACCATACCCCCTTAGGGTATTGTCAAGAAAAAACGCCGTATTTTTCAGAAAAAATGGGCGGGTATCCGCGATTGTTCCGTACAAAAAATGCTCTTGGCGGCATTTGATGTTCTCCGTTGTTTTCTGCTCTTCAAGGCCAGCGTTTTGTGAGCCGAACGCAGAATTTGCAGCCAGAGCGTGCTGGCCTTTTCAACTGCGTGCTTCGTCCTTCCGGCAGCGATAGACTTGTTCTGGACAGTTCATATTGTCAGCGGAAGCCGCTGCTCATCTTGTAACTTGAGGGGGCGGCGGCTGCCGCATAGGAGTGTTTGTCATGAAGCGAATTTCTCGCCGTTT
>PLOG01000049.1 GCA_003142935.1 Acidobacteriaceae bacterium
CGATTGATCGTCCGGCGTTGCAGCCGTTGCCGCTCGCGCCGTTCGTGTATGCGGAGTGGAAGAAGGCGCGGGTGAATCTGGATTATCACATCGAGTTGGGCAGTCATTACTACAGCACGCCGTATCAACTGGTTGGCAAGGAGGTCGAGGCGCGAAGCACGCAAGGAACGGTGGAGATTTTCCATCAGGGCAAACGTGTTGCCAGTCATGTGCGCAGCAGCAAGCCGCATGTGGCCAGCACCAACGCCGAGCATCGGCCGAAGTCGCATCAGCAATATCTTGAGTGGACGCCCGCGCGCATCATCGAATGGGCGGGCAAGGTTGGTCCTTTCACGGCACGTCTGGTGGAAGGCATCCTGACCGGCAAGCCGCATCCGGAAATGGGGTATCGTTCGGCGCTTGGGGTGATTCGACTGGAGCGCAAGTATGGCACGGAGCGGTTGGAAGCGGCCTCGATGCGGGCGGTGCGTCTGAAGCTGTACCGCTTTCAAAGCGTGAAGTCGATGTTGAAGAGCGGTCTGGACCGTCAGCCGTTGCCTGAGCTGTTGCTGATGCCTCCACCGGTAACGCATGGAAACCTGCGCGGTCCTGGATATTACGCTGCCCAGCAGACTCGCCGGGAGGTGGGCCAATGCTGAACCAAGCCACTCTGGACAAGCTCCACGCGCTGCGCCTGACGGGCATGGCGGAAGCCTACCAAAAGCAACTCGATGAGCCGGAGGCTCGCGGCCTCAACTTCGAAGAGCGCTTCGGCATGCTGGTCGACAGCCACTGGACGTGGCGTGAGAACCAGGCACTGGCGCGCCGCTTGAAGAAGTCGAAGCTCTCTACCGAGCCCTGTGTGGAAGACATCAACTACCGCTATCCCCGGCAGATGGACACGGCCACGATGCGCGGGCTGACTAACTCGCAATGGGTCGCGCAACATCTCAATGTCCTGTTTACAGGTCCAACCGGGATCGGCAAGACGTGGCTCGGGCAAGCGCTGGCGCAGAAGGCCTGCCGCGACGGATACAGCGTGCTGTACCGGTCCGCGGCCAAGCTCTTCCGTGACCTTGCTCAAGCGCGGGCCGAAGGCAGTCTGGGCCGGCTGCTGGAGAACATCGCGCGCACCGATGTGCTGTTGGTCGATGACTTCGCCATGGCTCCGTTGANNTGGCATGTGCAGATCGGCGATCCAACCATCGCCGACAGCATCCTGGACCGGCTGGTTCACAACGCCTATCGCATCGAGATGGATGGCGAGTCGATACGCAAGAAGAACAAGAACGCGGCATCGAACTCAGCCGGAGGACGCTCATGAGCGCACCTCGGTTGATCCTCAAACAGCCCACCGGATGGTTCGCCGCAGGTCGAGAGTTTGCGCAGGCCATCCCGCTGCTCTCCGATGGCGCCTTCAAGCTCTACGTCCATGCCTGCCTGAGAGCCAATCGTCATACCGGGCGTCTCGATGCAACGGTTGACGAGTTGGCGCGAGCGATGACAAGAGCGCCAACAGCGGTCGCCCTGAATCTGGATGAACTGGAGGAGCACGCCGTCTGCCGCGTGACCAGAAACGGGGGATCACAGCTTGTGCTCGAAATCCGCGATTGCTTCTGGCCGTACCTGAAGCAACAGACACCCGGCTGTGCGCCTGAGCCGGAGGCGGAGTTCGTCCAGAAAGTGCGCGGCCTGTTCCTGGCTCCAGCTTGCGTTCAGGCCAGCTTCTCGGCCGCCGATGAAAAGCTGGCGCTGGGCATGTACCGACGTGGGGTCTCCATGGAACAGATAACTCGGGCCATCATGCTGGGATGTGCGCGCAAGTATGTCGCCATGCTCAACGCCGGAACCCGAACCCCCATCACCAGCCTGCAATACTTCGCCGACATCGTCGAGGAAGTGAGGGAATCGGCGATTCCAGAAAGCTACTGGGAGCCGCTCCGATCGAAGATGGCACGGATGGAACAACAATGGCAGAAAGGAAGTCAGGCAAGACCTTGACGCCACAACCCGCGGGGCAGTCATCGACTGCCCCGTATCACCGGAATGCCGGCCACATCGAATGGAACGGTGGCCCACATCCAACGGAATCGGGGCCCACATGAAACGGAATGATGGCCCACATCCAACGGAATCCAAGATCCTGCCACTCGGCAAGACGGAAACGGAATAATGCTACTCGAGGTTTTACTTACCCTTTTCTTGACTCATGTGGGCCACGTAGCTAATGTAAGAAAACAACCAGCGTCGCTTCGCTCCGACCCTGGCCCACATCACCGGAATCGGTGGCCCACTTCACCGGAATACGCACAAAGAGGCATCATCGAACAACTCTGCGCCGTAACCAGTTCTCCGTATCCCTCCCAAGCCAAGCACAGATTCTCACACCTCCGCATTCTTGCCCTTCCTTATTGCCTTTGGAGCGGGTTCGCCGGAAGGTGGACCTATCTCTCTGTGTGGCCGTTGCTATCGTTTGGTTTTCGTGGGGTGGGCCAAACACCATAATGCAACCTAGCGACCTGTCTGCACATTGGAGTCCTTGAACGAAGCCGAATCGGGTGCAAGGAGCGAACCTCGAACTCCTGGCTCAATTCAAACCGTCTGCATCTCTGCTTCGTTTTCAGCAATTGCGGCATGGACGATGGCGAGGAACTTGTCGGCTTTTAGGCTAGCGCCCCCGATGAGGACTCCATCTATGTCATGCTGACCGAGGTACGCAGTTGCATTTTCAGGTTCTACGCTGCCACCGTATTGAACAATCATCTGCTGGGCCCGGAAATCTCCACAGATTTGACTGAGCTTCTTGCGAATCAGCAAAAGCGCATCCTGCGCCTGCTGTGGATTCTCATGGTGCAGAGAATTGCCGATCGCCCAGACTGGTTCATAGGCGACACTCAGCCGGGAGAAAAACTCTGGCGGAACGTTCGCCAATCCCTGCGAAAGTTGACTGTCGAGCACCGCCTGAGTCTGCTTCGCATTGCGTTGCTCCAGCGTCTCCCCGACGCAGAGAATCGCATTCAGTCCTGCGGACAGTGCGCACTCTACCTTTTGGTTGATGAACGCATCGGACTCGCCCAGTTTGTGCCTGCGCTCACTGTGTCCGAGGATGACGTACTTGCAGCCAAGATCGAGCAACATGGTCGGGCTCACCTCGCCGGTGAAGGCTCCTTCCTTGTCGGGATACATGTTTTGAGCGCCGAGCGCGATCTGGGTACCCTTGAGCATTTCGCCGACAAGCGCGAGATAAGGGAATGGCGGGCAGAGGATAACGGTGACATGCTCGGAGCGGTCGAAGCCCTCAATAATGCCTTTTGCCAAGTGCTCCGCTTCAGATGAAGTGGTGTGCATCTTCCAATTTCCGACGACGAATTTCTGACTGGTATGCGTCTTCATACCGCGCTCCTTGCGTAGATGTTAGATATCGTTTGATTTGCTGCACTTTCACGGCGATCCGCCTCTAC
>PLOG01000072.1 GCA_003142935.1 Acidobacteriaceae bacterium
GATCGCAGACCGTTCTCAAGGTTCAATCGCTCCATGACCTCCATATTCATCTGTTCGGTGAAGAAGCGGAAAGTATTGCACCCTTGTTCCTTGGCGGAGTACATTGCCGCATCGGCATTCTTGATCAGGGTCTCTCCATCCTCGCCGTGCTCGGGATAAACACTGATGCCAAGGCTGCAAGTGACGTTGACTGTGCGGCCCTGAATGACAAATTCACCCACCACTGAATTCACAATGCGTGTGGCGATGGCCTCCACTTCGGCTAAATCCTTCACTTTGGCCAACACGATCAAAAATTCGTCGCCACCCACCCGCGCCACAGTATCTTCCTGACGTATCTCGTTCTTGAGCCGGTTAGCAACCTGCTGTAGAAGCAGGTCGCCAAACGAGTGCCCAAGTGAATCGTTGATGATCTTGAAACGATCGAGATCGAGGAATAAAAGCGCCGTGCCTCGCCCTCGCCGGCTGGCCGCTGCCACCGCCGCGTTCAAGTGATCGCACAGAAGCATCCGATTCGGCAGCCCGGTAAGGGCGTCGTAGTAGGCCAGATAGTCAGCCCGTTGCTGGGCGAGCTTGCGCTCGCTGATGTCCTGATTGATCGCAATGAAGTGAGTGATGCAGCCTGGCCGCGATTCGACCGGAGTGATGGTCATATCTTCTGGGACCAAGCCCCCGTCTTTGCGGCGATTGACTATCTCTCCGCGCCATGTTTTTCCCGAGGAAACGGCATCCCACATTTCTTTGTAGAATCCGTGATCCTGCACGCCCGACTCTAGCAAGCTGCGATTTACGCCCAGCACTTCAACAGCGGAGTAGCCAGAGAGAACCGAGAACGCCGGATTCGTCCAGACGATGTTTCCCTTCGCATCGGTGATGCATACGGAATTTGCCGCAGCTTCCAACGCAGCCTCAAGCAGTTTGAGTCTTTCATTCGTCGCCGACAGTTTAGCAGTGCGCTCTGCAACTAGCCGATCGAGATCCTCCATTCGCATTCGGGCCTGGTGCATGGATGTCCACTTTGCAGTGAGCGCATGTGCAAGCTGGCTGACCTCAATGATGTCAAACGGCTTCTTGAGTACTACAAAACTGTCCGACACACCCAAACGATTGGAGATGTCATGCCAGTTGTAATCCGAATGCGCGGTGCAGATAACGATCTGAAGATCGGGGTCGGCCTCCCAAATGTGACCGATCGTTTCCACACCGTCCCAACCAGGGGGCATTCGCACATCGACAAAGGCGAGCGCATAGGGACGGCCCGAGACCTTTGCCAACCGCACGCATTCTAGCCCGTCCTGGCCCTGGAATGCGGAGTCGATTTCAAAGACCACACCGGTCGCGGTTGTCGTGCCGAACAAGATCGCTTCATCGCTTGTCAGATCAAAGTCAGTCTCCGGGGACAGCAGGATCTTCTTCAGATCGTCGTGAATGGCTTCGTTGTCATCCACGATGAGCAGCCGGTAGTTGTTGTTTGCGATCGTCATTAAGCCGCCGTTTCTCCAAAAGTCTCGCTGCACTTGATGGGTAGTTCGAGCGTAAAGGTCGCGCCGACATTCGTGCCTTCGCTCTCTACGGTCAGAGTGCCACCGAGCTGTTGGGCAGCCAAGGCGCCAGAGTGTAAGCCAAATCCGTGCCCGTCCTGTTTGGTTGTGAATCCGTGAGAGAAGATGCGCAACAGATTGGTCGGAAGAATGCCGATGCCATTGTCCGCTACTCGGATCGCAACACGCTCTTCGCCAACCCGTACCATGGTGATCGCGATTTGCCGGTCCGGATTGCCGGACTCCTTCACGGCATCCATGGCATTTCGCATCAGGTTCAACAGAATCTGTAGCACTTTGTGCCGGTCGGTATTGACGAGCGGCAGTTCATCGCTCTCGATGTGCACAGCAATGTGGTGCCGATCCATACCCTGCCGCGCAATGTCCAACACATCTTTTAACAGATCGGTGAGCGCAAACTTCTCGAAGACTCCCGAGGATCGGGCGTAGGTCTGTTGCATTGCTACGATCTCCTTGATGTGACCGACGTGTTCGACCAGGCTTGCCACTTCCCCGCCGAGCATGATGCGTTCCTGTTCCAGGTGAAGCGAGAGATTCTTCATGTAGGGAAGCACCCTCTGGCCACGCGTGTCATTTGCCAGGTAGTCGCTTAATCCGCTCTTGTGCTCTTCAAGCACACCCACCAGTTCGCCAATCTGGCTGATACGCAATGCGCGCAGATGATCGGCCACGATCGTGGCCGACACATTTACGCTGTTCAGTACATTGCCGACATTGTGCAGTACGCCGGTTGCCACTTCGGCCATTCCCGAGATGCGGGAGAGCTCGATCAATCGCTTCTGCGCATCCGCCAGTTCCACGAGGGCTTTGTCCCTGGCGACGATCTGCTCGCTGAGTTCTTGAGTTCGTTCGGTTACGCGCATTTCGAGGTCGCGCTTGGCCTCGGACAGTTCCTGATTGCGGTGCAGGATCATATCGGCCATCGTGTTGAAGGCGTTGGCCAACTGCTCGATCTCGTCATGGCTGCGGATGTCGGCACGGGCTCTCAGGTCTCCGCCGGCCACACGCTCGACCACCGATTGCAATTGCAGTATGGGTCTCACAAAGCGCCCAGCATAGGTGACAGAAACCATGAGGCTGAAGAGCACACACACGACTGCCAGAATGCCGGTCCGCAGATTTACCTGCCGAGAGCTTTCGTCGTAGGCATCGAGCGACAGCCCGACATGAATCCATCCCCACTGGATGCTTCTATAGTCGAATGGCACGGCGTAATGGAACACTCGCCGGTTGAACATGGGCACGACCCCGAGTTCGCTCGAAGGTTGGCGCAACGCCGGATACCAATAACGATCGCTCTTCGGCTCCATACGCCACCCCTGACGGTCCACTACGATGGAGAGGCCGTCGTTTTTTGTGATCACCAGGAAGTCGACCGCTTTGTCGCCTTCCAGAACCTCCGTTGCGTGCTCGACGACGGAAGAGTAGTCCTCTGAAATGGCAGCCTCGGCGACTTCACCCTGAAGCGCAACGGCGACGCCACTGGCCTTCGATTCCAATTCGACTCGTAGATCGCGCTTCTGTTCCGGAATCACCACTGCCACGAAGATTCCCAAGGTGACCAGCGTGATAGTCCACGCCAGCATCACAGTGCGGCGCGCGATCCCGGTAACGATGGGAATGCGCATCAAACCGGCCCTTTCCGCGAGTGTGCCTGCAGCTCGGACAACCGGACCCGCGATTGCCGCCGCTTGATTCTTCCGCGTTGATACATCGTCAAATGCTTTCACCAACAAAGGGCCAGATCCCCGAACTTGTGTGTGAGAGCGCCTCTGCAATACAACATCGGCAAGAAACTGCTGCCTCTTTTGAAGAAAGCCATGTTGCATTGATTCAGGACAGTACTTTTTGTCGGAGCGTGTGCTTATATTGATATTTAAACGGCGTGGCGCACGGACGGGGTGCAGCTTTTAAAGTTCTGCCCCGGCACGACGCAGGCCGCATTCAAAGAAGCGGTTATTTATCCAAAAGTCCCGAGTACTACAGTTGAATTTCATTCAAATCCTGGGAAGACGCCCAGGGGCCCGGGCCTGAATGCTCCGTAAAGTCGCCTCATTCAAAGGGTTGCCCCCCTGCTCCCTTCGAAAAAACCTCGATTTACAGTTGCAGTTCTAGTTGGACTGCCGTGCCTTTAGACGATCGAACTGGCGCACCATCTCCAGGGTGCCCTTCATCACCGAGACTGGCCTCACAACGAATGCACTGGATTGGAACAAGGCGACGATCTGCCTTCCCGCGGGAACCGTGGAAACGCGCTCAATCGCATCGATCATAACCTTGCGGGCTTTCGCGCTCGTGTTGCGGCGGAAGCCGAACACAATCGGGATCACCTTGGGCGACACTGCCAGCACCCGCAGATCCCGGCCAAGCTGGGGGTTCAGCTCCACTGCCGTCTCCCAGCTGCGGCGGGCCATGCAAGCCCCGTCCGCACGGTGAAAGAAGACCGGCAGAATGACCATATTCAGCTTGTCGGATTCTGCGTAGCCGCCAAAGAAGCGTTCGGGCGCAGGCAGGTTGTTTGTGGACAGCATGGTGTTCAGCCAGGCAGGCAGCAGAACCATGTCCCGATGCAGGTGCGACAGAATCTGCGCTCCCCGAAGATCGGCAAGCTGATTGAACCGGCCGCTCCTATGCACCAGCAGCACATAGTTGATCCCGTCGGCAAGAGACTCCTCAATCACCAGCGAATCCGGATCGGTTAAGTCGACAATTTTTGCGAACTCCAGGGCGGTCATTCCGTAACAGTCGAGCGTCCCCTGGCGGACACTCCGAACCAGATCTTCAGAAGCGATGAAGATTTCAGGTACAGGCTCCGCAGTGACATAGCCGAACTGTTCCTTGACCTCGCGGAGCCAAACCTTGTAGGCAGTCCGGGCGTCGTTGATATTGGCCCCGGCCAGCGTCTCCTGGCTGATCGCCAGCCGCAAAACAGGCTTTCCATCCTCGGCGTTGCAATATCCAGGCGCCAGTGCGCTGGCCGCAGTTCCGGCCATCAGAAACAAGTACTGGCGCCGCGTCATTTGCCTGTCAAAACATTCCATCTTGTTGCACTTCCATTCGGTCCCTTGGGGTGCCTCAGGGTTTTCCGTTCCGCGAGCCTGCCTGCGGTGCGGACAACCGCTCAAACTGGCGCACCATTTCCACAGTGCTCTTCATGACCGAGGTCGGGCGCGTGACAAACCCGTGCGCCTGATACAAGTCGGAGATCTGCCTTCCCGCAGTCGAGTTGGAGATGGTCAGCATCGAATCCAGAAGCATCTTCTGGCCATTCGCATTGCAGCCGCGGCGAAATCCTATGGCAATTGGGATGATCTTTGGCGATACCTCCAAGGGCCGAAGATCGCGGCCAAGTTGGGGATTCAATTCCACGGCTGTCTCCCAGTTGCGGCGTGCCAGACAGGCTCCATCTGCGCGACCAAAGAAGACCGGCAGCACAACCTGGTTTATCGTGTTGCGAGCCAGGAGGCTTGCGAAGAAGCGCTCCGGCATCGGAAGCTTGTTTGCGGCCAGCATGGTGCTCAACCAGGCAGGCAGCAGAACCATATCGCGATGAAAGTGCGTCAGTATCTGCGCGCCCCGCAAGTCGGCAAGCTTGTTGAACCGGCTTGCGGTATGTACCAGCAGAACGTACTCGATACCATCGGCCAGATAGTCTTGCAGCACCAGCACGTCGGGGTCGGTCAACTCGGCGATCTCTGTAAATTCCAGCGCGGTAACGCCAAAACAATCGATCGTGCCCTGACGAATCCCCCGAATCATCTCTTGGGAGGGGATAAAAACTCCGGGGACGACTTCCGCGGTGGGGTGTCCAAATCCATGGGTGATCTCGCTGATCCAGACCTGATAGGCAGCCCGTGCGTCATTGATATTTGCGCCGGCAAGCGTCTCCACACTCACGGCGACGCGCAAGAGCCTGGTTTCACTTCCGGCCCGGCAGATTTCAGGAGCAAGCGCGGAAGCGCCGGCCCCGGCAAGGAGAGCCAGGCATTGTCGCCGGGTTATTCGCTCGTCTGATCGGCCCACAGCATCGTCTCCATCTTGGCCCAACGCAGTTCCAGGATTCTGAGAATCCCGCGGACCGAACCGATTGACCAAAAATCTCCCAAATCGCCAAGGAAGTCACGCCATTCCCAGGACATCTTCAACGGGCCGGGTTCAACTCGGCCTGGACACTCTTTCCAACCATCAAATCGATCCTGGCTTGCAGGGCCATATGGTCGTAGACCGCTTTGTCGTGGGCCGCGGTAACCAGGGCCTCCTGCAGCTGCGCCCGAATCACTTTTTCCGTAGCTACCAATCCGGTTTGATAACCTCGCAACGTCAGTTCAGCGTCATCCTTGGCGGCAGTGTCGGCATCCTGCGTTGCCTGGACAACCTTTTCGCTGGCGCCCAGGTCCTGGAACATGCTGCGTAACTGCAGGCCCAGGCCCTCGGCCAGAAGCAGCTTCTTTTCCTTGAGCTGGTTGATCTTCGCGCGCGCTTCAGCAACCCTCTCGCGAGTGAGGAAACCGTCGAAGATCGGAACTTCCACTCCCAGATCGACCGACCAGCCGTCCTTGTTGTTGGAGGTCGACAGGCCGCCTCCGTAGCTGTTCCACCGCTTGTGCAACTCGCCCTTGAGACCGATCTTCGGAAAATAGCCGCTGGCCGCCGTGGCGCGTTCGCCTTCGAACGCCTTCAGGCCGGCATCGATCTCTGACCAGTCTGGATTGAATTCATAAGCCGTGGAGACCAGGTCGTCCAGATTCCCGCTATAAGGATTGAACGGCACTGTCTCGTCTTTGGGGATCACAGTCGATTTCCACGACAAGCCTATCGTGTAGGCCAGCGCAGCCTCGGCCGATGCCTCGTTGGCTTCCAGCGGTGCTACTATCGATCGCACCGTCTCCGTCACTACCTTGTTGTCAAGGTAGTCGGCCTTGTTCACTGTGCCGGAACCATCTTTGTAGATCGACTCGGTCATCTTGAGGGTTGCTTCCATGCGCTCCAGGGTGTCATTGCCCAGTTGATGAAGCTGGCGGGCGAGCACCGCGCCGTAGTAAATCCGGATCACATTCTCTGTCAGTTCCAGATCTGTGCGGCGCGCCTCGGCTTTGGCCACGCTCACCGCGCCGAGCGATTGCTCGCTGTAGCCCTTGCGCATGCCGCCATCGAAGAGGAGCCACTTGAAGTCGCCTGAGATCGATTCCGTCGCCGGATTCATCAGCTTGACGTCTTGTGACGGAATGGGAAATACCTGTGTGCCAGTAGTCACCGTCTGGCCGGGAAAGCTCACGGGCATCTGCACAGCGACCGGCGGAAACCCTGGGCCGAACGTATTCGCGGGAATCGTGACAATCGCTGCTCCACCGGGAACGGTGATCGACTGAGCCGGTATCTCCATGGCGCTGGCGGGATAGACAAAGTTGGGCGACGAACTCATCTCGTCGATTCCGCCCTGGGCGTTAATCTGCGGCCAATAGCCAGCCAGTGCCTGGCGGTGTTGGGCCTCGGCCACCGCGACGGCGAACTGGCTGGCGGGGCGGCTGTGGTTCTTCTCCATGGCGATGCGCAAACACTCGCTGAGCGACAGCACTTGGCTGCCTTCTGTTTGCGTCTGCCCAAATGCAGGCGGAATATCTGCCAATGGAAACACCGTAAGAACCGAAACAATGCAGATAATGGGCAACCTGATGCGTTTCATAGACTACTTATCGACCGTTCAAGCACAGAGTTCATTCCCCAAGTGCCCCCGGACCGCTTCACGATATATCGGCGCCTTGGTCGAATCGCGTCGCGAGCACTCGACGAGACATTCGCGTCGCAGTTTGCCAGCGAGTCTGTGGACTAACCGCAGATGCCCTTGAGCACGGAATCAAACAAGCGAACACGTATATGCGACCGGGAAATCTTTCCAAGGATGGCCGAAATCCAGCACCTTTCGCGGAGATCTTCCAGACCGCGATGAGGTGAAACATCTGATTTACCTGCAAGGTTACGTCTGTGTACTGTCCCGTTTTGAATCAAGCCATGGCCCTTTAAGCAAGGACAGAGCACTTTTGGCAGCAGTTCTAAATGAAAATGGGAACCCATCTAGCCATTTTCCCAAGGGTTGAACTGTGCTCTGTTGAGGCCTGGAGATATTCGAATCGCTTTTGGAGGGGTTGCGCAGGGTGTGCGCGGGATTGCCAGATAGACGGCTCGGTACGGACATGGACTACACGATGGCGGATATTGGGCCTCCGGCGTTTTCCTTGTTTTTTATGCAGAGTGAATCGTTTTTGTTCCATCAGCGTCGGCTGGAGCAAGGGCACGTTACCTCGAATTGTCACACCCTCTTCGGAATCAAGTAGATGCCCTCGCCTCCAGCAAAGCTCAACCCATTTAGAACTTCTGGGACTTACGCCATCGTCAGCCCGTTGATGCCGCTTGCTCATGCGCATTGTAACTCGATCGCACCAGCGGCCCAGATTCCACGTGCCGGAAACCCATCCTGAGTGCCTCAGCTTTCAAGTCAGCGAATTCACCTGGCGTATAGAGGCGGGCTATGGGTAGGTGATCGCGCGAAGGGCGAAGGTATTGGCCGATGGTCAGAATGTCGCAATGCACCACCGCCAGATCGCGGAAAACCTGGAGCAACTCGTCGATTTCCTCACCCAGCCCTACCATGACCCCAGACTTGGTCACCCCTTCGGGAATTAGCTCTTTGGAGTATCGCAACAACTCGATCGTCCTCTCGTAGCGAGCTCCAGAGCGCACCATCCGGTAAAGGCGCGGGACAGACTCGGTGTTGTGGTTCAGGACCTCGGGCCGGGCCTCGACCACCATTCGGATTGCCTCCTGATTCCCCTGGAAATCGGGAATAAGCACCTCAATCCTGCACCCTGGAGCCTGGCGGCGAATCTCTTCAATTACCAGTGCGAACGCACGCGCACCACCCATTAGGTCGTCATCCCGATTCACGCTGGTGATAACGGCGTGTTGCAAGCCAAGCGCGGCCACAGCCTCTGCTACGCGCCGCGGCTCGTCGAAGTCGATGGGCGCAGGCCTCCCCTTGGGCACAGCGCAAAACCCGCAGCGCCGCGTGCAAAGGTTGCCCAGCATCATGAAAGTCGCGGTCTTGTGATGCCAGCACTCGCCGATGTTGGGGCATTGCGCACTCTCACACACCGTGTTGAGCCCCAATGATCGCGCCAGCCGCTTCAGGTCATGATGATTTTCGCCCGCAGGCGCCCGCGCCTTCAACCACTCGGGTTTGGGAACCGGAGTCTTGCGTATTGGTTCAATCTGTACCAATTCGGTGTCTTCGTGATTCTCTTGACAGTTAAGAGGTACCCTCATTTCGCCCGGATCTAATTTGGCGGATGACGGCTGGCCTAACCGCTTCTGGAAACCTGGTCGTGGACAGAGCGGAGATTGCGAGCGAGAGCTGTCGAAGCTCGTGACGAATGACGCCTGTTCCCCGATATCGGCAGTCAGTTTTTGCGCTGCATCTCTCCGTCTTCCATGGATGATGACCTGCTCACCTTCGTGAGCAAAGAGTCGAGCCAAGGCCTCCCCCAATCCGGTGGTCGAGCCGGTCACCAGGATTACTTATAGTCCTTCAAGCGCACACTGGCAGGAGTTCCCCGCTGGTTTATGGCTTGAGTACTCCTTTAACGATTGCGCCTGAATGCATCTCTTCAAAGGCCTCGCGCCATTCGGAGAGGGGCGAAATCCGGCCGAGCAAAGGTTGGAGATCGATTTTTCCGCTCGCCAAGAGCAAAAGGACCTTCTCCCACATTAGCCAATTGTGAGAAAAGCTGCCCTGGAGAGTAACCGCCTTCTGGACGAGCTGATCCAGCGAAAAGTTGAACGGCTGCGGCCCCCATCCCACCTTCGTGATTTGGCCCGCCGGACGGACAATGTCGAGCCCGAGCTTGAGTGAAGCGGAAACGCCTGCGGCGTCGATCACCAGGTCCACTCCATAGCCATCGCCGAAATTCCTTACCCACTCGGTAACGTTCTCGCCTTGCGCGCCAAGAATCGTATCCGCACCCACCCGCTTCGCGATCTCGAGCCGTTTGGCATCGGCAGGCATGCCAATTACGATGAGGCGCCCGGCTCCGGAGAGGCTTGCCATCGCCGCACAAAGCAAACCGATTGGGCCCGGTCCGATCACTGCGACTGTGTCACCGGGCCGTATGCGCGAATTGACGCAGACGGCGTTGTAAGCCACGCAACACGGCTCGGTCAGCGCGGCTTCTTCCAAGCTCAACGATGCTGGGACGTGATGAAGACAGCGGGCCGGAACTTTGACAAAGGGCGCCATGGCTCCGTCGACTCCATACCCGAAACCAAGCCGCTTCGGCTCTAAATGATAGAGACCCTGACGAATAAACGCCGAATCTGGAGGTAGCAGCGCGGCTGTTTCGCTAACTACGCGGTCGCCCTCCTTGAAGCCTTTTACGCGGTTGCCAAGTTTGGCGACAAAACCGGCGAACTCATGACCGAGGACGACTGGATAATTCACCGTCCAGCTCGGCTTGCCTGCGTATTGATGCAGATCGCTACCGCAGATGGCTACGGCCTGCACCTTAAGCAGAACGTCCTCTTCGCCAACTTCGGGAACAGGAAGTTCCCGAAGCTCTACCGAGTGAGGCTCCTTTGCATAGTTAACCAGTCCGATCATATTCTTGCCTCCTGCTTCTACCGTCATGGCACACTTTGGCAAGCCACAGCTCGCTATAGAATGAGCAGCGCCGGTTGCTCGAGCAGTTCTTTGATCCGGCTCAGAAATCTCGCGCCTGCCACGCCGTCGAGTACGCGATGATCGATGGATGCGCTGATCGTCACCGTCTCTCTGGCCGCCAGCGCGTCTCCGCAGACCACCGCGCGCTTTGCGATGCGCCCGGTCGCTACGATGATGCTTTGGGGAGGATTCAGGATGGCCTGGAACCAATCGACCGCGAAGGCGCCGAGGTTCGACAACGTCGCGCTTCCTCCCTCCATCTCCGCTAGCGTCAACTTTCCGGCGCGTGCTTTACCGGCCAGGCGAATCCGCTCACGGGCCACACCGAGCATCGTCAATTGATCCACGTTGCGAATCACGGGAACAAAGAGCATCTGATCGGTTTGAGCGGCGAATCCGATGTCGATCGACTGCCGGGCGAGGATTTTTCCATTTTGCCAGAAAGTATTCACCGACGGCATTTCGGATAACGACCGGGCCATGGCCTTGAGGAAGAAATCGGTGAAGGTGATGCGCGCCTCCTCCCCTTGCACGGCGGCCACGCAACTGGCGCGAAGTTCGACAAGCTGAGTGGCGTCGACCTCCACGCCCAGATAGAAATGGGGCGCTTGGTTGAAACTGGCCGTCAACCGTTCCGCAAGCGCGGCGCGGCGCGGCGAAAGCTGGACATCGAGCGGAGCAACTGCGGCGGCTGGCACTGCAGGCGCCGCAGCCTCGGCTTGCGCGGCGTGAACTCGCCGCACGTCTTCAGCTTGAATTCTGCTCCCCTTCGCTGGCTTCAAACCGTGCAGATCGACGTCCAGTTCCCTGGCCATCCGCTTGGCCAGCGGAGTCGCGCTAAACTGCGGCGCTCCTTGCGTTTCCTTGGCCTCTTCGCCGCCCGTTGCGGGGTAAGCCTGCGGCTCGGTGGGCTCGATAACCGCCGCCCTCAAAGTGCCTGCCAACACAGCCGCTGCGGCCGCGATTTCGTCTTCGCGGTCCACAATTGCCGCGATCACCGTACCCGTCGCCACCATTTGTTTTGGCGCCACAGTCTCTGCCGCCACATATCCCGATACCGTCGCCTCTACTTCCATCTCGACTTTATCGGTCTCCACGCTGAACAACACTTCGCCTTTTTCGATCTTGTCGCCGGGCTGTTTGAACCAAACGGAAACTGAACCTTCCGTCATCGTCAGACCGAGTTGAGGCATTACCACATCATGAGTCATGGCGCACCTGTCAGGAGTTCATCCAATCTCGTATTTCGGTCACTACCCGCTCTACGTCGGGAAGAATCCGATTTTCCAACTTGGGGCTGAAGGCATTGGGCGCGGGACGCGCGCAGATCCGCTTGGGAGGCGCGTCGAGGCTGTCGAAGCAATCCTCGCAGGCCACGGAAAAGACCTCGCCCGAAAAGCCGCACGACGCATGCGCCTCCTCTACCACCGCCACGCGGGTAGTTTTCCGGATGGAGGCGGCGATGCCCTCCCGATCGAGAGGGGCGATCGTCCTGGGGTCCAAAACCTCGAGCGAGATGCCCTCCTGGTCGAGAATCCGCGCCGCATCCAGCGCCACATGCACCATGCGGCCCACCGCCACTAGCGTTGCCGTCGTTCCAGCCCGGCATATATTTGCCTTGCCGAAGGGAATCAGATACTCCTCGGCGGGTACGTTTCCCTTGATATTGTAAAGGGCCTTGTGCTCGATGAAGATCACCGGACAATCGTCGCGGAGCGCGGTCTTCATCAGGCCCTTCACGTCGTACGGCGTCGCGGGAACGACCACCTTCAGGCCCGGAATGTGCGCGAACCATGCGTAAAAAGTATGCGAGTGCTGCACGCCGGCATTGCGCACCGATCCCATTGAGCCGCGGACCATGAGCGGTACTTTCAACTCGCCGTTGGAGAGGAAATGTGCATTGGCGGCCTGTTGCACGATCTGCGTCATGGCCTCCAGTGAGAAGTCGAGGAAGACATTATCGACGATGGCCCGATTGCCGGCCATCGCGGCTCCAATCGCCATGCCCGTTTCACCAAGCTCCGTGATCGCGGTGTCGCGCAACCGGTGGTCGCCGAACTCGGCCCATAGCCCCTTGGTCTGGCGGAAGTTCCCGCCGCGTGGGCCGATGCCCTGGCCGATATAGACGATGCTTGGGTCGCGGCGCATCTCTTCGCCTAGCGCCTCCACTCCGGCGTCTCCGTAGGTTATTTCTCGCTTTCCGTTCGTCACCACGCAATTCCTCCTACCAAACGAAATCCAGCGCCGTCTCAGGATCCGGTTCGGGACTCACGCGCCCGAACTCCACCGCGTCCTCCAACCACGCCTGGGTCTCCCTGTCTATGGCGTCGAATTCGTCCGCGCCGGCGACCTTCTCCGCCATCGAGCTTTCGCGCAGCGCCTTGATGGGATCCCGTTTCTTCCACGACTCAATCTCTTCCTTGGAGCGGTAATGAGTTCCCGGATCGCCCTCGTGATGACCATGGAAGCGGTACGTCTTGCACTCGATCAGCGTCGGACCACCGTCCTTGCGGGCGCGGGAGATTGCTTCTCCGGCGGCCTCGTAGACCCTCCGTGCGTCGCTGCCGTCCACTGTCACGCCGGGCATCTTAAAGATGGCCGCGCGCGCGGCGATATCCAGGCTCTTGGTAGCGCGCTCAAGCGACATTTCCGTGGCGTAGAGATTGTTCTCGCAGACATAAACAACGGGGAGATTCCACACCGAGGCCAGATTCAGTCCCTCATAAAAGGAGCCGCTGTTCGATGCGCCGTCGCCGAAGAAGCAAACTGTCACTTGCCCGCTCTTGCGCAACTGCGCGCTGAGCGCGCCGCCGGCCGACATCGTGATTCCCGATCCTACGATGCCATTGGTGCCCATGAATCCGCAGCCCGGAGCGTACATGTGCATGCTGCCGCCCCGGCCGGCGGAACATCCCGTCGCCTTGCCCCATAACTCCGCCATCACCTGCCTGCCGGGGACGCCTTTGGCGAGCGCGTGGCCGTGACCGCGATGGGTGCTCCAGACCATGTCCGTCTTGCTCAAGTTGGCGCAAACTCCGGCCGCTACGGCCTCTTCGCCCACATACAAGTGAACGAATCCGGGAAGCACGCCCGACCGGTACAATTCCTGAATCTTCATCTCGAACTCGCGCAGACGCGTCATCGTACGGTAAAGCTCTAGAACTGTCTGTTTGTCAATCTTCACGTCCGTTCATACCTCCCAATCCAGAGAGCCCCCGGCAGGAATCCTGCCCTGCGAACCCAGTGGCCAGCTCGAACTGCTCTGCAGCTCCGTTCAATTCGCTCCGCTTATGAAATGGATGCGCCGTCGCTATCTCCGGGCCGATGCCGCAGTTCGAGTAGGAAACCCACCAGCGCCTGCGTGTCGAGCAGCGCCCAGCGAGTTCCCGGCCGAATCCCATCGCCGTTCTGGAGAACCTCGATCCCTTGTTCCTTCAGTTGGCTCACCGTATCGTCCATTGAGGGGGTCTCGAAAAGAATGTGATGAATACCCTCACCCCGCTCGTCGAGGAACTCCTTGAAAGCGTTGTTCTCGCCTTCCAGAGGCTGGATCAACTCCAGTTCCAACGCTCCCACTTGCACGAAGGCCTGCCGTAACTTGATCGGCTCCGGGCGGCCCCGGAAGAAGTACTTCGACTCCGGCCGGTTGGGCCATTCAATAAAATGGAACGGCCCGATGCCGAAGATTTTGCTTAGCAGTTCGGTGGTCCGGTCCAGATCCCGGACCACGATACCGATCTGCACAGCGCGTTCAAGTTTCACTCCACTTCTTGTTCCTTTAGCGGGCAAGATAGCCTCCGTCGACTGGCAGGGATACACCGGTGACCATCGAGGATGCATCGGAGGCGAGAAACAACGCCGGTCCGACGATCTCCCAGGCCTCGCCCACCCGGCCGATGGGAATATTGTCGGTCCAGGTCTGCATCAGCTTCTCGGGGTCGAACTGCGGATCGTCCATCACCTCGCGGAGGCCCGGAGTCATAAACTGGCAAGGCGCAAGGGAGTTCACGCGAATTCCGCGCTTGGCCCATTCGATCGCCAGTTGCCGCGTGATGGCGTCCATGCCGCCTTTGCTCGCACTGTAGATGGCCGCGCCGCGCGGATAACCAGCTTGTCCGGAGATTGACGATATATTGACGATCGAACCTTTGCCGCAAGGGAGCATCCGCCTCGCCGCCTCCTGGCAGCAGAGAAAAGCTCCGCGCAGGTTGATGTCGATGGCTCTATCCCATGTCGCGATGGCGGTGTCTTCCGCCGCTTCATGCGGCGAGACGCCCGCGCTGTTGACCAGGATATCCAACCCACCGAACCGTTCGGCGGCGCTCAGGAAACCTGCATGAATCTCCTCTGGCTGGCCCACGTCCATGCGCAATGCAAGCGCCTGGCGGCCCAGCTCTTCAACCCTCGAGGCCGTGTTTTTGGCCTTGTCGAAGGCGATATCCGCGGCCACGATGTTGCAGCCGAACTCGGCAAAACCCAGCGCCATGGCTTCACCGAAGCCCGATGCCGCCCCTGTAATCAACGCGGTGCGTCCGCTCAGGTCGAAAAGATCGCGCATGAACCTCTTGCTGGCAACAATCATCGCGGTGATTCCTCCATTGATCGTTGTTTCAAAAGCTAAAAACACTATACACGCACTCGGCACATTTGTCATCTATATTGTCAACAAATGCTCTCGACACAATAGATTCTTACCCCACAAATCGTAAATCCGAATACTTCAACATTTGTGGTGGGTAACATCGCGCGGCGGCGAGCAGGTCAACCATGTTCTGAATGCCAGCATCGGCCTTGCGATATGCGGCTTCGAGTTTACTGTTGGGCCGGTGTTGCGGATCGGGCCGGTGGTGGAAGCGGCTGTTAGCCAAGCCACGCTCGCCGAGGTCCGCGTCCCACGCCCCAAAGGCCAGACGTGGCAAAAGCCGAAACGGGTGATCGCCGATGCCGGCTACGACTCCGATCCGCTACGTGAGCGATTGAAAAGGCGGGTCATCGAGTTGATTGCATCCTACCGCAAGAACAACAAACGGCGGCGCTATGAAGACGGAAGCTAACTGCGCCGCTACAAACGCCGCTGGATCGTAGAGCGCACCAACGCTTGGCTGGGCCAATTCCGCCGATTGCTGGTTCGCCACAAATATTTGCTCTCCACCTACCAGGCCTTCTTCTATCTCGCTTGCCTCTGGATTACCCTGAGGCACTGTTTATGAAACACGCTCTACGCATTGATCGCCATCCCCTGCACCGCCCCATAAGCATCCAGCATTGACTCTGCCAACGTGGGATGAGCGTGGATGGTAAACATCATCTCCTCCACTGTACCCTCCAACTCCAGCACCGCAACCGCCTCCGCAATCAGCTCCGTGGCCTGCGGTCCCACGATATGGACGCCAAGAATCTCACCAAATCTCGCATCGGAAACGATCTTCACAAATCCGTCGTGGCTGTCCACGATGGTCGCCTTTGAGTTGCCGGCGAAGGGGAACTTGCCCACCTTCACTCCATAACCCATTTCCTTCGCTTGCGCCTCGGTGAGCCCCACCGACCCAATTTGCGGGTTGGTGTAGGTACAACCGGGGATGCGGTCGCGCCGCACCGACCGGAAGGCGCGCCCGGCGATTTTGGCCACGGCTATCATCCCGCTCATCGAACCCACGTGCGCCAGTTGCGGCAGCCCGAACACAATGTCGCCAATAGCAAACACGCCTGGCTCCGCCGTCTCCTGCGCTTCATTGACCTTTATAAAGCCGTGATCAAGCTTGATCTTCGTCTTCTCGAGACCGATATTGCCCGTCCGCCCCGAGCGGCCTACCGCGACCAGCGCCTTCTCCGCTTTCCTGACTTGCTTCTTGCCGTTCGCGTCGATAAAAGTCACCTCCACGCCGTCTTCGGTCCTCTCTACTGCCTCCACTCTGGCGCCAGCATTCACGTCGATGCCTTGCTTCTTGAAGGTCCGAGCCAACTCCTTTGAAACGTCTTCGTCTTCCACAGGCACCACACGCGGCAGGAACTCGATGATGGAAACCTCAGTACCGAAGCTGCGGAAGATGGAGCTGAATTCCATTCCAACGGCCCCCGCGCCGATCACCACGAGCGACTTGGGCACCTGGTTGATGTCCAGAATCTCCACATTCGTCAGAACGCGGCTGTTGACTTCCAGCCCTGGCAGCATCTTTGCCTCAGATCCAGTCGCGAGGATCACATTCTTCGCCTTGACGTGGCTCACTTCTCCCGCAGCCCCCTCCGTGGTCACTTCAATAGTATGCACACCATCCTTTGCCGGCCCGGTCAGCCGCGCATAGCCCTTGATCGTCGTGATTTTGTGCTTCCGCATCAGGAACTCGAGGCCCTTGGTGTGTTTGCTCACGATGGCATTCTTGCGTTTGAGCACCGCCGCCCAATTCAACTTGGGCGTACCGATTTCATCGATGCCGTACTCGGCCGCGTGCTTCAGATGGTCCCAGATTTCCGCGGCGAAGAGCAGCGCCTTGGTCGGAATGCAGCCCACGTGCAGGCAGGTCCCGCCAAGCTTGTCGCTCTTCTCGATCAGCGCCACTTTCAGCCCATACTCCGCGCCGCGGATGGCCGCCGTATAACCAGCTGGTCCTCCGCCAACGATCGTCACATCAAAGATCATTTCAGCCAAGATAAGTCCTTTCCTAACGCTCCATTGTTTACCAGTAGCAGTTCACTCCACCGTTGAGTCTAACGAATCCGTGGAGCATCTATGCCGCTTGACTTGCGCCGACACCTATCCACCCCCTTTAGCTTTCCTGATTTGGATTCGCTGCTCTGCGGCCCGTCGGCTAGCTTGAAGCCCAACCGAGGGAACAATTCAGCAGGACAGCGGTTCGGCATTTGAGCATGGTGCCGGCGCCTTTCCGTCAGCCCTCGAAAACGACCGCAGCCGATCCAGGCGCCATCTCCAATTTGCCGGCCCAGGCACTTGGTTCAGGTTGCTCAGGAGTGATCAACTTCAGGGCAATCGACTTGGGACCGTCGAGAGTAACCTGGCAAACGATGTGATCCGTTGTGCTCATGTTGGCGATGGCCACGGCACGGCGCCCGTCCTTGCGCAGATAGACAGAATATGTGCTTAGCGGCTTTCCGTCAGAGAACACCTTGGCTCCTCGCGTGTCTTGGAATTCCGCTTCCCATATCCATTCACGGTATCTGCGCCGGAGATCGTCCACCGCGTTGCCATAGCTGAGTGTCGTCGGCATCTCGTCGAGTTCGCCGTGGAAGTCGCGCGGCTCATAGCTCATAACAAAGCGATAAAGCAAGCAGGCGTTGATCGTCTGCCGGTCGTTCCATCCGGTGATGGCAACCGACATCGGGGCGAAAGGGTCGATGTATCTACCGAACGGTACAAAGCCACGTTCGATGCGGAAATAGGACATGTTATAGGTTTGCAATTGGATATCGTACGGCGATTCACCCGCGAACAGAAACTGCTCTGGATCGATGATGGTCCTGAATCCTTCAATAAGCGGCACATCGCCAGAGAAGACGGCTCCCGGAATGGGATGGCCGTGGGTTTTCGAGAAACAATAGGGACAGATATGCCAAAAACACTCGTCATATAGGATGCCGCTTGCGCCCAATGCAACGCTCTTACGGAACTCTTCAATCGCGCGCTTCCTCCAGGCCGGACTCGCCTGGCACATCCCGACTCCATGCCGCGTATTGATTCTGGCGATTTGCGTCGGTGTGTCGTAGTCGTAAGCGTGAAACTGGTATGGATCTCCGTACGGGTCCACCGTGGCAAACTGCTCGAATTCGCTACGATAAGCTGGAGCTGTTACGTCTGCCCAAGCATACTTGTTGAAGAGCACGATCTCCACGCCCATCTTCCTGCTTGCGGCGATGGCGTCTTTGAACTCCTGCGCGGTGCCCAGCCTGGGATCGGTGTCGTGCAGGGGAAAGTCCCGGTCCTGGCCGCCGATCTGCCATCCGGTCAACTGAATGGCCTTGACTCCCCAGCGTTTGCACGCTTCAGCGTACTTAACCAGGTCCTTGTACGGGAAGGACAACCTGTCTTCCGATGAGTTGATCTGGATCTGCTGCCAGGAATGGACGTCCTCGACCCACGCAGGCTTCTTTTCTGGCTTGAACCAGGTCCGCCTCCACGCCTTGTATATGTCCGCTCCTCCATGCCAGTCGCCGCTGAAGGGTTCCAACACGAGCGCCTCGGAGCGCTGACTGGCGCCCGGCTGAACAAAGCACAAGTGATTCGGATCGATGCCGATTGTTGCATCGGCAACTTTGGCAGAGGAATCGGTGGCGCTGGAGTTGAAGGAATCGGCATAGGCAGGAGACAAGAAGTAGCAGATCTGCACAGCCTGCTTCTGGCCCTGATCGTGGTAACCGATATAGATTCCGCGTGTGTCGCCGAGGAGCAGACAGAACTGCGTGTCGGTGCCGAGGCTGCGCAATTGCGCCGGCGTGTCGTAGCCGTAGTAGCCCACCTGGTTTCCAAACGCGGGCCAGAGGCTCGCCAAACTGATCCCGCTATAGCCCCACGACGCCTGCGTCAAGCGGCCTTCGCCGCGGGGCGGCTTGAGTCCCTTCAGGCGCGGATACGTGTAGCTTTCAATCACCGCCTCACTTCCGTTGCGAATCTCGTAGCTGAAGTGGACGCCCGCTCCTTCCAGCCGGATCGACTCTTTCACCTCAATGTCGAGCTTCCCCATCCGGTCGCTCTCGAAGCCGGCCCAGCCAATGGTTGCATGGTTGCCATCCGATTCGATCTGCGGCTTGGATGCATGGCGCTCGGTGAGATAGTGAAAGCGATGCTCCGGGGCGGGCACGTGCAAACGAAGTCCCGCGCCTTCGAGCTTCCAGGATTGGTCCCTTGACTCGATTTTCGCAACGCAGCCCGTCTCTCGATCTATAGCGACAAGCAAGTACTCGTTTTCCAGCAATAGCAGATCGGAAGCGGCTGCGACGGCACTGGGCGTGGCGGCATTGACGATTAGCCCCGAGGCACTCGCGGTGAGTACCCCGCCTAGAAATTTGCGGCGTGAAAGAGTCATGTGGAATTCCCTCCTTGTAAATCTCAGACAGGAATCCGGTCGGGTAACGATCTCCACCGAGGTCCACTCAACCAATAAATGGAAAACTTGCTGGGACACTGAGTCTGTGTACGGCCTGGGGCAAAATAAGATCCATCTGAGAAGTGAGTTGTCGGCGCCACGATTGTCGCGAAGCAATCCCGAATATCGCTATAATCTGCGTCGTTCACCTGGGCCTCACTCGACTCTCGGATTCCCGATCGATGCAAAAGGCACGAGATTCAATTTCAATTGCGATGCATTCGCGACGGTATGGCAAAGGGTGATTGCCAAATGGAGATGCCTGGAGCAAAAGATCCCTCACGAACCTTTGAACTGTCTCTTACGCAATTCGAACAAGCACATCTGCATCCTTTGAAATTTGACCGCGCATGAATTCTCGACCAGATAACCCTCAGCCCTTCTGGCCAAGAAAGACCGCTCTCTAATTTCTCGCCAATGGTATCCACAAGGAGATGTCAGTGTCAAGAAATTATGTTGAAAATACTGCCTTGACACGGCGATTAATCGAGTGCTACCGTTTTCCTTCATCGCTGAGAGATCGATCTCTCAAATTGAAGAAACGAAGTCCCAGGATTGATTGGTTATGGAAAGGACAACTACATGACGATTGGAGCGAAATCTGCGGGCCAGGCGACCCGTGAAGCCTTAGAGGCAGGTGAAGGAATCCTTCGCCTTGCCCCAACATGGGTGCCGCGAGTTTATCTCCAGCCTGGACGAAGGCTGAAACTCGATTCGAGCGACCTATACGCTTTTGGTGCCCATCGCGGGGGCATAGACGAGCGGTGGTTTGCCTCCACTACGCCGGCCATGAACGATGGCCGCACTCCCGACGAAGGGTTTAGCTATGTGGTCTCCGGGGACGAGCGCTTCACTCTTAAGGACGCCGTTGAGGCCGAAGGGGCTCGCTTGGTCGGCAAGGCAATCTGGGACAAGTATCACCGCTGGCCTGTCTACAGTAAATTCTTCGATAACTCCGGTCCCATCATGCACCATCTTCATCAAAGCGAGGAACAGGCAAAACTCGTTGGCCGCGAAGGCAAGCCGGAGGGCTATTATTTCCCTCCTCAGTTGAACGCGACATTGGGCAATTTTCCTCATACCTACTTTGGGCTCGAGCCTGGAACCACGAAAGAAGACATTCGTCGGTGCCTTGATCGTTGGGACCAGGGCGACAACGGGATTCTCGATTTTTCGAAGGCCTACAGGCTTAAGCCGGGGACAGGTTGGCTTGTACCGCCGCGGATTCTCCATGCGCCGGGTTCGCTGCTCACTTATGAACCTCAGTGGGGCAGCGATGTCTTGGCGATGTTTCAATCCATGGTGGAAGGGCGTCCCGTTCCCAGGAGCCTGCTTACCCAGGATGTGCCGGAAGAGAAGCACTATGACCTGGATTTCATTGTCGACCTTGTCGATTGGCCAGCGAACGTAGAATCGGAGTTCAAGAAACACCACTATCTTGAGCCCATCCCGGTAGATGATTCGACGAGTGAAGGTTACATCGACAGGTGGATTGTCTACGGGTTGATCGAGGGCCAGCAGAGGTTCAGCGCGAAAGAGCTCACAGTGATGCCGGGCGCACGCTGCACACTCCGCGATCCGGGTGCCTCGGGCGTCATCGTGACGCAGGGCCACGGCACTATCGGCAAACTCAAGGTCGACTGCCCTTCTCTGATCCGCTTCGGAGAGATGACGCAGGACGAGGTCTTCATATCTCATGAGGCGGCGGTGACAGGCGTGACATTCGAGAACCATTCCAAGACAGACCCTCTGGTCACGCTGCGCTATTTTGGGCCGGATGTCCATCCGGCTATGCCGGTAGTTGGCGACCATAGACGCTGAATCCTCGCGGCAGAACTTAGGCACGAGCCGAATCCAATTCAGTCTTTACGCGGACTCGCGGAAAGGGGAGTTAGACATTGAAACAGCACTTTGAAGAGAAGAATGCCCAGATCGAGGCACGTTTCCTGGAACTCAAGAAGTCGCCGGAAAAGGTCAAGTCTCGTCTTAACTTGTCATGGAGCAACTGGGGTTTTGGCCTTGAGACACTGGCTGATTCCGCTGCCCGTCTTCAGAAGGCGGAGGTAACCTTTATTGAACTGCATGGAAATCACTATGGTACCGACCTCGGCTACAAAGTCGATGAGACGTTGGAGATACTTGCGGATCACGGCTTGCGCGTTTCGGGTGTCTGTGGAATGTTCTCCGCTGATAACGACCTCTCCAGCAATCGCGCGATTTGCCGACAGGCAGCGATCGATTATCTCCGGCGCGAAATTCCGTTCACTAGAGAAGTAGGAGGCAGCTATCTTCTCGTAGTGCCCGGCGCCGTTGGCAGGCCGAAGGCCTACGATGACATGGAATTCGAGCGTTCCGCCGGAACTCTGGGACAGTGCGCTGATTGGTTTGTCAAGCATGGCGTGAAGGGCGCGATCGAGCCGATCCGCTCCGCGGAGATAAGCTTCATCCATACCGTCGCCGACGCCAAACGGTATATCGAAGCTATAGACCATCCAGGAATTGCCCACATCAACGGCGACGTCTATCACATGCAGTCGGAGGAGAGCCATATAGGCGAAGCCATCCTCAATGCGGGAGACAGTTTGGTTAATTTGCATTTCGCCGACAGCAACCGCTGCGCCTTGGGCGAAGGATCGATGGACGTCTCCACAATCATTCGCGCCCTTTACCTGATCGGTCACAACCAGGAGGGCCGGTTCGTAACATTCGAGCCGCTTGGCCCGGGAGGGGATCCCTATCCGGCAATGTACGGCAAACCGGACAAGCCGAAGCTGGACGCGCTGGTACATGACAGCATTCGGTATTTCCGCGAATGCGAGGAGTCGGTGCTTGCGGAATAACTCCGCGAAGGCGACGCTGTTTTCTGAAATGGATGAGAGGATTTGGAATGAAGACATACTGCCTCACCTTGGACCTCCAGGAGGACCGAAGTCTTATTGAGGAATACAAGCGGCATCATCGGAGGGAAAACATTTGGCCGGAGGTGATCGAAAGCATCCTGAGCCAGGGAGTCCTAAGTGAAAGTATCTACCTGCTCGGTTCACGGCTTGTAATGATCCTTCAGACCACGGACGAGTTCGACCTCGAAGCCAAAGTTGCCGCGGATGCAGAGAACGCCAAGATGCGTGAATGGGAATCGCTGATGTGGAAGTATCAGAAACTGCTGCCCAGCAGTCGGTCCGGCGAGAAATGGGTTTTGATGGAGAATATTTTCGAACTCCCGTAACTATCCTCTGGCAAAGCCGGAGGCTTTACTTATGCCGTCATCAAAGGGACCTATTGCAACCGCCGAAAAGCAACGGAAACTGGAGCGACATTAGGATCTCCGATCAACCGACTTCAGAAAAACAAAGCGACTGCCCGGGATATAGTCCCGCAATTCTCAAAGTCTGACTGCCTCCCCGGCAGAGGCGGGGGAACTCCCGATCTGAATAGCCGGCGAAGGGGAGATTGATGTCGCCGAGAACCATAGCGTGAATGAAGAGTGCCAATAAAGATGGATCGCAGCGCGTTTCTAACGAAGACCGGCAGCGCTACCCATGCCTCTGAGTTCATCCATCGCATGGCGTCGTTGAGGGACGCCACGGGAGCTTGCAATGAATACCACAGTGGCGCAACTCCAGTGACGCACTGTACTCGGTGCAGACCGTGGGAGAGCAGTCTAAGCTTGTTGGCGCTAATTGAATATGCGGCCAGCACTTCTAGCAATAAATCAGGACAGGCAAAAAATGCATGGTAAGGATAATTGAATGACCCTGACTCTTCTTGCCGCATCCGCAGTGCAACAGAGCGCGACCAGACTGATCTCCCTCTCACCGGCAGATATTCTGATCATCGTGATTTATTTTGTCATGGTTTTGGGTATCGGCATTTATCTCAGGAGCTACGCAAACACCTCGAACGATTTCTTCATGGCGGGCCGCGAGATGACGGCATGGGTCGCGGGACTCAGCTTCCTCTCAGCAAACCTCGGAGCCCTCGAACTGATGGGTTGGGCTGCTTCCACCTACCAGTACGGCATCCTGGCAGCTCACTTCTATTGGATTGCTGCCTTCCCATCCATGGTGTTTCTCGCGCTGGTGATGATGCCCTTCTATTACATCTCGAAAACGCATTCAGTGCCCGGGTATCTTCGACTGCGCTATAACGAGGCGACCCGCGCTCTGAGCGGCATCTCATTCGCATGCATGACAGTCATGATGTCTGGCATCAACATGTATGCCATGGCCATCGTGATGAAGGTGGTTCTTGGCTGGAACATCCACTTCAGCATCTGGGTATCCTCCTTGACCGTAGCGGCCTATGTTACACTCGGCGGCCTGTTCTCAGCCATCTTCAATGAAGTGCTGCAGTTCTTCCTCATATGGCTTGGAGTTCTGGTCGTCCCCATACTTGGCATGATCGAGGCAGGAGGATGGACCGGACTCGTGCTAAAGATTCACCAGAGAGTTCACAGCGACGACTATGTTCATCTCTGGAAAACCTTGGGAACTTTTTCCGGCAATCCGATGGGAGTCCATTGGACTGGAATTGTCTTCGGCCTTGGTGGCGCCATTGCCTGCGGTTACTGGACCACGGACTTTCTTGTCGTGCAGCGTGCAATGGCTGCGAAAGATCTGCGGTCCGCGCAGTTGGCTCCCATCATCGCATCCTATTTCAAGATGATCGTTCCTCTTATTGTCATCCTTCCAGGGCTATTGGCTTTGGCTGTACTTCCGTACCGGCTGGTGCCGGAAAGCGCAGCAGGCCCCGGTATGCACAGCTATAACGAGGTGCTTCCCCTGATGCTCGCGCGATACTGCGGCCCCGGACTTCTCGGCTTGGGGGTCACGGCGTTGATCGCCGGCTTCATGTCCGGCATGGCGGGAAATGTGAGCGCCTTCGCCACAGTTTGGACATATGACATTTATCAGCCCTACATCCGCAAATGGGAAACGGACGCTCACTATCTCAAAGTGGGCCGATGGTGCACAATCCTTGGGGTCCTGTTAAGCATCGGAACCGCCTATTTTGTAACCCAGTTTCAGAGCATTATGGATTATATGCAGGCGCTGGTGAGCTTTTTCATCGCTCCACTGTTCGGCACGGTAATAACAGGGATGATGTGGAGGAGGGCTACACCGAAGGGCGGCTTCTGGGGGCTTCTCGCCGGCACCGGTTCGTCGATCGCGATGTATACGCTGGTGAAAATCAAGCCAGCCTATCTGGCCGTGATCGCTCTCTCTCCGAATGCAAAGGATATGGCAGAGAATCTTTATCGCGCGCTTTGGTCTCTGATTATCTGTGTACTGGTGACCGTGGCTGTCAGTCTATTCACCACTCCCAGACCCGCCAATGAACTCGTGGGTCTGGTGTACGGTTATTCCGGCATCCCCACCGACAGATCATTGCCGATCTACAAGCGGCCGGTGTTCTGGGCTTGTGGTGTCGCGATCTTCTTCGTCATCTTGCAGTGGATTTTTTGGTAAACCTAAGAGTAGGCTATGCATTGCCCCGGAGGTACACCATGAGTAGAGAAACTCACATGTTGCCGGTATGGTTCTTCATCGGAGTCTTGCTCACCATATACGGAGTCATCATTTTCGTTACCGCTTTGGTGGACTATTCACAGCCAACCGCGGTCGTTCTCGCGAAATTCCATCCCGGGCTCTTTGGAGGTGTTTTCTTGTTATTGATCGGAGGCTTCTACGCGTTCTGGTTTTGGCCTGGGCGCCGCAAGAATCGGTAGGTTTTGCCTCCGTGCCATCGTGACCTGGGTAGCGATGCACATGCACAATCGGAAACTTTGATCCGGCAAGGTGTTAAGTGCAAAAACGGTCGTGGAATAGGCTCGAAATCCTATCTGGAAAGCTCGTTTGGTGATGCCAATGAACATTCGAGAAATCGCGCGCCTCGCTCGTGTTTCGCGTTCAACCGTATCGCGAGTGATCAATGACGTCGAAACTGTCGATCCAAAGTTAAGCCGCCGCGTGCAGGCAATCATCAAACAAGTGGGCTACAGGCCAAACTTTCAGGCTCAGGCTCTGGCACGTGGCAGAAGCCATACGGTTGGGCTGATCGTCTCGGAACTGAGCGGCGGCAACCCGTTTTTCTCTGAAATCATCCTCTTTTTCGAACGGGCCGCCGTGGAAGCGGGATACGAGGTGCTCATCAGCTTTGCGGACGTTGAAGCGCACCCCGACAGTGTTACAACTTGCGCAATCCGTATGCAGGAACGGCAGGTTGAGGGTATTGCCGTTCTCACTTTTGGAATAGAAAAGTATCTCAATACTTTGTCTATCGATATCCCTATGATTTACGCCGGCGCTGACGAGGATCTTCCTGGCACGAGAAATGTCCGCATCGATTATCTGGCGGGAATGCAAGAAGCGGTGAAGCACTTGATTGACTTCGGTCATCGACGGATCGGATACCTGAGTGGACAACTGAATTGGAGCAGCATGCGCACCCGCTATGAGGCTTTGCGGAAAGCAATCGAGGACGCCGGACTTGAGTTGGAGAAGGAACTGGTGGTCGAATGCGCCCATACTTGGGAAGGTGGAGCACAGGGCATTCCGGATCTGTTGAATCTCCCCAAGCCGCCCACGGCCGTTATGTGCTGCAACGACGTCGCCGCGATCGGTGCGATGAAGACAATGAGCGGGAGGGGAATTCGCGTTGGAAAGGATATAGCCCTGATTGGGTTCGATGACCTTCCCATATGCCGATACACCCATCCTTCTTTGTCTACAATTCGCTTCTCTCCAAGAGAATTATCCAGCCTGGCATTTCAGGCTCTTCTTGAAGAGCTTCAAGGAGATGATCGCGAGAGTTTGCAACGTGAGTATAAGACCCGTTTTGTGCTTAGGGAATCGACCTGTGCGCCGAAGGTGTAATTTGGAGCGCGATGAAGACCAGATCGAACGGTGGAAACAAAAGGAGTGGCCGCGCATAAAAAAACGCTGCAAGGCTGGGTGCCTATCTCGTCTTTGCCGATGAATCGGGTTTCCTGCCGCTTCCCCGCTCATTTTTTTGCCTGAAATCTAAGTAAGATAAATTGCAGTTCCAGTGCTATCCCAGATTTCAAGATCGGAACCTGGGATAGCGCCCAGAATTTAGTGTAAGACCAAGCAGTCCAGAGACCTAGAAGCTGATCTTTCCGGATAACTGGATGATGCGCGCATTCCCGTTGACGCTCGTAATCTGTCCAAACGTCGAGGGACTCTGGAGGTTACTGCTAAATGAGCCGTAGTTGGTGTGGTTGAAAAGGTTGAAGAACTCGGACCTGAACTGGAAGTTGACACTCTCCCAGATTGAGAAATTCTTCTGGAGAGAGAAATCGACGTCTTTGTAAGCCGGCCCCACCAGGTCGTCCCGTTTCCCGTTGCCGAATGTATAGGGCAGAGGCTCGGTAAACGCATAAGTAGAGACGTCCGGTAGCGTGGCACTCGTGTAAGTGGTCGGCGCAGCCAGCCATTGTTTAAGACCGTTCGCGCCGCCCGCCGACTGTTTATACGGACTCACGAGCCCTCGCTGCGCGGGCTGAAAGCCCCAACCGGTATTGGCGATGTCCCCGCCAGCAGACGCCCACGCCGGCAGTCCGGAGTGCATGGAAACGATGCCGGCAGCCTGCCAGCCGCCTAATGTCTCCTGGACGAACTTATTCGGCGTCTGCAGGAACATCCTGCCCTGTCCGAACGGCAACTGGTAGACTCCGCTAAATACGAACATCTGCGAAATGTTGTATTCCGACGGCCCCCAGGACGTCCTCGAATTGTACCAATTGGGCGATGCGTCTCCGCCCTCGGGATCGGACTGGATGTCCATCGACTTCGAATACGTATAGGAGGCAGTAAAAGTCGCTCCCGAGGCAAAGGGCCGCATCAGCTTGGCCTGCAGCCCATTGTAAGATGTGGGGTCCATGGCTCCGTAAGCGTCAAAGAGTCCGTATTGCGGGTATTGGGCGCGCGCCTGAACGGGCCCGGGCCCAGCGTACTCCGCTGCATTGCCGGAGTAATCATTAACCCACTGGTGCCGCCCGAGCGAGCCGACATAGTCCAGATTCAGCGAGAGATGATCGGCCAGTTGCTGCTGAACGCCCGCGTTGAATTCCATGACGTAGCTGATTGGCGTATTTTGAAGATAGGCCTCGCCGAACGACGGATTCCCCGTGCTCAACAGCGATGCCTCGGTCGGAAGACTGTTGAGGTAGACCTTTGGCTTTCCGATGTCGAGGTTGGACAGAAGCTGCCCGTCCCCATTCGGCCAATTCAGGGCGAGGTTCTCATCTCCTTGGGTGAGCTGGTTGTCGTGCTGGTCGATCACGGCAACGGCTACGTGAGCCACGGTGTTTTGCTCGATCTCGTAGGTGGCCCCAAAGCGCGGCTCCCAGCCGTTCTTTTTGGCAGTGAAGTATCCTTGGCCACCGTTGTAGAGCGTGGGGTTGTTCACAGGCAGGAACGAGGTGGGGACGGTGAAGGGGGTGCCGACCGCAAACATTTTCCCCGTTGTCGGATCGAAGGTGAGCCCTTGCCTATGGTAGTTGCCGGGGGCGATATAGTCCCACCTGGTCCCAAAGGTCAGCACCAGCTTTCTGTTCACCTGCCACTGGTCCTGGCCGTAGAAGCCCCACCAGGGTATCGTAAAGTCGAGGTTTTTTATTAGGTTGTATGTATAAAATGAGTCGATGATGCCTGCCAGATAGCTCGCGGGGCCGAATCCGGTTACACCGCTTGTTTCTCCATTGACGGAAGTGCCAGCCTGGTTAGCATTGGCCTGTGCGATCACAACATCTGCAACTTGCCGGAGAGGAAAGAACATTCCTCCGCCGCTGACGGTGTGATGCCCCATGGTTTTGGAACCATCGACATTGTATTCGTAGAACGTCGAAGGCCCTAGAGGATTGGAAATGTTGGCCACTTCGGTTACGCCATTCCCAATGGTGCCATAGATCGGCACGTTAGCGCCGAGCCTTGGCACCGACACTAATTGGGTGCCCATGGCTGCGGTCAGCGTTGGATCGTATGTTATTCCACTATCCGCGATGAGGTTCTCATAAACATACGCCGCGCGCACATTGAGGATCGTCTTGGGGTTGAAAACGTGCGTGTATCCAAGCTCGATCTCGTCCGCAAAATTAGTGATGATGCTTCCAGGATATGTGGGGAATGCTCCCGGGCTAACCGCGTGGATATTGTTACGCGCAAGCCTGACAAAGACGGTATTATTGTCGTTCAACCGATGATCGAACCGGGCCCCAAACTGGTCGCCCCTTCTCGTCGACGTGCCATTGTATTCAAAGTTGGGGAATACACCTGGCGCAACATTCAAGTTCGGAGCCGGGTAAAACGCCTTGAGGTAAGCCAGGGCCTGTTGGCTGATATAGCTAGTTGGAACCTGACTGCCGGGTGAGCCGCTGGGAGCAGCCGGGAAAGGATCGCGGATGGTCAGCGCGGAATTCACCGGGTCGGGGCGACTGGTGGTCGCGTCATAGATCTCGTTCGCGTACATCGGCCTTCCCAGGTCGTCGGTGCCAACCGGCGTGGTCCCCACAAACTGGGAAAAATTGCCGGCTATTTCGTTCGCAGTTAAAGTGTTTCCGAACTGCACCGAAGCCTGGTTGAACCGGTATCCTTCCCAGTATCCGGAGAAAAATGTGCGGTTGCTGATGATCGGTCCGCCCACGAAAAGGCCGTATTGGTTTTGGTGATAAAAGGGCCGAGTGGTGTTGGGATACTGGGTCGCGTCAAAATCGTTGTTTCGGACAAACTCCCATGCGTCGCCGTGAAAACTGTTGGTGCCGGTTCGAGTCTCCACGTTAATGTTGGAGCCGGAACTCACGGCGAACTGCGCGTCCGTCATGTGCGCCTGCACGTTAAACTCCTCGGTTGCGTCCGGGGGGGGCGAGATCGCCCAGGCGTTATCGAACAGCTCGTTATTTTCAATGCCATCAATGGTGAAGTTGTTCTCTTCGCCCCTCTGCCCATTGGTCGAAGGGCTGATGCCGCCCCCGCCTTCAGGAATTGCGAATGTGTACTGTTGGCCGTTTTCTACGGGTGCTGCGCCGGGCGACAGTAACGCCAGTTGCGTGAACTCGCGGCCGTTCAGCGGCAGGTCTACAACCTCCTGATGGTCTACGATCGTACTCAACGTCGCCGAGGTGGTATTTAGAAGCGGGGGGGCGGTGGTCACTTGAATGGTCTCGTTGTGTGCCGCCACATTGAGCTTGAAATCGAGCGTAACGCTCTGGTTCACATCGAGCTGAGCATTGTTTTGGACGATGGTTGCGAAGCCCTGTCTGGCCGCAGTCACCTTGTACATTCCCGGCGGCAACTGGGGAATAAGCCACACTCCCAGGTCGTTTGTAACTGCCGTGCGGGTCGCACCTGTCCCAAGATTTACGGCCGTGATTTGCACACCGGGCACAATCGCGCCATTGGGGTCGGTAATCGTTCCCGTCAGGAGCCCGTTGAGCGTTTGAGCCGAAACTTGCTGCGCCAGAAACCAGCCTGACAACAACAGCATCACCAACCACAAACTCCTCTTGAACATTTGGTCCTCCTTCGAAAGACAACTTTCTCTGTGTCGTTACCGCAGCTTTGATGTTGCGGAACCCTTATACGCCAACAGCAAGAAATCTGTCAACATCAATGTTGACAACTACAGACGAAATCAGATCTGTTAAGCACGCTGAAACAACTTTCTAAGGCCAGGATGGTGTCTGTTTGCAGGTCAAAAGCCAAGCTTCTACCCAGTTGCGGTAACCCTCGGTGCGCCGGCTGAGCACCTCCTTGCTCACCAACGGCAGGCCCAGAACCTGGCGAAAGAAATGCACCACCTGCTCGGGCCGGGACAGGCCACTGAGGTAACTGTGAATGAACATGCGGTCGAAGCAGTGGTATACAAAGAGCAACAGGCTGCCAAACAGCTTAGTGAACGTCTCCAACGGTCGTCTCCTCTTAGGGCAATCGCATTTGAATTTTCATGGCAAGCGAACGTCTCAGGCTGCTGCAACGACTCCATCGAAGCGAGCTTTGTAAAAGGGCATGACTTCAGTCAGGCCGCAAAACGAACACAAAAAGAAGCCGGGCTTTAGCCCCTGCCATATTTCGAGCCGCCTGGGGTGTCTCTTTCGACCTTTTCCGTGCCTCGCATGTAGCTTTTCGCCAAATCCCAACGCAGGTTTTTCAAATGCGATTGCCCTGCGTCTCCTCTGGTCTCGCCTTGGCAACAAGCGCATGGGACAGACGACCGGTGGTTTCAAAATCTCAAATGTGTTTGCCTAGGCTTGCTCCGGGAAAACCGCGAATTCATTGCAGAGTATTTTGTGGGGCAGATTGACAAAGAAGGAGTGATGCCCGTATTTTATCATTTGTCGACATTTATGTGAACATTATGAAATTGAAGCAACGTATTGCTGTAGTCGTGGGCGGGGGCAAGGGACTGGGCCGAGCCATCGCCCAGGCCTTTTTCAACGAGGGCGCAAGCGTCTGCGTCGCCGACATCGATTTGGCGGCGGCAGAGGCTGTCCTGGCGCACTGCGGAGGCACGAGCCGGGGACTGGCCCTCCATTTGGATGTGAGCCAACCCGAGGCGATCAGGCAACAGTTCGCGGCTGTCGGCCAAAAGTTTGGCCGCCTGGATATCATGGTGAATTGCGCGGCAATCTGCCTCGTGGACAGGCTGAATGAGCTTTCTCCCGAACGTTGGGACCGGGTCTTCGCCATCAACGCGCGCGGCGCGTTTTTCTGCATGCAAGCGGCGGCGGAACAAATGCTGCCAAATAACTTTGGGCGCATCATCACCATCTCAACTCCGGCGGCGAAGATGGCCTTCCCCCTCTTTGCCACTTATGGAGCAAGCAAAGCCGTGGTGGACAGTCTGACCCAGGCTGCCGCGGTGGCTTGGGCGCCCCACGGCATCACCGTCAACACCATTGTTCCCGGCCGCATGACCGGCGGCATGGTCGATGTTTTGGAGCAGGACCTGGCCCGGATTTCAGGTGAATCCGCAGGCGCGCTGGCCGCCGACCGAACCAAAGGCCTGCCGATAGGACGGCGGGTCGACGCAGCCGAAGTGGCCGCCGCCGCCGTTTGGCTAGCCTCCGATGAGGCCAATTACGTGACCGCCGAGCGGCTGAACTTCACTGGAGGAATGGAATTGCAATGAATGCGCAATCGGAGGCAATCTCCTCAGCCACACAGGAAATTCGTCTCAAAGAAACGGCCCGCGCCCTGCGTAGGCATGTGCTCGAGATGGCGGAAATCGTCGGCCAGGGCTACGTCGGCCAGGGTCTCGGTATCTCGGACCTGCTGGCGGTGCTGTATTTCCGTGAGATGCGTTATGACCCCAAGAATCCCTCCTGGCAAGATCGGGACCGGTTCATACTATCTACCGGTCATTATGCCATCGGGCTGTATGCGGCCCTCGCGGAGGCAGGCATCATCCCTTTGCATGAGATCGGCACTTATGGGACCGATGGTTCCCGCCTGGAGATGGCCGCCCCAGAAACCACGCCGGGAGTGGAAATCACGGGGGGATCGCTGGGGCATGGGTTGCCTCAATCCGTGGGCATGGCTATCGGGTTGAGATATCAGGGAAGACCGTCGCGGATATTCAATCTGCTTTCGGATGGCGAATGCCAAGAGGGAGCTACCTGGGAAGCCGCCATGGCCGGCGCCCACTATAAACTGGGCAATCTTTACGCGTTCATAGACTGCAACAATCAACAGGCAGACGGTCCTCCCGCGGCCATTATGAACATCGAGCCGCTGGACAAGAAATGGGAGGCCTTCGGCTGGCATACGCAACGCATCGACGGCAACGACGTTGCCGCCATTCTGGGCGCGCTCGCCGCCGCGCGCAAGGTAGAGGATCGGCCGCACGCCATCGTGCTCGATACCCTGATGGGCAAGGGAGTGGCCACATTCGAACAGCGCGAAAAGAATCATTTTATTCGCGTGGGCGCGGAGGAGTGGAGCGTCGCCCGGCAGCAACTGGAGGAAAGAGCGTTATGAACCCCAAGCTTGCCAAGCTCCCGCCCCGCGGAGTGGCGGGGAACATTTTGGCTTCCGATACCGGCGCCGCCACGCATATTGCTTCGGCGCCATTTGGCCATGCCCTGGTGCGCGCGGCGGAGAATAATCCGCGCATTGTCGGCCTCACCGCCGACCTCGGCAAGTACACTGACATCCATCTCTTCGCGGAAAAATTCCCGGAGCGTTTTTTTCAGATGGGCATGGCGGAACAAAGTCTTATCGGCTGCGCCGCTGGAATGGCGCGAGCCGGCTTGATTCCCTTTGCAACCACCTATTGCGTCTTTGCCACGCGGAGAGCCTACGATTTTATCGCCATTGGCGTCGCGCTGGGGCGGGCCAACGTGAAGATCATCGCCGGCTTGCCTGGCCTCACTACGGGCTACGGGGGCACGCATCAAGGAATTGAGGATCTGGCCCTGATGTGCTCCGTTCCCAACCTGACCGTGATCGATCCGTGCGACGCCACGGAAATCGAACAGGCTATCCAGGCGATTGCCGATTATGATGGACCGGTTTACATGCGCTTGCTGCGTGGGCAAGTTCCCGTCGTATTGGATCCGGAACACTACCAATTTGAGATTGGCAAAGCCAAGATGTTGACCGAGGGCGGGGATGTCGCCATCATCAGCACCGGCTTGATGACCGGGCGAGCGCTCGACGCCGCCAAAGCGCTCGATGCCGAGGGTATTCGAGCCAGCGTCCTGCATCTTTCCACGCTGAAGCCATTCGATCGGGAGACGGTGGAGGCCTTGATCGGCCGCGTGCCAGCGGTGGTAACGGCCGAGAATCATATGCAGCATGGCGGCCTGGCAAGCGCCGTGGCCGATCTCGCGGTCGACTCCGGTCTGAAGATTCGGCTGAGGCGCGTGGGAATCCCGGATTGCTTCTGCGACAGCGGCTCTCTTCCCTATCTGGTCGATCGGTATTCCATGGGAGCGACACACATTGCCCAGGCGGCGCGTGAAGCGCTACATTAGTTTCCCATTGGAGGTCATATGAAAATAACGGGCATAGAGACGATCCGTTGGAGCGAGCATCCTCAAATACTCTGGGTGCGCATCCATACCGATGACGGAGCTGCGGGCCTGGGAGAAACATACTATCTTCCCTCCGCGGTCGAGGCGGTGATTCATGATTTTGCCGCCCCTTTGCTGCTCGGCCAGTCAGCTTTCGATCGCGAGCGGCACTGGCAGACGTTGTTTTCCTACGCCAATTTTTTCGGGTATGCGGGCGCGGAGATGCGCGCCATTTCAGCTCTGGACATCGCCCTATGGGATTTGCTTGGGAAGCACGCGGGATTGCCCGTTTTCGTCCTTCTCGGCGGCCAGACCCGCGATGTCATTCGCATCTATAACACCTGCGTGGATACGCCGCTGTACGACGATCGGAAGAGCTTTCTGGAGCGGCCTGGAGAACTCGCGCAATCTCTCCTGGCGCAGGGTATTACAGCGATGAAGGTTTGGCCATGGGATCGCTTCGCTCCCCAGATGGCCAGTAACACAATGACCGGCCCGGCCGGCTTGTCGGCGGTGGGCCCGGTGGGACACGACCTCACGCTCGAGCAACTCAAGCAGGGCCTATGGATCGTACAGGAGATTCGGCGGGTCGCGGGCGACCGCATGCAAATCGCGATCGAAGGCCATTCTCGCTGGGACATCAACTGCGCTCTGCAAATTGGCCGCGCGCTGGAGCCCTACGATGTGCTTTGGATGGAGGATATGATCCAGCCCGATAGCTCATCGGATCTGGCGCGGCTGGCGCGCGAAACTCGCGTTCCCCAGGCGGTGAGCGAGCGTCTCTTTACCAGTCACGCCTTCCGGCGTATTCTCGTATCCGATGCCGCCCATATCGTCATGCCCGACGTCATCTGGACCGGAGGTCTCAGCGAAGCGTTGAAGATCGCGGCGCTCGCCGAAACCCACCATCTCTCCGTTGCGCCGCACGACTGCACCGGACCGGTCAACGTGATTGCCTGCCTGCACCTCTGCGCCGCCATTCCCAACGCCATGATCATGGAAACGGTGCGCGGATTTTACGAAGGATATTATCGGGATGTTTTGACGGATCCCATGCCCATTCGCGATGGCCGCGCTCTGCTCGACCAATTTGGACCTGGGTTAGGCGTGAGCTTGCGGCCGGAGTTTCTGAATCGCTCCGATATCACCCGGCGCATCTCCGGGAAATGAGGATTGTAACCTATGGCAACTTTAGCCCAACGCATAGCAGCGCGCAGCGTGACGCCCGGTCATTTGAGCGCCTGGTGGCTCGGCGGCGCCGGATTCATCTTCAAGGCCGCCAGTGGACGCGAGGTCTGGATCGATCCCTACCTCTCCGATGCCGCCTACGACCTCTTCGGCCTCAAGCGCGCCTTCGCCGCGCCGATTGCCGTGGGGGAGGCGAATCCCGATCTCGTCATCGTTACCCACTGGCATGAAGATCATCTCGATCTGGGTTCAATTCCGGCGCTGGCCAAGGCTCGTCCAAACGCGAAATTCCTCATGCCGCCGAGCGCCATGGCGCGTACGCTGAGCTGGGGCGTCTCGCGCGCCCAAATCATTCCGTTGTCGCACGGGCAAACCGTGAGTCTGGGTGACACGGCTGTCACTTCGGTTCCGGCGAGGCACGTAGTGGAAATAGCGGGCTGGGAGGTTCCGGATGCAATGGGCATCATCCTGGAGATGGACGGCATCCGCATCTATCACACGGGAGATACCGAATACGACAACCGGCTGCGGAGGCTCAAGAACCAGCCGCTCGCCTTTGCCACTTTTTGCATCAACGGCTCAGGCGGCAATATGAACGCCCACGAAGCGGCGCTGCTGGCCTGGCAGCTCGACGTCAAGATTGCAGCGCCCCATCATCACTATCTCTGGGATAAGGAGACTGTCGATCCGGAAGAGACCCTGGATGCGAAACTCTTCGAGCGGACCTATCGCAATTTGGGAGGAAAGGCCGCGGTAATATTGCCCCAGATTGGCGTCGAAATCGACATCCCGCTATAGTCCTGCAGCCTCGCATTTTGCGCCGCCGGGGAAGCACCGTTGGATAACTTGCCGCGGCGCGAGGTTCTATTTCGCTTTGCGAGATTCAAGTCTTTAGCTATCTTCGTCCAGCTCCAGGCCGCCCTCGTTCTCATCGTCAAAGAAAGAGACCGATGCCGCCGGACGATGAAACACGGACTTGTCGAGATTCTTGTAAAGAGTCGAAAAATAGAGTTCAACCTCGTGCTCGACAAGCGCAATTGGAGTCTCGATTATGGTTTTGACATAGTTCTTGTGGTTCCGGTAGGACCGATCAAGGGTAATAAACCCCGATGAGTAGGCGCGAGCGATCAGGAAAAACAGCGGATTCATTGCCGTGTTCAGAGTGCGGCTGAGATGCTGCTTGCCGGAAAGCTTCCAAATTGTTTGGTGCAGCCGCATATCGGCCTGAAGGAATCGCTCGTTATCCTGGGAAGCGGATGCTGCTCTTATCGCATCCAGCGCCTTCATCAGAACGGCTTTCTTGGCGCCCGTGAACTCTTCCCGCATGTAGCGGACGCAAAGGCCCTCCAACTTTCCGCGGATGCTGAAGACGACTTCGATCTCGTCGGGAGAGAGGTCGCGGATAAACGTGCCTTTCCGCGGCGTTATCGCGATCAGGCCGTCGCGCTCCAGCCGCAGGACGGCTTCGCGCACGGGTCCCCTGCTGCACGCCAGCTGATGGGCTATGTCATCCTCGATGAGCCGCTCGCGGGGTTTCAGTACTCCTCGATAAATGGCGTCGCGGATAAAAGCTTCCACCTTTTGACTAGTAGAAAGTCCGCCCTTGACGGCCTTTGGCATTGCTCTCCTCGGTAAACATGACTGTTAACAAAATACTACATTTTGCGGGCTTCGAAAGTCGATGATTCGAGAAATACTTTATCCGGAATCTCCTCTTTCGACACCGGGTTGATGGAATTGTATCGCGCCTGAAGCAGAGTGCGAAACCAAAAGAACGTTTGCCCCGAAAAAGCCAGCGTTTGCGGAAGAAACGCTGGACGATTCGCTACCGTCCTTGCTTCGCCCGCCTCATCGAGAGCCCTCCAGTTGACTTGCGCCGGCACCTATCCATCCCCGTGCCGGCGTCCAACTGCCTGCCCGATAGAGGAAGCCCTTGCGCATTTGCCGATGCCGGCCAGGAGTTCGGAGTTTATTGACGGCGCATATCTGTCGATTCATTCCAGCAGAGAGCCATCGCGGTCTTTAAATGTGTTTGAGTCGTTGAATGGCTCGCTCAAATCGTGGCTCTCTCTTCGCGCCGCTGCCAAAGCTCCATCGCGCGCCCCCAGATGCGATGCGCCTCTTCCGCCGACGCGACGATGAGATTGATCGCCAGGCCCTCGGCGGGGAGTTCCGAAAGCATGAACTCCAGGTCGGAGGCCTGTACGTCTCCCCACACCAGGAGCGGCTTGGATTTCAGCGTTGTCCGGTGATGCGGCGCGAGCGCCTTCGCGCGCGGGCCGTCAAAATCGATGTGCAATTCCACAACGTCGATCGCGCTCTCGCTGAGCAGTTTTGAAGGAATGTAGCGCGTGGGATGGAGGTGAATCGCGACATGCTCCAAGGCCTCGACGATTCTGACATCGGCGGGAAAGATGTAGCGATCAAAGAGATCCGGAGAAAGCAGAGCGACAGCATCCTCCTGGAGCCAGATGGTCTTGCCCGGGCACCATTGCGAATACATGTAGCAGCCGGTCCCGCCGTGGAAGAGCGGCAAGCGATCGAGCAGGCAGCGTCCGAATGCGATCCAGAACTCGGTCAGGCCGTCGATCATGGCCTGGATCTCTTGCGGATCGTCGTGCATCTTCAGCACGAAATCCGCGCCGCCGTAGAGCGCGGAGAGCAGGTCCGAAATGCCGCGCATCAGGGTTGCGCCCACCGGATAGCGGCCGGCGCTTCGCTCTTCGAGGGCGGGAATGAACTCCAGCAATTTCTCCACCCAAGGATTGGCGGCGGAGAAAACAGGGATGCGCGGGTGGTCCGCAAATCCGGGCGGCGGTGTCGAGCGTGAGGAGCCCGTGCCGAGATCGGCGATGACTCCGCAGCCCAGCGCCGCCTCCAACCACGGGATGCCGATAAACGGCGCCGCCGACCAGATCAGGTCTCCGCCCGCCTCTTCGTGCAGACGGTACAGCTCGTCCGTGTCGTCGAGAAATTGCGCTACGTGGATGTCGTCAGGGCCGATGGGACCGGAGGGCAGATTGCGAACGCCGTTCGAGTAGCGGCGCAGCGGATAGTACGAGCCGAGCGTGAAGCCGATCAGCGGACGCTCGTTCCGCCGCTCGAACCAGCGGGTCAGCCCTGCAATGCGTTGTTCCAGTGGAATGATCATTAGCGAGCCTCAACCATTGTTGTGAGTTTATCGAATTGAAGTGGCGGCCACTGAACTCAGGCAGCTATCGCACCCCGTTGAATTCATGCACGGCGTCGATCATGGCCACAATGTTCTCGACGGGGGTCTCCGCCTGAATGCTGTGAATCGCGTTGAAGACGAACCCTCCGCCGGGCGCGAAAACCTCGCACCTGCGAAGAACCTGCTCCCGGATCTCCGCGGGGGTTCCGAAGGGCAAAACATGCTGAGTATCCACGCCTCCGCCCCAAAAGACTATCTGATCGCCGAAGTTGGCCTTCAACTGCTCCGGTTCCATTCCCGTCGCGGAGCACTGCACAGGATTCAAAATGTCGAACCCGGCTTCGATCAACGAAGGAATGAACTTTGAAACCGCGCCGCAGGTATGCTTGAAGGTCTTCCACGGCGTGTGGGCGTGAATCCAGTCGTTGATCTGTTTGTAGTGGGGATAGTACAAGTTTCGGAAGGTTTTGACCGAGCAGAATGAAGAGGTCTGCGTTCCGAAATCCGTGCCACAGAGGTAAACCGCATCGATGCGATCCCCGACTTCGGAGTTGATGCGCTCAAGGTTCCCAATGGCAATCTCGTATTGCCGCTCGAAGACCTTGTGAATATAGTCTTGGCGGCTGGTTGTGGAAACATACCATTCCGCAATGTCGCGTATGCCCTTGGGATGTTTCAGGGATGCTCCCGGAACATTGGCGATATCTCCAAGTCCGGTTCCACCAAAGGCGGCAATGACACCGCGGCCAGTGGCCCAGACATCGTTCGCCGCGCGCACAAGGTAATCGAGACTCTCTCGCGAGATGGGGCTGAACTCCTCCAGGTTGTCTTCCGGATTCAACTTCTCTTCCTCGATCGGATCCTGGCGGACGATGTTATCGAAGAACAAACCGCCGCGCGGCATTCGGCCGCTGGCCGCAGCCGTCGTATCGCCTTCTGGGTAGATCAGAGTGTCGCCGTTATCGTTGACAGTGATATTGAACTTCTCAGGAACCAGCACTTCAAGTCCGTTCAACTGCCAGCATTTCCACCGCTCTGCGGGGATTCCGAACTTGCCGACTCTAGGAAAAACACCGGCGACATCGATACCCATCGCTTCTCTCAGGTCGTCATCCAGTGTGCCTAGCATATGGAACGGCTCGGGAATGCGGATTGGGCGCTTCTCAAGCCCGTAATAAGCGCGCAGTTCCGCCACGCAACTGACGTGCACTCCGGAGACGGAAGTTCCGCCGATGTCGATCGGGACACGGTCCGGTTGTTTGTGATTCAACGCTGCGACGAGCCGTTCGCGGCTGGTCGACCTCCCCATTGAAGTTGTCATGCTTGCCTCGTCGATTCGTTCTGCGGATGCCGTAATAGGATAGCCGTCTCAGTCGCTCGCGCGGCATTCGATATCGCCCGACATCGGCGTCATCCGGCCACCGGAAGTTACCATGACACGCTGTCTGTGCGTTGTTTGCATAGGAAATTTATACCACTGCATGGGTAACTTATCAACATTATTGTCAACAATTAAGCTGACCACACGCATCCGCATCGCATACGAGCGAATGATTGCAGCACATGACCGCGCTGCTCTTTGACCGCTACTCCGGCGAGCTGAGCAGCGCGGCCATCACTCGGTCGATGGCCTCCGCCGGGCCGCGGAAGCCCCATACCTGGCTGACATCCTCGCAACGGTCGCGCCCCGTGCCCGCCCCGATGGCCGGCATATGATATTCGAGTTCGCTGAACTCGCCCCAATGGCTGTTCACATTGCAGGCCTGAACGCAGTACCCCGGATCGTCAGGCGCGTTGAAGGGCACATCGACGTACTCACCCGAGGGGTTAACCGCGAAGTTGCGGACGATCAGCGTGACCGCTCCATCCACTGCATAACGATAGCCCACGCGGCCCGTGGTCGCCGTGGCGCGGACGCCGATCTTCTGTTGACCCTGCGCCGCCATCCTCCAGCGAATCGCCCCCTGGGTCACGTGCAGATCGTTCTCGGCAATCGCTCCGAAGTAGATGTGCGGCTCGCTCCGGGTGTAGACCGGAATGGTCAGCAGACCCCGGTGTGGCATCTGGATCAGGTTCCAAAGACCCACAGCCGCATCTCCGGCGAGCATGGCCAGCACCGTGTGCTGGGTGTACCCGGCATAGACGACGCTGGGCGGCAACGGCGAGTCCTTCTCATAGCGCAGCGGATTGGCGGCCGGCGTCACCCATTTCCGAATCTCCAGATCGACGCTGGTTTTCATCCGGTGCAACACAACCGAGAGACGGTTGACCATGCACACCGTTCCATCGCCATCTTCGATCGTGTAGTTGCCCGGATCGAGTTGGCGCGGCTGGAAGTATCCGGAGAAGTCGATATCCGGATAGTTGGGGAAGAAAATATCCAGTTCGGGAGCCAGCCAGGTGCGATCCCCGCCCGAGTTCTGCCAGTCGCCACTGGCATAGAAGGCCTCGGCCGTTGCCGCGGAGGCGAGCGCCGGATGGGTCCAATAATAGTTTTCTTCGTCGCCCGCGCCAAACAACCCCAGCACCCGGCCGCCGTGCGGGAGAAGCAAAATCCGCGCGCCTCCCGGCATCTCCACCGTGCGCGCCGGCTTGCCGATTGCTTCCAGCGTTCCCGTCAAAGTTTCGTAATTCATCGGTTCTCCTCTAAACGCCGGGCACGTAGCCGATGCCGCACTTCGCCGCCGATTCATGGCGAAAATCGCGGATCAGCGACATCAGGGCCGTCGTGCCGCCATCGGCCACAATGGTCTGGCCCACAATGTACTGTGCATCGTCCGAGCCAAGGAAGCAGGCAAGCTTGGCGATATCGGCGGGGAATCCGGGTCGGCCCAGAGGCACGGTGTCCTTTGCGTCCTCGATGGCCGATTCAACCGTGTACCCCTCAAAAGCGTCGCTGTGGCTTTCCACAACCACCCAACCCGGTGCGATGGCATTGATGCGAACGCCCTTGTGGGCCAGTTCGATGCCCAATGTGCGCGTTTGCGCAATGATCGCGCCTTTGGTCCCCGCGTAAACCGAGTGCTCGGGCGCTCCGGAGATGCCGTGTACCGAGGTGAGGTTCACGATGGCCCCGCCCCCGTGCTCGACCATATACGCCACCGCCTTTTGCATCATGAAGAACTGCGCACGGACGTTGACGTGGTAGATGAGGTCGAACTGCTCTGGAGAGACCTTCAGAAGAGGCTTGTTGAAGGTGATGCCGGCGTTGTTGATCAGGCAATCGACGCCGCCCAGAAAGGCGATGGCGCGATCCGCAAAGCCAAGAACCTCGTCGATCTTGTCGAAGTTCGCCGCAAATGCCTCTGCCTTCCGGCCCATCGCCTGTATCTGCTCTACCGCGGACTTAGCTCCGCCGCCGCTGTGCGCGTAGTGAAGCACTACGTCCGCGCCCTGGCGTCCAAATTCCAATGCGACCTCCCGGCCGATACCGGTGCCCGACCCGGTGACGATCACTTTCTTTGCGGCAAATCTCAGATCGCTGCCCATCGCTCTCCTTAACCGATTGCTATTTGTCTTCCACTTGGCGAAGCGGCCGCAGTCAAGGACTGCGCGGCCTCCATCCCTCTGAATGGTAGTGTTTGCACGAGTGCGCGGCCCATTCGGACGATCAGACTCTCGATATCGAATGGATTGGCGCTCAGAATATACCTATCTTCAAGGAACTCATGAATCGGCGAACGGACTGCTTCCTCCTGCCATTCCAGAGACGCCTCCCGAACGCCGGTTAGACCGTTGTCGGTATGCAGGCGCAGAAACTGATAGTTCCGCTGTCCGGCGTTACGGAGAAATGTTTCTACTTTAGTTAACTTCATTCGCTTATCCCTGATTTCCCATGCTAAGCACGCAGACCGCGACAACCAACAAACCAAGCGCGGCAAAGTTCAACCGCAAGGTTAAAGAATCCGAGTTGCGCCACTCTCCGCGGAGCAGCCCCCAGAGCGAAGAGCTCACGATCATGGTGGCTTGAAACACGGGCCAGCCGATTACCGCTCCCAGGCTTCCCAAAGCGGTTGCTCCCCATCCGTAAAGAAGCACGCCACCGATCCATAAAACACCCATAACCGAGGCCAAGAACCAGTGATTCAAGGCATCCTTCCTCCCGAACCCGCCCCAGGTTTTTCCGCGGGTGAGTTTCACGATGCAATAACCCGCATTGCTAATAAATCCACCAATCAGAGCTAACGCCCAGACCGCATTGGTAGCGACGGCCGGATGGGTGCCGTGTTCTATTGCGGATGTCACGATATCGGAGCCAAAAGCAAAGCTGAAATTCAGCATCGGTGCCAGCGTTCCCGCTATGACGCAGAGCAAGAGTCCTTCTGCCATTGCGGAACTTTGCTTGATTTCAAGATTCTTGGGCGCCTCCGCTTTTTCACGGCGTCTCCCCGCCACGCCCAAAAGCGCCACTCCGCAGAGCGTTAAAGCCACCCCCAAAAGCACCAGATGCCCAGATCTCTGGTTCATGCGCTGCGGTTCCAGCATAAGGAACGGTATTAAGCAGCCCAGCGCGGCGCTCATGCCCACAACAATGGCAATGCTGATTGCCATGCCGATCGAATCAATGGCCAATCCACACAAAACGTTGGCAACGCCCCACGCGAAACCGAAGAGAATCGTCAGCAACAACCTTTCCGTGGCGACGGATCGGTATACATCCAATAGATTGGGCACTGAAACGATTGCGGCGATCCAGGGAACGATGAGCAATGCGACTATGCTGTACACAGCCCATGAATTTTCCCAGCTCCAGCGCCGGGCGTACTTGAGCGGCAAAGCGAAACTGCCCCCCATAAACCCGCCGAGAAGGACAACAAGCGCACCCAGCAAAACTCCAGTGGTCATCTTAGTATGGACCGGCAGGTCTGGGTTTTAACCCGACCGGAACTTCCCGGCGCTCTCCTATCGCACAATATTCGCTCTTTGGTATCGGATCAAAACGCTTTTTGGCGCCGTGCCGATTTCGACGCGCAGATGCTTGAGTTGTTCCCCGTTTATGGTGCACTTCTCCGTCACGTCGCAGGTCTTGGCGAACGGCCTCGAATTCGCGAGTGAAGACCTGGCAGATGATTGCTTTGAATCGCATGGTCAGAGTGCGTCTTCGATTGCGAGCGCATGGCAGCGATCGATCCGCGGATGGGCGGAAACAAACAGAAGACACGCTCCGGCGCTGGCTATAATCCATAGCTCGCTTTGTCGTAGAGGTTACCATATTGCGATTCCAGCTCGATCGTCAGCGCCTTTTCGTCCGCTGGAAATGCTCCCAGCGCATCGTCGATGCGCGTTAACCACTCCTGCTCCTTCCGGGAGAGATGGAGTTTCTCAAGCGCAACGCCGTCCTTCAGCAGTTCAACAGCGGCCCGGCCGGCGGCGATGACGCGATGGTAAGGCGTATCAGCGGCGACGATTGCACTGGCGATACGGATGGTGGCGTCCGCCGATAATACCGCCGCCTGCGGGCTCAGCCACTCGTCGGATGCGATCATCCAGTTGCGCATTTGCAGAGCGCCGCCTTGACTGGCGGCTGCGATATTCATTAGACGGCAGTCGTAGGCAAGCAACTCGGTGTAGACTTCTGGAGCATTGCCGGAGAGCAGACGCACATTCTGTACCGACTCGTTGCTCCAAAGATCGCACATGGCGGCGGCAATGTTGCCGAGTGGACTGAAGTGCGCACAGCTGGCCGACTTGCCTTCCATGGAAATCGGACAACCGGTGATCGCCTTGATGACCGGCCCCTCGTAGGCGCAGTCCTTTGATGGGCCGACAGCCCCCTGCTCGAAGGCTGACAGGCTGCGGACGGCGCTCATGGCGCGCACGACCGCGGCCAGCACCTCGGGCAGCATTTTCTGGTGTGCAAGCTGCATGGCGGTATTGGCGAATCCGCAGGCAGAGTCGCCGCCACTCACAACCCCTGGATGCGCGGCACATATTGAACCAATCTGGGCCCACAGCCAGGACATGTCTCTGGGCGCAAGCACTCCCAGCGCAAAGACGATGCCCGAGAAATCTCCATACATCAGGGCCTGGTCGTGGACTTCTTTGCCACCGATGGACTCGATGGAGAGGATGTCTGCGCCGGCCTCTGCGCACAGTTCCAGCGAACGCTTGAGCCGCTGCCACGGCTCGCCGGTGCGCATCAGCGGTGGTTTCTGCTGGTCGCGAATGTCGGTGGGGGTGACGCGGAGAGCAGAAGGCAGATGGTGTTTTTCGTAGCAGGCTTTGAGGTGGCTCTTCAAAACCGCGGTAATCTCCGCACCCCACTCCGGATTATCTGTCATGGGCGGCAGAAGCTCAAACTCCAGCACGATGCCGGGAACGCCCAGCGAGACCGCCCGACGCAGAATCTGCGCGGCCATCTCCTCATAGTGATCTACGACTTCAGTCCACGTGCCCCGCTCGATATTCATGGCGGGCAGGGTGAAGTTGACTTCGGGGAAGACCATGCCTGCACCAATCGTCAATCCGAGCCCGCAAGCAAGGGGATTCGGGCTCACGCCATACAACAGGCCTTCTGAATCCGGAATCGCAAGAGTGGAATACTTTCGCACTTTCTGTTTCATCATGGTTTTATATCCTTGCAAGAAGATCGCCAGCCGCAACTGCTGCTGAACCAGCCATCATCGCATCCACTTTTCTTCTGATCGTTTCCTGGGCTTCAGGCACGAACAGAACGTCGCACTCCGAACCTACGATATGTGGATGGCCGCAGGCTTTCATATTTGCAACCAATTCGTCTCTGCGGCGAATCACTTCCTCGATCGGCATGGCGCCATCGGAGTAGAACGACTTGGTCGGGAGATTGCCATAGAGTACAACATCCTCAGGTACAAGGCGGGCATCCTCCCAGAGCTTGCGCGAGCTGCCCAGACTGAGGATGACGGGATGGAGCTGGTTGGCGAAGGCTTCCACCATCGGATCGATCAGTTCTCCGCAGTCGTGGAAGATCAGGTCGCAGCCGGCGTCTTCAAGCGCGGCCTTCAGGCGCAGGTTGGGTTCCATTACCAGGCGCTCGAACAGGTTTGAGCCTGCCTTGAGTTGCCGGGGCGAGATGAATGCGCTGCATGCTGTGGGCTCGCAGATCATGATGGCCCTGGCGCCATGCAGGATCTGGCTGCGCAGGGACCGCAGAACCGCGGCCTCCGACACGCGCAAGCATTGCCACAGGAGCTTTACTTCGTCCGAATCCCCTGCTTCGACTCCCGATCCAGCCATCGCCGTTAACGTTATGGGGTCTGCCAGGAGGCGCGTCGTTAATGAGAAGGGCCCGATTGCCATTCCCACCGGGACCAAATCCGGCAGAGTGTCAATGTAGGCGAGCGCTTCGTCGCGGGCGGTGCTTCCGGCGCAAAGTGGCACAGCCTGTGCACCAAGCAAGGTGGCGAGGACCGTTTCGTCCAAAGGCGAAGTAAAGTGAAAGCGCTCTGCCTCGGTTTCAGCAACTCCCGCGAGCGCCAGCAGATCGATCTTTTCCAGTCGCAGGTCCATGAGTGGAACCGCGAGCGGCGTACCCCAGCGCCGCGCTGCCCGCTCAATCACGCGTCCCAGCGCCACACCATCGTTACGAACCATTTCGGGCTCGCGCTCTTCATGCATTACCAGGTCAGTGCCGATGGGCATGCACAACCCGCGCGCTGCAAGATCAAGATAAAACTGGCGATTCATCAGGCTGCTCCTTCCGCTTGACAGGCCCGCGGATTGCAGCCTTGACCGGCGGTTATTTTGATGGCCGGAAGCGCAGTTTGTGAGGCTTCCGAACGGTCTTTCCAATTTCGCTCCAATGCCGTTTCAGGCTGTAGCGAGAAGTGTCTTGACTAAGCTAACTGCTCCGCTTGCGTTCTCGCTGTAGCCGTCCGCGCCGATCTCTCTCGCGTACTGGCTAGTGACGGGCGCGCCGCCGATGAGCACCTTCACATTGGTGCGCACGCCTGCATTTGTGAGTGCGTCGATGGTCGTCCTCATGGCGGGCATGGTCACAGTGAGCAGCGCCGACATGCAGACGATATGGGGCTCGCGCTCCACAACCGCGGCCACAAAGTTCTCGGGCGAGACATCGGTGCCGAGGTCGATGACCTCGAATCCGCTGCCTTCCAGCATGGACGCGACAATATTCTTTCCGATGTCGTGCAGATCTCCCTTCACCGTCCCGATCACCACACGCACCGCCAATCTCTGTCCCGAAGCGACCAGAAGCGGCCGGAGCAGTTCCATCGCGCTTTTCATAGCACGACCTGCCAACAGTAACTCGGGAACGAAGTATTCTTCCGCTTCGAACAGGCGGCCCACTTCGTCCATTGCCGGCACCATGGAGTCGGCAATTAGCTCCATCGGCGGGGTACCCGCCGCAAGCGCGGCCTCGGTAGCGGCGTGCGCCTGTTTCGCATTGCCATTCAAAATTGCGTCGTAGAGTTCGTTCAATTGCGCCATGTTTTCCAATCCTCGGAACTGCGTTGGATTCAAGAGCAGGTACTCTGCATCTGTTTGGCCGGCATGAATGCTTTGCCGTACTGGGCGACAGCAAAAATCAGCAGGCTGAATACTGTTTCGGAGACAATGCTGTTACGGAAAAACGGCAGCGCGGCAATGTAGCAGGTCCAAAGACCGCTCCATGTCTTTGGATACATGCCCCATGCAGTCCACACGGCGAGGTTGCTGGCCAGGAAGAACGACACCGACGCCAGCAGTGATGCACCCATGACACGTGGAATGGAAACAAAAGTCCCCAGCACCGCCGCGCCGAGCAGCATCACCGCCAGATACCAAATCCAGGTCACGGCGTGATCGCTACTGAGCGCAAAGCCGTACCGGTGCGTGGTAAGAAAAATATCCGTTCCCACCAGGGCAAGGAATGGTATCGGAAACTCTCGCTTTGGTCTGCTCGCTCCAAAGAAGAGTATGCAGGAGAATACGGGTATGGAATTAAAAGGTTGACTCACCGTGAGGCGCAGGACCGCTGCGACCAGGATGAGAAGGTACGGCCATAGAATCGAGTTCCTGTTTTGCGTCCATTTCATGGATACGCCTCCTGATTTATCTCATCGAGAAGAAACTGCAATTGCATCCTTCACAGTTATGCATTTGTATTTGCCTCACCGTCTTTGTGGCTTCTTGGCACGTGGTCAAGGCCGTGATTACGTCTTCGACTAAACCTCTTTGCATCACTTCTACTGCGGCGACATTTCCCAGTATCACTTGATAATGCATTTGCGACCGGGCTTCCGCTATCGAGACCATCGCATTCACGTCCGTTATCTCGCACCTAAGTTCTCCTGTTTCTTTCAATATCCATCGCGTAATTCCGCGGCAAGGAAGATCGCGATATTACGGCATACAAAATACCTCTTGCATCATAGGAAGGCGCTCTCCAGCACGTAGGCCCTCCGGCGGTGCAAAGAAGGGCGCCATCGCTTGTTGCCAGCGCAGGTTCACGGAATGACTGTCGAGTTGGCTCCAGGTCGCCTCAAAGTCAGCCGCCCTCGGCGCGAGGACCGGCAGTTCGTCCCTTCGGTAGATTGAATACTCGCTGATACCCACACTCTTGAGCAGCGCCATCATCTCGGGCCAAACCCCACGGTGAGCCTTCTAATAAGCTACTGCCGCGCCAAGGCGGAGGCATAGGATGAAGGCGAAGCACTTCAATGGCTCGCCGTCAGGAGATTGAGACTTCAGATCGGTATTCATCAACGCCCCATTATGCGTCTGAATATAGAGAACTGTCAACAATTTTGTTCACTATATTCTGAAACGCGATCTGACCTTGCAGGAGCATCATCCGATGACGGCGCTCCTTCGAGCCAGCACGGGATCGAACGCGCGTTGGACGAAGCTCCACACTGCTTGCTGTACAGCCTACTAAAGGAGGAAGAAATCTTGTCTAAGCTTCCTTCTCCTCTCCTAGCCGAAGCCGATGCTTTAGGTCCGAACTCCCCCGTTCCGGTTCCTTGTGCAAATAGGCTGAGGTCGGGACACGTTCCTACTGAATTTTGAAGCTCCCGCGTTTTCCCCAAGAAACTCTGCGTTGCCCTAAAACAAAGAAGCCAGCGACTTGCTAA
>PLOG01000040.1 GCA_003142935.1 Acidobacteriaceae bacterium
AGCGTCTCAAGCCGCGGATTGCCTTTTGCCGAGAGCGTGCGATACAGCGACTCACGGCCCAGGTCGCTTTGCCTGGCCACGCTACCGATGCCGTGGGCGGCTGCAACCTGGCGCAACGCCAGCAGAAAGACCTCGCGAGATCCTCCCGCCAGGCAGGCATTCAGGTAACTGGCCGCTTCCTCCGGATCGCGGAGCCCTTCCTTCAAGCTTTCTTCGTAGTCTCGATAACCTCTAGGCATGTCCGATCAACCTCTTGTACTCGTTCCAGCAGATCTTTGCCCGGCCGATATCCGCCGCCTGGGAGCGCTTGCTTCCACCGCAGAGCAATACGACGAATCTCTTGCCATCCTCGGCACAATAAATGCGGTACCCAGGCCCGAACGCCACGCGCATCGCAAATACGCCCTCACCGATAGCCTTTGCATCGCCGAAGTTTCCTAACATGAGCCGCGCGATTCGCTCCCGAATGATGGCCCTCGCTGTCAAGTCCCGCAGCCCGTTGAGCCAAACCTCAAAGGGACATCGCCCCTTGGCATCCGCGTAAAGTCTGACTTCCCTTGGGACCGGCTCCACAGTACGAGTGTATCCTAAAAGATACGGGATCGCCCCCCCTTCGAGGCGAAAAGGAGGCAATCGGCAAGTCGTGCCCTATGCGCTGAGTTCGCGGAAAGTGCGTGATACTATCAATGGTCTTGGATGAGCGGGCGATCAAACCCGGCGATTGTGTCCCGGCGACGTTCGACGAACGGCCGGAGCACTGCCGCGCGCCTGTGCTCTGCAAGCCGGATTATGCGCCTGGCTCGAACTGGGCGCAGTTGGAGGCCTTGAGGTTGTGACCATGCTTGAACTGACGAAACCACAGTTTGAGCAGTTGTGCCGGAATGTTTTGGCAGGCCTGGGGATGGCCAAGCCCATCGCGTTCAGCGCCCCGGGCGTCGAGCAGTCCTACCGCGTTGAAATTGTTCGCGAGTCTTCGGACAAGATGTTCCGCACTGTAGAGAGCTGGCTATGCGTTTTCCAGCGTTCTCGTCTGTTGATGGGCACTGACGAGGCCGAATCCATCGCGAAGGCGGCTAACCCCGCCAACGTCCGGCAGGTGTTCGTGGTTGCCTTCGGGAGCATGTCGCCGGATGCGCAGGATCGCTTGAATGAAACTCTGGCAGCCGAGGACATCGGCGTGGCCTGCCTTACCCATTCACTGGCCCAATGCCTGGCAAGCGACTTCGGGACGCTGCCAGGCTCCAAGAGCACAGGCCCCGAACATGGGTTCTCGTTTGCCCGGCTACGAGAGCACGCACGCACGCAGTTCGCGGGGTCGCTTTGGCACGATTATTTCCAAACCGTCAACATTCAGCCCGCCCGAATCCTGCCCCTGCAAAAGGAACAGGACGCCGCACTATCAGAGGCGGATCTCGTGCGAGCGATGCAAGGCGGCTCTTTGCTGCTGCTGGGTGAACCGGGTGCGGGCAAGACCACCAGCCTGGTGGCGCTGGCCAGAGACTTGGCGTCGGCCGGTCCTCTGACGCCCGTGTTCGTGCCCTTGGGGCGATATGGCGGCGACTTCTGGGAGACGCTTGGTGAAGCCTTGGCCCCGGGCGCGGCGCGCGTCCCAAAGCCGGTGGCCCGCGAGTTGGTCGAGTCTGGCGCGTTGGTTCTTCTCCTGGACGGAATCAACGAAGTTCAGGACCCGAACCTGCACAGCCGGCTGGTCTCGGAACTAAACGAGCTTACGGCTCCGGATGAGCCAACCGTGCACAGCCATTGGATCGTGTCCGGGCGCATCCACGACTACCAGCAGACGCACCACCAACTGGTACATCTCGAACGCCGGCGGTGGGAGATGCAGCCGTTCACGGCCGATCTGATTTATCAACTGCTGGCCGAGGCCCTCGATAGGGCGCAGGCGCTGGCGCTCTACCAGGACATGACTGAATCCGTCCGCGAGCTTTGCTCCAATCCGCTGTTGCTGAACATGGTCCTGGCGGTACATCGGCAACACGGCCAGACGCCGGTTGGCCGGGGTGCACTCTACCGGCAATTTGTCGATTTGCTGCTCGCATGGGGCGCCGACCGGCAATTACTCGCACAGAAACGCGCGGAACTGCAAGGTCTCTGGCCGGAGACACTGACCGACCAACTCCACCGCCAGATTGCCCAGCGGGCTTTGGTCGCCTTGGCCTCCGGCGCCAGCACCACCCAGATTCCTTGGCGCGATGCCTGCCATCACTTCGCTGAAGCGCTCTCGCAAGCGCTCGATCCGCCGCGGGCGGCAGTGGTGCTGCTCGATGAGCTGATCCGGCGCGGCATTTTGCGCAGTGATGTGGCCAACCGTGTGAGCTTTTTCCATCACACTTTTCAGGAGTATTTTCACGCTTTGCAGCTTGTCGGCCGTCCCGCGGAGGAGCTGATTCCGAAAGGTGGCGTGGCTGCGCTGAATCGCGAGGCCGTCATTTTTGTCGCTGGTTTGATGGACGATCCCACACCCCTGGTGCGCCGCGCGCTGGCAGTTGATCCTTTGCTCACTTTCGAGATCGTCCG
>PLOG01000082.1 GCA_003142935.1 Acidobacteriaceae bacterium
CTGTGTGGCGGACTACACTAGCTCGCATTCCTTACAAGTTGTCGTGCGATTGAAACGGCCGGACTGCACTGATTAATACGGTGAGATTTCGACGGCCTGCGCCGCAATAGACACGAGGAAAACCCAAGAGCAATAATGACTTGCAACCGGATTTTTTAACTTTCTGTGGCCGTATCGACGGTGCGGCTGCTACGGCGATAGCCTCCGTTTAGAACCTAACTGCGTGCCGTGGAAAATGAGGGAGCGATGCCGATTCCTGACTACCAGACCCTGATGCTGCCACTGCTTAAACTGGCCGGTGACGGCGCGGTTCATTCCAAGCGTGATACTGTGCCGGAACTCGCATCGCAGTTTGGCCTCTCTGAGGAAGAACAGAAGGAACTGCTTCCCAGCGGCAAACAGGAGATTTTTGACAATCGGGTCGGCTGGGCGCGGACCTACTTGAAGAAGGCTCTCCTTATCGACTACGTTCAACGCGGCCAGTTCAGAATCACCGAGCGGGGCAAGCAGGTCTTGGCAGAGAACCCGCCCCAGATTGACAACGCCTTCCTGTGCCGTTTCCCCGAGTTCGTGGAGTTTAGGAGGCGCTCTCAGCCGACAGAGAATGGGGAGAGCACTCCTGTCGTAGCGGCGGTTGAGACGGATACGCCGGACGATCTCATGGCGACCGGATATCTAAATCGTCGGAGGCAAATCGAAGAGGATGCACTGGAACGGGTCAAGTCCTGCTCACCGGAATTCTTTGAGCGCCTCGTGGTCAAGTTGATAACGGCCATGGGATACGGCGGTTCTTTGGCCGATGCAGGAAGAGCGATTGGCAAGTCCGGTGATGGTGGCATTGACGGCGTAATCAAAGAGGACAGACTCGGGCTCGAACAGATTTACATTCAGGCCAAGCGTTGGGACAATGCCAGTGTTGGCCGTCCTGAAATCCAGAAATTCGTTGGAGCCCTGCACGGCAAAAGAGCGAGGAAGGGGATATTCCTGACGACCTCCTCGTTTACCAAAGACGCCCACGACTATGCCACGGGTCTTGACATCAAGGTGATCCTCATCGACGGCCCGGAACTCGCCAAGTTCATGTTCGACTTTGAGGTCGGCATCTCCACCGAGAGCACGTATGTGGTCAAGCGCATCGACAATGATTTCTTTGAGGATGATGCCGGCAGTAATGGGGTTCGCGATTGATCGAGCACATCGCTCCCCCCTTCCCTTTGCGGCGTGGCGGGCTGGCGATCGGCTGGCTTATGGGTTCGGAGATGTTTCCGCTGGCCATTCGAGGGAAAGCGAGCAGCGTGCATGCCGCTGTGCTGTGGGGTTCCAACCTGATCGTCACCTCCACCGCGCTGAGCACGGTGAGCCTGCTAGGGACTGGTGGCGCAATGTGGGTTTATGCGGGGTTGAATTTCTTATGCTTCGTATTTGTGTGGCATTTTGTACCGGAGACAACAGGACACAGCCTGGAAGATATCGAGAATCATCTGCGTGCGGGAAAGTTCATGGAACTCCGGATGAAGCGATCGGAGAAGTAGGCCAGTCGTAACTGGAAACGCGGTTTGGGCTGATATCGCGATTCGAAAATCTTCCTCTTGACAACCGATAGTCGAGTCTCTACCATCGTCACCAGATTGAGGGTAGGATGTCTTCTATGACGAAACAGGCACAGCAGCGGGTCGGAGTTCTTCAAGGGACCCTGGACATGCTCATCTTGCGGACGCTTCTTTATGGACCTGCCCATGGTCATCAGATTGGGAAGCATATTCAGAGAACTACAAATGAATTCCTGCAGATGCAGCACGGTTCACTCTATCCCGCGTTGCATCGTCTGGAAGAAAGAGGATGGGTAAGTGCCAAATGGGAGACGGCTCCGGACCGAAACCGGGAATTCAAGTACTACCGATTGACGGATAAAGGAAAGAAACAACTCTTGGTCGAAGAATCGCAGTGGAAGCAGATGGCCGAAGCTGTGGCGCGAGTAATGTGGCCCGCCGGTGAGGAGAGCTGAGATGAGATCGTGGCAGATCGGAAAACGGGATGCAGATTTGGAGCGAGAACTAAACTCCGACTTGGAACTGGAAGAGGAAGAACAGCGGGAACGCGGCTTGTTACCAGAAGAAGCCCGTCGGGCGGCCCTGCGCGCTTTTGGCAATCCCACACTCATTCGCGAGCAAAGTCATCTCGCATGGGGTTGGGGATGGCTCGAAGACTTTCTCAAGGATGTCGCTTACGGCGTGCGCTCCCTGCTTCGCAGTCCCGCGCTCACCGCCGTCGCATTGCTCTCGCTCGCGCTCGGCATCGGCGCCAACACCGCCATCTTTAGCTTTCTCGATGCAGTCCTGCTCCGCAATCTTCCCGTCCAGGAGCCCTCGCAACTCGTTCTTCTCGGCACCGGCTCCTGGAGCGGGATCTCCGACAGTTGGGCAGCCACCGAACTCTATTCTTACCCGTTCTATCGCGCCCTGCAAAAAAACAATCTCGTCTTCAGTCAGGCTGCTTCCATCTTCAGCATGATGCTGAACGTCCACGGCACCGTCAACGGCCGCGACAAGACTGAGCCTATGAATGTCCAGGCCGTCTCCGGCACCTATTTTCCCATGCTTGGCGTCAGCGCTCTCATCGGCCGCACCCTGACCGATGACGACGACCGCACCGAGGGCAACCATCCCGTCGCCGTCATCAGCTACGCCTGGTGGACGCGCAGTCTCGCCCGCGATCCCAACGTCCTCAGCCGCAAGCTCAAGCTCGGCAGTACCTCCTTCGACATCATCGGTGTCGCCCCGCAGGAGTTCTTCGGCACCCAGGTCGGCCAGGCTCCTGACATCTGGGTCCCCATGTCGATGATCTCGCAGGTCCCGCCCGGCTGGCACAGCTATTCAGGCCAGCGCGACGAGTCCCTTTACGTCATCGGCCGCCTCAAGCCAGGCGTCTCGCTCGCGCAGGCAACCGCCAACATCAATCTTCTCTTTCAGCAAGTCTGGCTCAGCTATCGCGACGAGCACGTCACCCAGAAAGACCTCGCCGATCTGCAAAAAACTCATGTTCCGCTCACGTCCATCGCCAATGGCCTCAATGCTCTGCGCGACCAGTTCTCGCAGCCCCTGAAAATTCTCATGGCCCTCACCGGCGTCGTCCTCCTGATTGCCTGCGCCAATATCGCCAACCTCCTCCTCGCCCGGTCCACCGCTCGTGCTCGTGAATTCGCCGTCCGGCAGGCGCTCGGCGCAAAGCGGTCTCGTCTCGTACGCCAGCTCCTCACAGAATCGCTCGTCCTCGCAGCCGCTGGCGGAATATTCGGCATCATTCTCGCGATTTTCGCCGACCACATGCTCCTCCACATGGTCTCCACCGGTACCGATACACTTCCGCTCGACGTCTCCATCCACATGCGCCTGCTGCTCTTCACTCTCACCGTCACCGTTTCCACCGCGCTACTCTTCGGCACTCTCCCCGCTCTCCGCGCCACCAAACTCGAACTCACTGACGCACTCAAAGATGGCCGCAGCTCCGCGGGCACCGGTACAAAAACTCCGCTCGCTAACTCGCTCATCATTACTCAGGTCGCCTTCTCGCTCGTTCTCCTCGCCGGCGCAGGACTCTTCGTCCGCAGCCTCATGAACCTCAACAATGTCGACACAGGCTTCAACCGCGAAAACGTCCTCATCCTCAACCCCGACCCCAGTTCCATCGGCTACAAGGACGACGAGCCTCGCCTCAACGCCCTCTATCGGCAGATGGAGCAACGGGTCGCCGCAGTCCACGGAGTTACAGCAGCCAGCGTTGCCTCATTCACCTTCCACGAAGGTAGTTGGAACGGCACAGTCACCATCCCCGGCATCGACCCGGCCATCTCCAGCGATGTGAAGCATAACGTCATCGGCAACGACTATTTCAAAGCTATGCAGATCCCCCTCCTCGCCGGCCGCACCTTCGAACCGCAGGATACCGCCGCATCGCAAAAAGTCGCCATCATCAGCGAGCGCTTCGCCAAACTCTATTTCCCCAAGTCCAATCCCATCGGCCGCACCTATCACATCGGCGGTCCCAATTCTCCCTGGGAGATGCAGATCATCGGCATCGCTAAGGACGTCAAATTCCAAAGCCTCGACGAAAACACAACCACTCTCGACTACCTCGCCTACTCGCAGCGCCATCAGTACATTGATGATCTTGTTGTTCGCTACAATGGCGACCAGACCGCCGTCTCTACCGCCGTCCAAAGAGCCATTTACTCCATCGACCCAAACCTCCCCATTACCCACGTCTACTCGCTCGATGAACAGGTCTCCGGGTCCATCGTCCAGCAGCGCATCGTCGCGCAGCTCTCCGCCTTCTTCGGCCTGCTCGCTGTGTTCCTCTCCTGCATCGGTATCTACTGCCTCATGTCCTACATGGTCTCCCTCCGCACCAATGAAATCGGCATCCGCATGGCCCTCGGCGCGCCTCGCTCTTCGGTCAGCTGGCTCGTTATGCGCAAGATACTCCTCCTCGTTGGCAGCGGCGTCGCTATCGGCGTCCCAGTCACCCTCGTCTGCAGCCGTCTTGTCTCCAATATGCTGTTCGGAATCCGTGCCACGGACGCCGCCACCGTCACCGGCTCAGTACTCGGCCTGCTCGTGGTCGGACTGCTCGCCGGCTGGCTCCCAGCTCGCCGCGCCTCACGCGTTAACCCTATGGTGGCTCTGCGCTACGAATGACGCCCTGTCTTGCGCTAGCCGCTACCGATCTCTATAGCGTCTCTCCTGCACGGCGGCTCAGTGCAACGGTGAGTTGGGCATACCAGTGAAGTGTGGAATCTCCTTGCGGGTGTCAAGACCGAGTGGACAAAATACGGTGAGGTTTTGGACTCCGTACAGAAGAAAATCAATCAGGCGTCCGACACCAGCGTACTTTCTCAATTGGTCTCAACTTGTCGCCGGTCACCTCGCGGCTGGTAAGCGTAATGAGCGAATCCGCGGTTACCTAAAGTCGCTGGCGAAAGAGTCATGGGACCTTGTGAATTGGGTCACTCACGCCGCAGACGTGACCAAGGTTGACGGTACGCTGGCGATTGACGCCTCGCATTTAGTCATTGAAGCCTTCGGGGCAGCATTGATAAGGCATGAGCGAAAGATGCCCGAGCGATGCGGTCGGTGCAACTCTCTGCGGCTCCAGTTGGTGTACATGCCCGAGTTGGAGAATGATACGGCGATCTGCCAGGCGTGCGGGTTTCTGATGGCACCGGATGATACGCCCGAGAGTCCCATTGCCATCCCGCTGAAGTTGCACGTCCGCTGCCCTTCAATCCGTAATGACGGGGCAGGGATTGGCCAGGACGAGCCGAAAGGATTTCTCCAAGTGGTAAGCAGCCCAGAATTCATCGGAAAACGAGTCGATTCGGGAGATTTAGTAAGACCAGTCAGATTATTTTCACCAGTATTGATGGTTATAAGTCTAATTAAATCAGCATTCTATAAGAAAGCTGGCGGGAGAGGGGGATTC
>PLOG01000097.1 GCA_003142935.1 Acidobacteriaceae bacterium
CATGCCATGGAAGCGCGCTCCCAGCTGCGCCACAGGCCCACATAGGGAGAGATACAGTTCCTTTATTGTCTCCGCCAGCGCTCGATTCGTCAAACGCACGCTGCCCCGCCCGAAATTTCGAACCGAGATCCCACCGCGTGATAAACGTCACACGTGGGCAGTGTTCGATCCTGAATAATAAGACTGGTGATGGTACGGTTGCGTCCCACGCCCCCTCCATCTTGCCGCGCACGTATGCAAGCCGTCGGGCCCTTCATCGAACTGGAGTCATACCTTCATGTACAGGATTGTCGAAGCCAGCACCGTCGGCCTCAACATCAAGCAATTCGTCATCGAGGCGCCGCGCATTGCCCGCAAGCAAAAGCCGGGCCAGTTCCTGATTCTCCGACTGCATGAAAAGGGCGAGCGGATTCCGCTCACCATCAAAAGCTCCGATCCCGCCGCCGGCACTGTCACCATCGTCGTACAGGCCGTGGGCAAGACCACTTCGTTGCTCAACTGTCTCGAAGCGGGCGACTCCATCCTCGATATCGTCGGCCCGCTCGGCCACCCCTCTGAGATTCAAAACTACGGAACCGCCGTGATTCTTGCCGGCAGCGTAGGCACGGCCATGGCATTGCCCACCGCCAACGCCCTCAAGCAGGCCGGCAACCACGTCATATTTATTGAAGGCGCGCGCAGCGCGGAGATGGTGGTTTTCGAAGACGAAGTGCGCCAGGCCAGCCATGAAACCTACGTCATGACCGACGACGGCAGCTACGGCGAGCAGGGCCTGGTCACCTTCAAGCTGAATGGTCTCATCGATGCCGGACGCAAGATCGACTTTGTGCTCGCCGTTGGCCCCGTCCCCATGATGCGCGCCGTCGCTCGCATCACCGATCCCCTCGGCATCAAGACCATGGTCAGCCTCAACTCCATCATGGTCGACGGTACCGGCATGTGCGGCGGCTGCCGCGTCCTACTAGGCGACAAAAGCAAGTTCGCCTGCGTGGACGGACCCGAATTCGACGCCTCCCTGGTCAACTTCGAGGTCCTCATGCAGCGCAACGCCATGTATCGCGACAAGGAATGCCAGTCGCTCAAGCACTTCGAAGAACATAAGGATGAAGAACTGACGCAGCTTCGCGCCGAGCTGGCCGCCGAGGAGAAGCATTATGTCTGAGAGCAACACGCTTCCACCTCAAGAGCGAAACGTTCTTCCTCTAAAAGAACGGATGAAGATTCTCCGCGCCAAAATGCCTGAGCGCGATCCTCAGATACGCAGCCGCAATTTTGAAGAAGTAAATCTCGGCCTGCCTCCAACCGCAGCGCTCACTGAGGCTTCGCGCTGCATCGAGTGCGCCAAACCCGGCTGCGTCGTGCAATGCCCGGTCGGTGTCAAGATCAAGGCAGTTGTCGCCCTCATCTGCGCGGGCGACTACCTGGGCGCCGCCGCCAAAATGCGCGAGGACAACGCGCTGCCCGCCATCACCGGCCGCGTCTGCCCGCAGGAAAATCAGTGCGAAGGCGGATGCGTACTCGGCAAGAAGGGCGCGCCCGTCGCCATCGGCAACCTCGAGCGCTTCATCGCGGATTACGAACGCCTCAGCGGTAAGCTTGGCCTGCCCGCCATCGCTCCTTCGACCGGCAAGAGCGTAGCCATTGTCGGCAGCGGCCCCGCCGGCCTCTCCGCCGCCGGCGACCTCATCCAGAAGGGCCATCGTGTGCGCGTCTTCGAAGCGCTGCACGAACTCGGCGGCGTGCTCGTCTACGGCATTCCTGAATTCCGCCTGCCCAAGTCCATCGTCAAGGGCGAAGTGGACAACCTGCGCCGCATGGGCGTCGAGTTTGAGACCAATGTCGTCGTCGGCAAGAGCGTAACCATCGACGAGCTGATGCGCGACGAGCACTACGACGCCATCTTTGTCGCCACCGGCGCGGGCCTGCCTGTGTTTCTCAATGTTCCCGGCGAGCACTTTAACGGCGTCTACTCCGCCAACGAATTCCTCACCCGCGTCAACCTCATGCGCGCCTATAACCCGGACGAATACGACGAACCCGTCTACGACTGCCGCGATCGCGACGTTATCGTAGTCGGCGGCGGCAATACCGCCATGGACGCAGTCCGCACCGCGCGCCGCCTTGGCGCCCGCTCCGCAACACTGGTTTATCGCCGCTCGCAGGCTGAGATGCCCGCCCGCCTTGAAGAGGTGCACCACGCCCAGGACGAGGGCATCGAATTCCGCATGTTGACCAATCCCGTCGAATTCATCGGCGACGAAAAGGGCTGGCTAACCGGCGCGCGTTGCGTGCGCATGGAACTGGGCGAGCCCGATGCCGACGGTCGGCGCAGGCCCATTCCCATTGCCGGCTCGGAGTACATTCTGCCCGCCAACGTGGTCATCATCGGCGTCGGCACCACCGCCAATCCCCTCATCCAGAGCACCACGCCCGACCTCAAGACCAACAAGCGCAACTATATTGTTGCCGACCCCGAGACCATGCGCACTTCCAAGCCCGGCGTCTTTGCCGGCGGCGACATTGTCACCGGCGGCGCGACGGTCATCCTGGCCATGGGCGCCGGCCGCAAAGCCGCCCTCTCTATCCATGACTACCTGACAACAGGCAACTGGTAGAGGACGGCCTGTTCAGCAGGCGATTGCGCGGATGTGCCCCTCCCGCGCGTAATCCAGCAGCTTCTTGTCTCTTGTAATGACGATGTGCCCCTGGACGCGGGCTGTGGCCGCGATGATGCGATCTGCCGGATCGGCAGGCGGCAATCCGGGCAGTGCGGTGGAGGCAAGCAGAATCATTGGCGTTAATTCCGCCAGCCGCACGCCAGGCAGAGACAGCAGCCTCCCAAACCATATCTCGGGAGAAAGTGTGAGTTGCAGCCGTTGCTTGGCGATTAGTGTGCCAATCTCCCATGCCGTAAAGGGCGAAACGTAGACCCCAACATGGGCCGCGCCGGCGCTGCGAATAGCCTTCCGGCTCTCTTCCGAGATTGGTTCGCCGCCCATCAGCCAGATCGCGGCGCAGGTGTCGAGCAGAACAGAATCGGGCAGAATCGGGTTGGCCACTTACTGCTCCGCATCCCAGACTTCCCCAGTGCTCTCCGTCAGGTCGACGCCCGGAGCAACGGTGACCGTTCCCCGCATCGCCCCCCAAAGATCGAAGGTCTCGGGGGCATCGTCGTTCACCGGAACGAGCGCCGCGACGGGGCGATTGTGCTTGAGCAGGACGATACGGTTGGTCTTGCCTTGCGCCACATCGTCGATCAGTCCCAGGCACTGCGCCTTGAAGGCGGTTACGCCAATCGCAGACTTGCTTGCCGAGCCGGTACGCATGATCGCCTCCAATATGGACCATTATAAGTGGTCCATATTGGAAATTCAAGCAGTGAGAGGAAGCGCATGCACTATTCACGCGCCGAGGATACGTCGCAAAAACGGCGGAACTGGGAACGCCGCCCTGACCATTGAAGAAGACCCCGGCTAGCCTCGCTAATCACACGAGAGTCGTGTACACCATTTTCGTATGAAGAACATCACCTTAAGTGCCGACGAAGACCTGATCGAGAGAGCCCGTTCCATCGCCCGCGGCCAGCGCAGAACCCTCAACGACGCCTTCCGCGAATGGCTTGCACAGTTCACGCAAAGCGCCGGAGACGCCCAGGGATTCGACGCACTGATGAAGCGCATGAACCACGTCAATGCAGGCCGCCACTTTAGCAGGGACGAATTGAATGAGCGATAGATTCTTTCTGGATACAAACATCTTCGTCTGTTCGTTCGACCTGACGGCCCCCGCAAAAGCCCGCAAAGCCACGCAACTCATCCGCAAGGCCCTGACGACGCAGAAGGGCGTCGTCAGCTATCAGGTCGTGCAGGAGTTTTTCAACGTCGCGCTCAGGCGATTCGCGCGCCCCATGCAGTCCACCGACGCCGAGCAATATCTGAGCACCGTCTTCCGCCCGCTGCTTGCTGTCCATTCCTCCCAGGCGCTCTATGCGGAGGCATTGCATCTGCACGCCCAAAGCGGGCTTTCGTGGTACGACTCATTGATCGTCTCAGCCGCCATACAGGCGCGGTGCGATCTGCTTCTGACGGAGGATCTGCAGCACGGTCAGCGCTTTGGAAGCCTACGGATTACAAATCCCTTCCTCTGAGTTTCTCCACGATCCACTGCCCTCCGCGGTAAGCAGATTTCTATCCCTGTTCTTTACTCTCAAAAAAGAGTGGGCGGCAAAGGCTATGCCTTTGCCGCCGCCCGTCCCTGGGTTGTCTTGAAGATACCGCAATCCTGCTAAACCTTTGTCCGCATCGCAGAAGCCCAATCAGCGACCCTGATCCCTGACCTCTGACGCCTGCCTTTACTGCAATAGCTTGGTCACTTCCTGCTGCACAGAATTAGCCTGCGCTAATGCCGCGATCCCCGTCTGGCTCAATATCTCGTACTTCGACATGTTCGATGTCGCCGAGGCGTAATCGGTGGCTTGAATCGCGTTCTGCGCTGAAACCACGTTCTCCTGTTGCGTGCTCATCACCTGGCTGATCGAGTTCAGAGTATTGATCTCTGCGCCAATGTAGCCATCTTGCGCCGCAACGTCCGAAATGGCGTTGTTAAGAGCCGAAAGGGCTATCCGCGCATCCGATTCATTCACCAGGTCTGTGCCGTTCAGCGCCTCCCCGGCGCCATCCGAATAGCTGGTCGTCGCTATTCCGCTGCCTGACTTCGCATCGGCGATAAACGTCGCCGGCGCAGTCGTTGAATTCTGACTTGTTGTGGCGTCGTAGACCTTGAATGCAGAGTCGCTCGTGACTCCCGTGTTGTAGGCGCTTGCTGCTGTGTAGGTCAGGGCAGCCGTGGCCGTGGTATCGGTGATCGTGGATGTGGCGTCGCTGATCAGGCCGGCCGATCCGATGGTATTCGATGTCAACTCCACGCTGCCAAAACCGTTAGCACCAGCAACCCACTTGGCCGAAACTCCAAGCGTAGCGGTATTCTTGGCGATGTAGGCGATCAGGCCCCCAACCGTCTCGCCCGTGGTTGTCGGCACTGGATTGGCGCCGCCATTCACGCTGAAGCTGATTGAGCCGGATATCGTATCGTTCTCGCTGGCGAATGAGCCCAATGTGGCTGTCGAGGAGCTTCCCTCTGTTTGGTCCGCCAGTGTATTACTGCCCACTACTGTGATTCCGGGAGCCCCTTCAAATGCTGTCGAGATCAATCCGAGCCCACTGGTATTTGCCTGTGCCTTGATTCCCAGAGCGCCATCGGCAGTTATGGTCGCCGCCAGGTTGGCCAGCGTGTTGCTGTGGTCTCCCGAATTGGCCGTGTAATACGTTCCGGCCGGAATGTTGTCGGTGCCCGCACCCACAACAAACGTGCTCGTGATCCCAGCATTCTTGAGCGAGATACTGGTGGCGGCAGCCAGAAGATCGTTGGTGCTCACAACTCCATTGTTGCTTCCGTTGTTGACTACATTCACTGCCAATGTGGAAACATTGCCCGCAATGGGCGTCACGCCCGGTACAGGTGCGGTCGCATTCTCGGCAACCGCATCTGCCAATGTGGTCACACCGGGTGTGGCGATCAAGTGGCCGGCGCCGGCGACGGTCGACTGCAGATAGATAGCACCGGAGCCTGCTCCGCCGGGTGCGGTGGCGTAGATATCCAATCCTGACGCTACGGCTACGGCGTTGATCTTGGTCACCAGGTTGGCGACCAAAGTGCCTGCGCCCACGTAGTAAGTATTTGCGGGTACGTTATCGACGCCGGCGCCCATGACGAAGGTTATTGCGGTACCGGCGCCGTTCTGGAGTTCGATCTGGCCGGTCAGCACGGCGGTGCCATCGTTAATCGTGCCGCCGGTGGGCAGTTGCAGAATGGCGGTGCCGTACATGGGTGAGGGTCCCGCGGTTCCAAGCTGATACCCGGCGTTGGCGTTATCGACGGTTATGCCCGCTCCATGCGTGGTGTCCGTCAGGGAGTTCACGCTCGCCACCACCGCGTCGGCCCCGTTGGTTGTCGATGTCAGCAGCAAGGCATGGTCGGCCACGTTCCATTGCGCGGTAACTCCCAGGTTGCTGCCATTGATCTGCTGCGCCAGATCGGCGTACGTTTGGCCGACAGTCGCGGTAAAGGTGGTGGCTCCGTTGGCATTGGTAAGTGTGATCGCGCCGCCGGTATTGAGTACATCGTCCTGGGTGGCAGCTACCGAACCCGGATCAAGGGCCGTGACCTGCGGTGTTCCGGTTCCAGCGGAGCCCCCATCCACCGGCGAATACAGGCCCAGAATACTATTCCCGTTGTTTAAGGTAGACGGCCCCACCACTGAAAGGTTTTCCCCTGTCAGCGCGTGTGCCGCTGTCACAATGATCCCCGTGCCGCCGGGGTCTACCGTGGCAGTCACATCCAGGCCGGCAACCGAGGCGATGGCAGTGGCCAGATTGGCGAGGGTGTCGCCTCCGTGATTCGCGGTATAGTACGTGCCCGCCGGGACGTTGTCCGTGCCGGCGCCGACCGTGAAGGTCGTCGCGGTACCGGAGGCAGAGTTCGAAATTGTGATGCTTCCGCCCACGGCCAATGTATCGCCGGCCGCATTCGCTCCGGCGGTGCCGATCGTGAAGGAACTCTCCGTCGGAGGGGTCGCTGCATTTCCAAGTACAGCGGTACCGGCGGCGAAGGTTGCCGAATTGGTTGGAGCGAGACCGGAAGTGAATACTGGAACCGCTGCGCCGGCGCCCGTAGTTGTGGTTACGCTAAGCGCTCCGCCTCCGGAAGTATCTGCCAGCGAAAGGCTCTGCGTGCCATCGCCGTTGGTTATCACGCTGGCGGTTACCAGGCTGTTCTGGGTCGTCGGGTGCGTTGGATCGTTGAAGTTAATTGCGTTGGCCAGTTGCTGCAGGTTGTTCACCGTTGGACTGATGGGTACCGTCGCCGCTGTCTGCGTGCCCACCTTGACCGTGACAGTCTGCCCCTGGGTGAGGAGCTGGCCGGCGGGAATTCCTGTTGGGTCCAGAATGCCGCTTGTGCTTGCCGAGCCGGGATCGACGCCGGCCGAAACCACGGCGCCCGAGATCTCGATTCCTGTCTGAGTTCCACCGCCGGCTACCCCGGCCTGGGCCTGCGTAGCGAAGGTTGCGGTCAGCCCCAGGCCTGAACTGTTGATGGCGCTGATCAGCCCGGCGGCGGTGTTGGCGAAACTGGTGGCGCCGCCCGCCGTGATTGCCGTGCTGGCGGTTGTAGAGGTTCCGTTCGAGCCCTGGACCAGGTAGCTGACGTCGATGGTCGTGGTCCCAAGCGTATTGAGCGCATCGGTAGTCGCGGCATTCGCGGTACTGCTCGACAGGTTCACAAAAACGTTGTTTTGGCCGCTGCTATAGGACAGGGTGCCGCCGGTGTCGCCGACACTCTCCTCCGAGAGCGAGCGGATATTCAGATCGATGACCGACGAACCGGTCGCCGAAGAATCGCCCGTATAGATCGCCGTGGATGCGCCCGAGAAAACCGTCTGCTGGTTGTAGGTGGTCGTCGATCCAATGTTGTTGATTTCCGAAAGGATCGACTGGTACTCCTGGTTGGCGGCGCCGTCCTGGGTGCTGTTGAGTGTGCCGTTGGAGGCTTCCGTAGCCAGCGTGATGGCGCGGTTGAGCAGACTGGTCACCTGAGAGAGCGCGCCATCGGCCACCTGCAGCAGTCCAACCCCCTCGGTCGCGTTCGTCTTGGACTGGGTCAGCGCCGCCGAGTTGGCCGCCAGCCCATTCACTAGCGAAAGGCCTGCGGCATCGTCCGCCCCGGAGTTGATTCTCGATCCCGAAGACAACTGCTGCAGTACCACCTGCAGGCTGCTGTTGGTGTTGTTCAGGTTGTTCTCTGCGTAGATTGCGGATAGGTTGTTCAATACTCCGAGGGCCATGGGACTCAACTCCTTCTTGGATGCCTTGCTGCCTGCCACGCTCCCGTCGCTTTATTCCTTTTTCGGGGTCTCCAAATCTTTTGGAGGGGCGTTTCTGCATCCACTCCTTTCATCGGTGCGGGCCAGCATAACTTTAGTCATATTCTTAAGAATCGCTTTCGGGCTTTCTGTCGCACGCCGAATCAAACTGTCCCGCTTCTGTTCATTCATTGATTCAAAGTGAGCCAATTGCTGTCCCGCGACGCTCCACCCCTCTGTCTCGTTCCGCGCCAGTCGCCGCCGAAGCCCACGCGCCTTTCAAGACAAAAAAACGGCGGCAGGAGGGTCACTCTCTGCCGCCATCGGTCTTGTGTGCAACCGTATTTGCTCTCTGTGGAAGGTCCCTATGATTTGAAGCGAGTCCACGCTGTCCGGCTCACCCTGCCGGCCCTGCAGGCGACCCTTGGAATCATTACTCTTCTCCCGAACCCGCGCCGCTTCCAGGCGCCGCAGCCGGGGCTCCGGGCGGAGGTGGCTGGGGAGCTGCTGGCTGACGATGCCGGAACTGCATTCCCGGTCCCTGCCCATCTGGTCCCGGTCCGCCCGGTCCCTGCCCGTCAGGTCTCCGGCCGTCGTGTCTCCATTCCTGGCGCTGTTCCCCGCGCATCCCGCCCTCTTCGCGGAAGGCCCGCACCTGTTTCCATTGGTCCGCGGTCAGCTTGTCGCGCACGGCAAGAAGAAAGCGCGCATTCGCCCTCTCCAGATCGCCCCGCGCCTGTACGACCTTGTCGATCTGGGCAGTGATAGCGGCGTCATTGGGCGTGTCCGCACTCATCAGCGGCTCCATTGCAAGCTCCGCCTTCTGCAGGTTGGCCTGCAGATCGATCAGCTTCTCCCGATGCTCCAGCATGATGCCGTCCATCGCCTTCCGCTGATCGTCGGTCAGCTTCAACCGCTCCGCGATTCTGGGATTGTTCCACCAGCCGTTGTGGGCGCCGGAACCGAATGCCCGTTCCATGGGAGGCCTGCGGCTACCAAACCCCGGTCCAACACCCGGGCCGCTGCCAGGACCCTGCGCGCCGGCCGATGCCGCCATCAGTACCCCTGCTACTGCCAAAATCAACCGTCCTGCCGTTCCTGCCTTCATCGAATTCTCCTTCGCCCCTGGCCGTTCAAAGGGCTCCTCTTGCTGTCTTTCTGGTTACCGAGCTTCGTCTTCCGCCATCAGTTGAGCCAGCGGCTCCATCGCACTTGGCACCTGCCGCGAAACATCGCTGTCTACTTTGGCCAGCAGATCGTCTTGCTCTTTGCTGGCGCGCTGTTCGGCTGCCAGCTTCTGCTGCCTGGCTGTTTCCGCGGCTGCTATCTTCGCTAATTCCTGTTGGTGATGGCGCTCGTAGAGGCCTCCAGTCAGGCTCCCTGCCGCCAGCACGCATCCCAGCGCCCAGCCTGCGGCCACCCGCCAACTCCTTAGGTGGACAAGCTTGACCGCCCGAGGCCGGCTATACTCGGCTTCGCTCCATGCGTGAACGCTCGACCGGAAATCCTTGAGCGCCTGCTCAATCTTCGCCTCAAACTCGCGTCCTTCGTCCGCCAATCCCGTTCCCATGCTCATCGTTTACCTCTCAGTTCCGCGCGCACTTTCACCAGCGCCCGCGAAAGGTGCGCCTTCACCGTGCCTTCGCTCAACCCGGTCGCCTGCGCAATCTCTCTCAATTCCTGGTCTTCCACGTACCGAAGCAGAAAAACCGTCCGCTGCCGCGCGCTCAAACCCTCCACCGCCTGCCACACCTGCGCTACCTGCTCCCGCGCCATCATCTGCTGTTCCACCGACCGTTCGCCGCTCGGCAGCCAATCGCTGGCCTCGTCCAGTTCCACTGCATTGGTTTGCGTACGCCGCCAGAACTGCAGCCGCCGATTTCGCCAGTGGTCCTTTTCCAGGTTGATCGCGATCCGCATCAGCCACGTCAGCGCGCTTGAATCGCCCCTGAAGCGGTCCCAGTTCCGGTGCGCTTTCAGGAAACACTCCTGGGTCAGCGTCTCTGCCAGGTCCACGTCGCGCGTGGACGCCAGCAGAAACCGGAATATCTGCGGCCGGTGGGCCTCTACAACGCTCGAAAACTCTTCCGCGGCAGCCTTCATCTCTTGCGCGGCAAGTTGCCCTGCCGTTCCCCTGGTCATTGGTTCAACTGCAGATCCGGCTGCCATCACCTTGGTAGACGCCTGCCTGCGGCGTGAGTTTACAACTGCGGCCTGATCGCCGGCGAATATGCGGTCAGTATACCCACTCAAATCGACTCCCAAAATGCCGGATTCCCAATGACATCAGCGGGTGCCCGGCGGACGGTCTTGGTCCGCTGGGGTGATCAAAGGTGGGATACATTCATCTATCTTCAGTTCTTCGGGCCTTTCATAGTCCTTTATCTAAAGTTCTTCGCGCCTTTTATGGCCCTTTAGCCATTCGGGCCTTACAAAGCTTTTTCAATCCCAATGCCAGTTCGCTGCCATTCGACGCCCCAGCCCCCGCGCGGGAATATAATCCGGGACGGCAAGAAAAGTGCGCACTGCCCTCGCCGGGGATCGAATCAAGGTCGCCCTGCCTGCAGCTCGCTTATAAAATTTGATTGGAGACAGGCATGATTTCTCGGCGAACTTTTGTAAATGGACTGGCAGTGGGTGTGGCTGGCTCAGCACTCTCATCCACAGCCAAGAGCTATGCTCAGATCCTCGGCGCCAACGACCGGCTCAACTTTGCCATTAACGGACTCAACGGGCGCGGCTATGCTCATCTGTCCGCGCTGAAAAACAACAGCAAGACCGCCCGCATCGCGTATTGCTGCGACGTCGACTCCAAAATTCTTGCCAGGTTCGCCGGAGCCGCGGAGCGCGAGCTTGGCTACGCGCCCAGGGCCGAGCAGGATTTCCGCCGCATGTTGGACTCCAAGGACGTCGACGCCATCACTGTCGCTACCCCCGATCACTGGCACACCCCTCTGGCCGTTCTGGGACTCAAGGCCGGAAAGCACGTCTACGTCGAAAAGCCATCCAGCCAGAACGCCCGCGAAGGCGAGCTTTTGCTCGCCGCCCAGGAAAAATATAAGAAGTGCGTGCAGGTGGGCGACCAGCAAAGGTCGTCGGACTACACCATCGCCATGATCGGGAAAATTCATGACGGCTACATCGGCGAGCCTTACCTGGCCAAGGCCTGGTACGCCAATACGCGTCTGTCGATGGGCACCGGAAAACACGCCCCCGTCCCCGAAAATCTCAACTGGGATCTCTGGCAGGGCCCCGCGCCCCGCAGCGAGTACAAGGACAATATCCATCCATATAACTGGCACTGGCTGCGCCGCTACGGCACCGGTGAAACCCTCAACAACGGCACCCACGAGGTGGACATCTGCCGCTGGGCCCTCCAGGCGGAGTACCCCGAGTCGGTCACTGCCACCGGCGGCCGCTACCAGTTCAAGGACGATTGGCAGTTCTACGACACCCTCGTCACCAGCTTTGGATACAAGGACAAGACCATCTCCTGGGAGGGCCGCTGCTGCCAGGGAATGAAGGTCTACGACCGCGACCGGGGCTCGGCCATCATGGGAACCAAGGGAACCGTAGTCATCGACCGCGACGGCTACGACGTCTACGACTGGAAGGGCAAGCAGATCGACAAGTTCCGCACCGGAAAGACCACCAGTTCCTCTGACACCCTCGGCATCGACACCATGACCGACGCCCACTTTGCCAACTTCATCGGCGCTATCAAGGGCGAAGCAAAGCTCAGTTCGCCTATTCAGATCGCCAACATCACCGTGACCATGTTGCTGCTCTCCAACATCGCCTATTTCATGGATCGCACCCTGCACCTCGACACCAGAAACGGCCACGTCAAAAACGACCCCGAAGCCATGAAGCTCTGGGGCCGCGAATACGAGAAAGGCTGGGAAGTCACCGTCTAACCCAACCAGCGCGCCTGGCCGAGCCGCAGTGAGGGAGATCATTTCGATGCATCACACTGTGGCTTTTGGCTCTATGACACCAAGAACCCAAGAACTGTAAGCTGAAAGCTGAAAGCTGTTCACTGTCCACTGTCCACTGCCTCCAAGGAGCACCGCCAATGCCTGCCACATCTGCCACACTGCCTGCCGCTCAAGCCGGAACCATCACGCTCGGCGGCGATTTGACCGTAAACCGCATGGGCTTCGGAGCCATGCGCATTACCGGCAAGGGAATCTGGGGACCTCCGGAAGATCGCGACGCCGCCCTGGCCACCTTGCGCCACGCCGTCGAGCTCGGCGTCAACTTCATCGACACAGCCGACTCCTACGGCCCCAATGTCTCCGAGGAGTTGATCGCCGAAGCGCTCTACCCCTATCCCAAAGACCTGGTCATCACCACCAAGGTCGGCTGGGTGCGCCACGGACCCGGCGTCTGGCAGCACGACGCCACCCCCGCCCACATTGAAGAAGCCATCGAAGGAAGCCTCAAACGCCTCCGCATCGAGCGCATCGACGTCTATCAGCTCCACGTCCCCGACCCGGCCAGCTCCTTCGACGCCTCCATGGAAACCCTCGCGCGGCTCAAGGAACAAGGAAAGATTCGCCATGTCGCTCTCTCCAACGTGACCCTCGAGCACATTCAGCGCGCGCAGAAGATCGTCCCCATCGTCTCCGTCGAAAATCGCTACAGCTTCTCCGACCGCGAGTGGGACTTCGTTCTCGACTACTGTGCGGCCAACAAAATCGCCTTCATTCCCTGGGGCCCCATGGCGCAAGCCCGCAAAGCGAATGAAGTCGTGGAAAAAATTGCATCCGCAAGAAATGTATCCACAGCGGTGGTCTCGCTGGCTTGGCTCCTGCGTCGTTCGCCGGTCACGCTGCTCATTCCCGGAACCAGCACCGTAAAGCATCTTGAAGAGAACGTAAGCGCGGCCGCATTCCATCTCACCGGCGCCGAGTTTGCCGAACTCGCCTCAGTGGTCCCCAAACCCTACTGGCTGCGCGGGTAGTGCAGGCTAGCCAAAAGGTAACTGCCGGTTGGGCGACTAACCGCTCGCACGCCGAATAATCCGGAGAATTCTACGTTGCACAGGGATTTGATAGACTCTGGTCAAGCCGGCAGGTGGCGCCGGTCCCTGAAAATCTATTTGTGCCACGAAAGATGGGTGCCCCCGGTCTCCTGCATTTGGAGACCGGGGAGATCACGAACCCCAACCGGGCCGCTTCCGGATTCTGACGGTTCCGGCCGAGTGACCGCCTATCCGGCAGTTATCTATTCGGCAACATTCCCGCACCCCTTCGACGAGGGGATGCCGCTCATCGAGGATCTGCGCGGAAAAAACGCATTGTCAAAGACCCGGATCTCCGTCCTCGGGTCAATAATTTATTCTATTTTCAGCTATGTTGCTAGAATCGCTCCGCGAACAAGTCCTCCATGCCAACCAGGAGATCGCCCGCCGCGGCCTCGCTCCTCACACTTTCGGCAACGCCAGCGGCATCGACCGCGCTGGCTCCGAGCCGTTAGTCGTCATCAAGCCCAGCGGCGTCGATTACGCATCTCTCACTCCCGCCGACCTGGTCGTCACAGACCTCGATGGCAAAATCGTCGAAGGCTCCCTGAACCCCTCCAGCGACCTTGACACTCACACCCTGCTCTACCGCGAGTTCCCCCAGATCGGCGGCATTGTCCACACCCACTCCGAGTTCGCCACCTCCTGGGCGCAGGCCGGCCGCGAGATACCCTGCCTGGGCACCACTCACGCCGACTATTTTCACGGTCCGGTTCCCGTCACCGAGCCCCTCACCGCCGCCGAAGTGACTGAAGCCTACGTACGCAATACCGGCGCGGTCATCGTTCGCCGTTTCCGATCTCAGGGCCTCGACCCCGTCGCCGTCCCCGGTGTGCTTGTGGCTGGCCATGCCCCGTTTGCCTGGGGCAAGAGCGCCGCCGAAGCTGTCGAACACGCGGATGTCCTCGAGTACATCGCCCGGCTGGCCTTCCGGAGCACGCTTCTGGGCGCTCCCGAATCCGGAATCCCGATCTACGTTTCTGAATATCACTACTTGCGAAAACACGGCCCCAAAGCCACTTACGGCCAGAAGTAACTCCAGCCCGGCAGGTGTCCGGCAGCCATTCCTGCCGGCCGCCATCCTGAATGGCGTCAGCCGGCGTTTCAATTCAGAATCGTCCGGTTCTCCGCGACCGAATCCCTCGAATTTGCCCAGCTCGCCGGTCGAGATCCCGCCCAGTCAGACATTAACCTCATTTTCATCAGCCGCCTACAGATTCACGTAGATTGATCCCTTTCTCCGTATCTCGCATACTGTTTTCTGCATTAGCAACGCGAATTCCTCCGGCTACAGGTTGACATTTCACTAAAAGCCGAGTCGATATCTCGCGTAACCTCTGTAGATTGCTGGTTCCATTTCCTGGAGCCTGTGCATTTCTCCGCTTGGCGACCAACGTGCTACAGAGCTGATTGATGTAGAGAGCTCCCTCCATGGAGACAAGTCTTCTCAACCGTGTGCAGGCAACGCTGCTGGCCTTGGCCACGGCCGCGCTCTTCGTGTTGGCAGTCCTGAATCTTCAGCAGGAACGTCACTTCCAGCAGCCGGACGACGGCGTCTGGTGGCACGAGGCGGACGGCGGCCTGCAAGCCGAACGCGTCTTGCCGGGGCAGGCCGGACAGGTTGCCGGCATTCAGCCCAATGACCTGCTCACCGGAGTCGCCAGTTGCCCCTCGTGCAACGAAACCACCGTCCAACGGCTCTCCGACCTCGACCGCGCCCTCTACCGCACCGGTCCCTACGGCCAGGTCTTCTATTCCATCACCCGCGACGGCATCCCCCTGGATACCCCGGTCAAGGTCATCCCCGAGCCGCTCGACCGCAGCCTGGCGCTGGGCCTGCGCGTTATCGGCCTCATTTACCTCATCATCGGCTTCTACGTCCTCTTCCGGCGCTGGGGCGCCCCGCGCGCCACGCACTTTTATCTCTTCTGCCTGGTCTCCTTCGCCTGGTATGCCCTCAAGTACACCGGCCAGCTCGACGGGCTTGACTGGACTGTCTTCTGGGCCAATACCGTCGCCGAATCGCTGCAACCCGCGCTCTTCCTTCACTTTGCCCTCAGTTTCCCTGAGGAGCGGTTCAAGAGACTGCGCCGCCGCTGGCTGCTGCCGCTGGTTTATGCTCCCGGCGCCGGACTGCTCGGCCTCTGGCTCTGGGCCGTGGACACGCGCCTGGCCACCGGCCTGCTGAAACACCGCCTCGATCAAACCGCAACTGCTTACGATGCAGTCTTTTACGTGCTGGCCGCGCTGCTCTTCCTGCGCAGCTATGGCCAGGCCAATACCCCGCTCCTCCGTCAGCAGTTGAAGTGGGTTACGCGTGGGACTTTGCTGGCGGTTCTGCCTTTCACGGTGTTTTACGCCGTCCCCTTCCTTCTTGACCTGAACCCGCCCCAGCTGCTCACTAACCTCGCCGGCCTGTCGCTGGTCTTCTTACCCCTCACCTTCAGTTGGGCCATCGTCCGCTACCGGCTCATGGATACGGACCTCATCTTCAAGCGCGGCGTGGCCTATACCCTGGCCACCGGCCTCATCCTCGGCGGCTACTTTGGAACCGTCGCGCTGGTAACCCTGATGGTGCACAACTCCGTGCCGCAGGCGGTGCGAGAGTGGGCTTTTCCCGTCGCCATGATTGTCGCATTGGCCGTCTTCGACCCCCTCAAGCGCCGTATTCAGGGCTGGGTCGACCGCGCCTTCGACCGCCATCGCTACGACTATCGCAAGGCCCTTGTCGAGTTCGGTCGCGGTCTCAGCTCCGAAACCGATCTCCAGGCCCTGCTCCAATCTATCGTTGAACAGTTGCCGCGCACGCTTCTCGTGGCCCGCGTCGCCATCTTCCTGGCCGAGGATTCAGGCCTGCGCCTGGCCGCTTCTCACGGCCTTCCCGCTGAAGTCAGTCTCGCTCAGCAGCGCTTCGATCTTGGCTTCCTTGACCTCGCCTTCGATGGTGCTGCCCAGGCCAACCCCCACTCCCACATATTCCTGGAGAATGCTCAGGCCGCCCTCCATCTGCCCGAATCCCAGCAAAGCACGGCGGCTCTGCTCGACCTCAACTACTACCTGCCCTGCCGCGTCGCCTCAGGCCAAATCGAGGCCAGTGCCAACTCCAGTCCCGCCGCCAGCCGCACCATAGCGGTCATCGGCCTCGGCCGCACCATGGGCGGCGACTTCCTCTCCAGCGAGGATGTCGAGCTGCTCGAGTCCCTGGCCAGCTACATCGGCATCGCCCTGCAGAATGCCAGCCTCTATGCCCGCCTCGAAGAAAAAATCGGCGAATTCGAGCGCCTCAAGGAGTTCAACGAGAACATCGTCGAATCCATCAACGTCGGCATCCTCGCCCTCGACCTCGACGACCGCATCGAAAGCTGGAATGCGCAGATGGAGGCCATGTACGCCTTCAGCCGCGCCGAGGCTCTCGGACAAAGGCTCCAGGACGTCTTCCCGGCCGAGTTTATCGAGGCGCTGGAAGGTTTCCGCAACGAGCAGGGCGTTCATCACCTCTATAAGTTCCCCCTCACTACGCGCGCCGGAGAGCTGCGCACCGCCAACATCGCCATCGCGCCTCTGCTCTCGCGCCACTTCGTTTCCGTGGGCCGCATCGTCCTCGTCGACGACATCACCGAACGCGTCGCGCTCGAAGCGCAGCTTGCCCAGACTGACAAGCTCAGTTCCATCGGCCTGCTCGCCGCCGGCGTTGCTCATGAGATCAACACCCCGCTGGCCGTCATCTCCTCTTACGCGCAAATGCTCTCCAAGCAACTGCGCGGCGATGCCCGCCTGGGCCCGGTCCTCGACAAGATCACCCAGCAGAGCTTCCGCGCCGCGGAGATCGCCAACGGCCTGCTCAACTTCTCGCGCACCTCCACCACCGAGTTCCGTGAAACCGACCTCAACCAGGTCATTCGCGACACTCTTTCGCTCCTCCAGCACCAGTTCAAGACCGCGCAAATTGAGATCGATCTCGATCTGGCAGAGCCTTTGCCCGCCATCAATGGCAACTCCGGCAAACTTCAGCAGGTCTTTCTCAATCTGCTCCTCAATGCCAAGGAAGCAATGCAGGGCGGCGGCACATTGCGCGTCTCGACCTTGGTCAATGGGCATGTCGAAGCTCTTATTACCGATTCCGGCAGCGGCATTGCCCCCGAGCACCTGAAGCGCATCTACGATCCGTTCTTCACCACCAAGACAACTCCCCGGCCCGGCGACAGGCGCGGCACCGGACTGGGACTGTCGGTTTCCTACGGCATCATTCAGGAGCACGCCGGCAAGATTCATGTCGAGAGCGAAGTCGGCTCCGGCACTACGTTTCATCTCGAATTTCCACTATTGAGGAATTCAGTGCATGCATGAGTCCATGTCCGAGGTAGATCTACCCTTGAACGACCCCATCGTCGAAACCGCGACAAATGGAAACTCCGCTTCCGCCGGCATTCTGGTAATCGACGACGAAGCTTCCATCCGCGAATCGCTTGATGTGTTGCTGTCTCTCGAAGGCTACGCCACCGCCATGGCCGTCGACGGAGAAGAAGGACTGCGGATGATCGAAGCCAATAACTTCGACCTGGTCCTGCTCGATCTTGCCCTGCCCGGTCAGAGCGGCCTCGAACTGTTGCCGCAGATCAAGGAACGCCAGCCCGAGTTGCCGGTCATCATGATTACCGCCTACGGCACCGTCGACAACGTGGTTGAAGCCGTTCGCGCCGGCGCTGAAAACTTCGTCCAGAAGCCCTGGGACAACGAAAAACTCCTGGCCGATATCCGCTCCGCCATCGCCCGCCACAGGGCTGAAGAAGAGAACCTCCAGCTCAAGCGCACCCTCAAGCAGCGCTACAACTTCTCCAACATCGTCGGCAAGAGCGAGATCATGCTCAAGGTCTTCGATCTCGTCGCCCAGGTCGCGCCCAGCCGCTCCACCGTCCTCATCCAGGGCGAAAGCGGCACCGGCAAGGAGCTCATCGCCAAGGCCATCCACGCCAACTCGCCCCGCCGCGACAAGCCCTTCGTCCCCATCAACACCGGAGCCATGCCGGCGGAGCTGCTCGAGTCCACGCTCTTCGGCCACGTCAAGGGCGCGTTCACCTCCGCCATCGCCTCCAAGAAAGGCCTTTTTGAAGTTGCCCACGGTGGCACCCTCTTCCTCGACGAAATCGCCACCATGGGCATGGACACGCAGGCCAAGATCCTGCGCGTCCTCCAGGACCGCCGCTTCATGCACCTTGGCGGCGTCCAGGAAATCCAGGTCGACGTCCGCATTCTCGCCGCCACCAACGTCGACATGCGCAAGGAAGTGCGCGAGGGCCGCTTCCGCGAAGACCTCTTCTACCGCCTCAACGTGATTACCGTCGACCTGCCCCCGCTCCGCGCCCGCCGCGAAGATATTCCCCTGCTCGCCAACCACTTCCTAGAGTTCTATGCGAATGAGAACGGCTTCACGCCGCGCCGCCTCTCGACAGACGCCCTGCGCGCCCTGGTCGATTACGACTGGCCCGGCAACGTGCGCGAACTCGAGAACTCCATCGAGCGCGGCGTCGTGCTTTCCAACGGCCCCGTCATCGGCTCCGACCTGCTCCCCGGCCACATCACCGGCCGCAGCTTCCAGGACGCTCTCCTCGAGCACAACCCCAACGCCTCTCTCTTCGACATCCTCGAAGTCATTGAGCGCCGCATCATCATCGAGAAACTGGAGCGCTGCAACTGGAACCAGACCGACGCCGCCGAGCAATTCCGCGTCCCCCTGTCCACGCTGAACCAAAAAATCAAGCGCCTCAACATAGAGATACGGAAAAAAGGTAGAGAGTGAGCGAAAGAGCGGTCAGTCTTCCGAGATCGCGGAAAGGCGATTTACCGTCATTCCAGAAACGATCCAGTCGACATGGGCGTTTACGGGGACTACTTCGCAAATCCAAGCCTAACCTGTTTTAAATGATCGTATTAGGTTGAATTCTATGGTTAAGAAAGCCTGACGAAAGACCGCCTTGGGGGTATCGATTTGCTTACTTCACGGATAGATGAAAGACAGTGAAATGCTATTCCCTGATACAGGGGTGATAATTCCCTGTTCGGTTTGCCTCTTGAATTGTGCAAGCGAATGAGCAAATAGCAGCGAATCGCCTGGCTTCCCTGCCGCAAACACCGACCTTTTCGGCTCCAACGCTCTTTTCGCCATGCCATCCACCTCGGGAGCGATACAATTGCCTTAAACTGGCATCGAAAAAGGAGATTCCGGTTAAGGGAAATCGGAATGACCGTGAAACTCCTGAGCCACAGTTTTTCAACTAGCCGCCTCTTTCCAAATCGCTCGATGGAAGGACTTCAGGTAATTGGGCTGGCGATGATCGCTGGGGTACTCTTTCTCTTCAACTTGGGCAAGGGAGCGCTCGCTGACTGGGACGAAGCGATCTACGCGGAGAATTCCAAGGAGATTGTAAGCGGTCACCAGTGGCTGACGCTATTTTGGCAACATAAGCCTTTCTTTGAAAAGCCGCCGTTAAGTATCTGGATACGAGCAGCGTTGTTTCAGTTGTTTGGGGTAAGCGAGTTTTGGGCACGGTTCGAGTCGGCTGTTGCCGGAATTGCCATTGTTCTGCTCACCTACGCAATTGCACGGCGATTATCCGGCGCCACTGTGGGGTTCTTTGCTGCTTTTGTGCTCCTTACAACCAGGCATTTTGACAGCGAGATGCGTCAGGGGACCACGGATGCACCCTTGTGCCTTTGCATTTATTTGGCGATATATTGCTACTTGCGCCTGCGAAATGGCGGTGCATCCTGGTTCTACATGATCTGCGCGGCCATTGGATTGGGAGCAATGATCAAGGGTCCTGCAATACTGGTTGTCCTCCTGGCAATCTGTATCGATCAACAGTTGAAAAGAAGTACAGACAGCGTTCTTGGTTGCCGAGAGTACTGCCTTGGCGGTTTGCTCGTTCTGGCGATCGTCGCTCCCTGGCATATCTGGATGATCTTCAGATATGGAAGAGCTTTTCTTGATAACTATGTCGGCTATCACATGGTCAAAAGAGCTACCCAGGCTATAGAGGGGAACAGCGGAGGGCTGCTCTACTACCCGAGTATCATCGGTCGTCGCGCGTTTCCTTGGAGCATTGTGGCGGTTGGCGCTGCATGGAAGTGGATGTGCCACAGGGAGTGGGAACACTCGCTGCTATGGCTGCTCGTGGCCGTCACCTTAATTATGTATTCGCTCATACCTACAAAGCTTCCGTGGTATATTGTCCCCGTTTATCCGGCACTTGCAATTGAGGTGGGCTGGTTTCTGGTGGAAGTGGGCACAAATCGACGGATTGTGCGATATGCATCCGTCGCAGCCATTGCGCTGGGAATCATCGCGTTCTCTGGCGTGGTTGTTCTCCAGCCGCACAGTCAATTTGCTAACCAAGTAGCGCAATTGGCGGGGATTGCCAAACAGTGTCCAGGGGCTGGACCTTTGCTCATTATCGATCTAGAGTCGGGGCCAAAACTCTCTACTCCGGAGGCTGTATTCTACAGCGATCGCTCTGCAATCCTTTTGAAGTTGCCTGCCGACGCCAATAAGATCATGAACGCCTTGAAGAGCCGCGCTCCTGTTGACGCCATCATTCAAAGTAAGGCGATGGACTATTTGTCGCAACTGTGCAAGGTTCATCCGATCGCGCAGAATGATTTGGGAACCTATGCCCTCATTTCTTTGAAGTAGTAATCCATCCTTGCTATCGAGAAGCTTTGGATATCCAAAAGCTAAATAAGTCACATAAAGGCGAACTCAACAGATTAGGACGGGAGACGCCTTCGAAACAGGGACTATTAACTGGCGAATCATTGGTCGCGCTCCATCTTGCCCCATACGCGCCCTGGGTGCCTCTCTTGCGACAGAAGTCTCTGAAGCGAGGGTTGTCCGTTAGGAATTAACGGCCCTCGTAAGCGCGCTTCACATCGCCGACGCCTGGATTTGGTTTCGATGGGCTCTGAATGAGCGCATCATCGCAATGCGCTGATTGAAGACGGATAGGTCCTCAAAAGTCGGCAAGTGTCCAGAGATTTGCAAGTAGCTCCAGCCTCAACTGTTGACCACAGGCCATAGCGTAATCTGACGACAATACAGGTTTCT
>PLOG01000077.1 GCA_003142935.1 Acidobacteriaceae bacterium
TCCCGGCCCAAAGCTCCGCCCAGGATCCCGCATTTTGAAGGATATTTTTGGACGGAAGTATGTACGTTACGCAAGGTAATAGGGCATTATCACCCAAATTGGGTGGGTAATTAGCTCTTTCGTGATAGGAGGGGCCACAATCTGTAGGCTAAAATGGTTCAAGGTGCACAATCTGTCAGAGTTTACCGATTGGTAAACCTCTTGCCAAATGGTCAAATGTTCCTGTAGGATGCTCCCGCCATGGCTCCAAAGCAAAAAGTAATAGCCCAACTCGCAGCGCAACTGAAGGGCCTTCCGCAACCGCCAGTAACTAATCCTCGCGACGTGAAGACGGTATACGCCAACAACTTAGGAATTTCAGCTACGATGCTGGACTTTACACTCTATTTTATCGAGACCGGTCAGTTGCCGGGGGAGAATGGGGTGGTTGCGCATAATGAGCTGAAGGCCGCCGTGACGCTACCGCTTCCGTCTGCAATGGCTTTGATGGAAGCCGTCAGTAATATGCTCAAGAACGCCAATGAGATGGCAGCCAACCAAAAGGCTGCCCTTCAGGCGATGAGGAAGAGCAGTGCACCGCAGTAAGGACGTTTTCTGGTATCGACAAGATTTGCTCGGCAATTGGGTTTCATTTTATGAAGAAACGTGGAACCTGCATGCTGAAAAACACGCGTGGGACAAAATTCCCGCCACGCAAGAGCATTTCTATCAAACGTTCACCGATCCTGATTACTTACACAGGAGCCTAGACGAATTCATCGGTCCTGAATCCTGTGTTTTCGAGAAATTTTTCGAATCCGAACAACAGAAGTTCTATGTTCCGGTTCTATACGAAGGTGTGATCACGGCGGGAGATTACGACCAAGGGGGCAAAAAGGGAACGGTGAAGACCGGATATTTCCAGAGTGGGATAGACCCTAGCAGTACGATTGGGGAAATCTTTTGGACGAATCCGAAACTCGCTAAGATAAAAGGTTCAAGATGACTTTCCAGTATGATGAATTCGCAGATGCTCTATGGGTTTCGCTTTCGGAACCGACAGCACTATGTGTCTACATGGAGAGTCAAACACACGGTGTCATTTTACGCGTCGAGGAATCAACGGGCATTATCCGAGGATTTCAGGTTATCGCATGGAGCCGCAGAATTTCGGTAGGTCCTGTCCTTGTTCCGGAGATTATTGATCCCGAGTTTCAGGAGCATTGGGGAAGGAAAATCGAAAACCGCTTGGCCAACTAGAGCGCGATCACCTATTTTGTGCCAGTGAAACTGTGAAACCGTGAACCGGCCCCTTCAGCCTCGCCGCTTATATTGACCGCGCCTCGACGGAAGGGTCTGCAACTCGTCATAGTCAGCCGCCGTCTCTCGCATCGGAACGAACTCCCGCGGAGGAAGGAACTCAGGCAGCGTCGTCACTTCTCTTTGCGGTTCACTGGCAACCTTCGTTTCCACCGCTGGCGCAGCAACCGGAACCGCCTCAGCCGCCACAACAGAAACTTGTTCAGCAACCACAACCGGAACCGCCTCAACCTCAACCGCAATAGAAACTGGCTCAGCCACCACAATCGGAACCAGCGCAGTCGCCACAACCGGAACCGGTTCAGCAAACGGCGTAAAGCCGCGCGCAATGACCGTACGTTCTGGCTCGTTCTCCGCGGGCAAAGCAGATTTCTCTTCCAGCTGCGCCGCGTTTCTCGTCTTGCCAAGATTCTTCAATCCCAGCGAGAACAGCAGCCCGCGCAGAGGATTCAGTCGCGACGGATGTTCAAACGGAATCTTTTCCTCTTCACGTTGCAACGCCGCATCCTGAACAGATTCCGCAGCCGCAACCGCAGCGGCCTCCTCGGTAAAGATAGGCGCGGCCTGCGCAACCGGCATTGAATCGACTCTTGAAGCCGCAACCGGAGCCGCTCTCTCCATAACCATCGGAGCCGTCTCCGCAATCGGCATCGGAACAACTCGTGCAGCCGCGATCGAAGCCGCTTCCTGAGTAAATATAGTCGCAGCCTCTGCGGCGGCGACAGGCGCGGCATCCCCAATTCTCAAACGAGTAAAGTCGTCCGACCAGGAAGAAGCATCTTCCCAGGTCTGCAGCGATTTTGCACGGCTGTGCAACTCGGGCTTGGGCTGTGCAGGCGGTGCAGGTTCGCTCGGCTTTTCGGCCCTCGACGGCGCAGCAGCAGCACTCGAATGTGCATCCGACAGCCACCACGGGGAGTCCACATCTACAGGCGTCGCAGGCTGAGGCAGCCAGGGCTTGACCGGCGCGGCCGTGCTCCATTTGGGAGCCGCCTGCTTGGCTTCGGCCAACGTCGACCGGCGCGCAGCCAGTCCAGAAGTCTCAGGCTCCGAAGCCTTCAGCGTTGAATTCTCGCTGACGGAAGACTGGCGGGGAAGTTCCTTGGGGTCCGGCAAAAGCTCTTCTGCCACTTGGCTGGTCCTTTCCGTCCGTCTTACAGTGGACATGCTCAGGGTGCGATGGTGCTCGTCGATATCTTGCACCGAACGGCGAAAGGCCGGGTCCGCCTGAGCCAGTTTAACGCGATTCAACACAAACCCCACCGCCGCCACGTCGAGACGCTGCAAGGTATTCAGCGCGGCCAGCAGTTGCGCGCGAGTGGTGGTGCCCGACTCGACAACCACGATGGCGCAATCCACAAAGCGCGCCAGGTACTCGGTTTCCGCTGAGATCGGCAACGGTGCGGTATCCGTAAGTACCAGACTCTCCTGCCGCGTCTCGGTCTCCGCTGTCACCTTGCGCAAGAGAGCGGTTGACCGGCTGCCGCGCTGTGACGCGGGCTCGCCCGATGCTCCGTTCTGACTACTGGCGCGAGAAGGCGGAGGAGGAGTCCCCGAAGAATCAAGCAGCACCGTCGGCCTGCCCATGGCCTCCAGAACATCCCGAACCCGCGTCGCCAGCGTAGTTACGCCCACTCCAGCGGCCGTCCCGGTAAAGATGCAGCTAGTCAGGTTGCCCTGTTTGCGCGCGTGCTCGATCGCCGACGCAAGCCGCAGCAAGTGCTCCGCCGAAACTTCCTCCGAAACCTCATCGAAATCCGGCACCACAGCCATCGCGGCAAAGCCCAGCGTCTGCTCGATATCCGCCCCGATATACACCCTGGGATCGAGATAATTCACAATCGAAGCCGCCAGCAGTCCAAGCAACAACCCACCCAGCGCCAACGGCAATGCTTTTTTCAGGATCCCCGCGACAGCCGGGCGCAGCGGAGGCACTGCGGTCACCGACAAATGCACTGCGCCAGGAGCGCTATCCTCCAGCATCAGGTTGTGCAACTGTTCATCCACGGTTGTGAAACGCGCCCGCAGCCTTGCAATATCCGTCGCCAGGTCGCTGGCGCGTTGCAGTTTGGGCGTGGCGCTCGCGGCAGTACTCGCAAGCTGACGCAGTTGCCCATTCAGTCTCGATTCAACCCCGGCTGTCCGTTCCAAATCCGTGCGCAGCTTCTCCTGGATGCGCGCGGCTGCCTTGCCGCGCAGGTCCTTCATCATCGAATCGAGGTTGCCGTTTATCTTGGCCAGTTCCGCCGCATCCTGTTTGTACTCGGGATTGTTGGGCGTCAGGTTCGACATCTGTGTAATCAGCGTGGCCCGGCGTGAATTGAGCGATGTCTTCATGCTCGTCAGGCCGGCATCGGCGGCAACCATATCGTCCGCTTCGGCGTCGATCGCCGCCGAGGATTCTCCCTTGCCCGCCCCCATGGCGCTGAACCGCGCCGCGGCCTCGTCGTGATCGGTCTGGGCCTTGATGAGTTCTTCACGCGTCTTGCCGATATCGCTGTCGATCAGGTCCGGTGCCTCGGTTCCCACCGCGGCCATGCCCAGTTGCTTGTTCAGCGCGCTCTGTTCGGAGTAGTCGGAGGTGAGTTCGTTTTGAATTCGATCTCTCTCCTCACGCAGCACGGCGATGCGCTGCACATTTCCCGCGTTTCCCTCGCCCGACGCCCTCTCCACAATGCTGGTGGCAACGGCGTTGGACATCTGCGCGGCCAACTCCGCATTCTTGGCCTTCGCAGTAATCGCTACCTCATAGCTCGTCCCTACGCGGGCAACTTCGATCGCTCCACCAAGCCGCGCCGCTGCCGCTTGTTCGCTCTCGCCGCTCCGCTGCCAGGTGCCCGGCTTCAGCTTGTGCAGCGCATTGATCAGCACATCGGGATTGGCCGCGCTTTCCACTTGTTGCTGGACGAACGAATCGTAAGCTGCGGAGTTGTTGGCAAAGCTCGAGTCGGGCCCCGACGCCATTACCTTGGTCTGCACGGGCTGAACATAGATCTGGCTCTGCGCCAAATACACAGGCCACGCCTTCACGACATAGGCGACGGCCAGAAGCAGACATCCCAGAGCAATTCCAAGCGCCAGCCGGCGATGCAGTTGCAAAGCGCGCAACAGGTTCAGACGAAACAGCGGTTGGTCCTGGCTGCCGGACCCGACAGGGCCGCTCGAAGGGGGCGGCACGACAGGACCGCCGTCTACAGGGCGAAATTGCTGCGAGGGAACAGACTGAATCCGCTGCAGATTCATAGCGCCCCCGCATAAAAAGCCATCGTAGCCAACGTAACCAGCGGACTCAGCCGCTCCAGAACATAGGTGGCGCGATAGAACCCGCTCTTGGGTACAAAAATAATCTCTCCCGGCTTCAGCACCACTTCCCTTGATTTCACCGGGTCCAGCAGGTCCTTCAGCAAAATCAAGTGCGAACTGCCGGTCGACGGATCCACAATCTGGATGTGCGGATTGTTGCCCGCATGATCGGTCACGCCGCCGGCCTGCGCCAGAACACTGGCCGGCGTCGAATTGTAGGCCAGGGGAATGGCGCCTGGATGCTGTACCTCGCCCAAAACAGAAACAAACCGCTCGGAACTGCTCGGTACATAGACAACGTCGTCCCGGCGCAACCGCAGGTCTGCCGTTGCGTTGCCGGACTCCATCATCTGCCTCAGTTCCACCCACACCACCTGGTCGCTGCCTCGATAGATGGCGCAACGCTCGGGAATCTGATTCACCTCCGGTGTCGTGCCGGACTTGTTCGGCCCGGCCTCTACTCCGCCCCGCGCCAGCACTTCCAGCAAGGTTGGCGTGCCGTCGAACGTGAACATTCCCGGATGATCCACCGCTCCCAAAAGCACGATACGGTTGGCCGTGTACTTGGTGACCGTAACCTGCACCGAAAGGTTTGTATAGTAATTCGTCAGCGCGGATTCAATGGCCTTGGCCGCCTCGGGCCGCGTAAGATCGGCCACCATGATGTCTCCAGCCAGCGGCAGAGTGACGCGCCCGTCCGGTCCCACGACCAGCTTCGCCTGCATCTCCGGCCGCCCTACAAAATTCACGGTTATCTCGTCGCCCTTGCCCAGTTGGTACTCTTCATCCGGTCCCGGCTCGAACTTCCGCAAGGTTTCCAGCGGATTCTGCTTCAATGTCGGTTCGGGCGCAGCCTGGGGAATTGCCAAGGGCGCTGCCTGGGATGGCGCTTGCCCGCTTTCCTGAGCACGTATCTGCGCTTCAATCTGGGCCTTGTCGTCCGTTTGAACCGGTGCAGCATCCTGCGCCGCCAGCCTCCCGGCCACAGACACACTAACAAGCACGCACACGAGACCGATCAGGCGCTTCATGCCCATGCCTCTCCGTTGCGGTAAATCCCGACACTCAGAAGGATCATCCCGCGTTCCCTTCGCTTTTCGGCGTCCGTTTCTGCGCGCCTCTGCCATCCGCAAGCAGCACAAAACCAGTATATCGAGTTGAGAATTCACCCTGCTCCCCACTGCTCATGGCTAGTCGGCGGTTGAGACTGCGGCCGCCCGCGTCAGCAGCTCCGGCACTGAGCGGGTGAGCCGGCCCACGCCCCTCCAGGTCGAAGTCCCTGTTGGTGTCAGGATATGCATGTTTGTGGCAAGACTGAATCCCACAAACAGGGGGGGAAAGACTGTCCCTCCTCGGTAACCGCCCGTCGTACCAATCGCCCACAATTGGAGTTACCAGACTCGCTGCCATCGCCCAAAAGACAGCATCGCGTAGACTTGGGAACAGCCCCCCGCTATCGACTGGCAGACGGCAACACCGGCAAATCGGCCGTTTCCAGCCTCTCGATTGTCATCAGAAACTCGCGCATGATCTCCGCGCTCGAGGTAACGTTGTCGGGGTGCAGCAGCATCACAACGTCCCTCTCGGCGGCCTGGCGCAGTAGCCATTCAATCGGAAATCTCTTTGTGTCCCGCCAAAACGGCTCCAGCCAGAATGCCGAAGGATAGAACAGAAGCTCGCCTTCCTTCACCGGCCTCAGCTCCGGGTTCTCAAGATTGCCAAAGAAGACCCTCATCCCGGCCTGCGCAGCCCAGGGAATATACCTTTCCGGCTCATAGGGAGCATAGTGATGCCGGCCCAGATGCAGCCGTCCCGATCCGTGCTTTGAGAACTCGACCACCCGCCGTCCCAGTGCGCCCTCAAGCGAGCCGAGTTCCTCGCGAAACGTCTCCGCAGTCTGTGAGTTTTCCAGGTGAAGCCCAAACCGATGTCCTCCTGCCTCCATCAGTTCGCACACTACCGGAGTCGGGTAAGTACATTTGCGAAAGAACACATGTGCGGATTTGCCATTGGCGTTAAGAAGGCGCAGGATCGTCTTCAACTCGTCGAGATAACGAAGCCCTTCGATACGCGGCAAATAGTAATCGGAACTGATGCGGCTGGCAATGTGGCGCACCACCCCTTGCTTTCCGTAAGGGCGATCCACGTCAATTCGAACAATCAGCGCCATCGTCCAGTCCTCTCCTGTCTCAGAATCTGTCCAAAAACTCGAATTTTGGCGAAAGGGGTACGGGCTTCAGCCCGTACATAAACCTCGTAAAAAATGAGTCGGGCTTTAGCCCCCGAGGGATGCTATGTTATCCCATCCCCGACGCCTTTTCAGAGTTTCTGGGCAGGCTCTCAGATCACCACAGGTGAAACACATTGTTCCGCATCCTAGGCGGCCTCGTTCTTTTGCGCGGGCCATTCGTCAATCACCTTGTACAACTCCTCTTTGAGCCCGTCCCAGTGAAATTTCTTTGCGAACTCGGCGCTCTTCCGGACAAGTTCCGTGCGCTCCCCGGGGTTCGCATACAGGCGCCGTATGCACTCGGCCAATTCCTCCACATCCCCCGGCTCGTAATACGCCACCTGGTCCTCGCTGAAGTAATATTGGATGGCCAGCAACCGCGGCGCAATGACCGGAATCCCAAGGTGGACATATTCAAGCAGTTTCACCGGAAGCATGTAGTCGGTGGCAACGTCGCGCCGATTCGGAATAAGCCCCACCGACGCGCCCTGAATCATCTCCGCGATGGATTCCACGCGAAACATCTTTCTGCTGAAATGAATCCTGTCTCCCATGCCGGAAGCTGCGATCTGCGCTTCAAGCTCTTCTCCTGCGTCGCCATCGCCAAAGATCTCAAACCGTGCGCCGGGACACGCCTCCGCGGCCTGGGCGAATGCACACACCCCCAGGTCCAATCCCAGGCGCCTGGCAATCGTGCCGTGATAGACAATCCTGAAGATGTCGTCGGTTCGCGGCGTCGAAAACTCGCTGCTGAATATCCGCGGGTCCGGAACGTTGGGCAGTACGGTAATCTTCTCGATCGGAGCGCCGCGCCTGCAAAGTACGTCCCGGTGCGGATCGTGAACGCAAATCACCTTGTCTGCCAGCCGGATGCTCAGCTGTTCCTGAAACGCCAGCATCCTGATCAGCAAATGTTTCTCTGAGATTCCGAACTTTGACATGTAAAGTTCCGGCATCATGTCGTGAATGTTCAGCACGATCCGCGCCCCAAAGAGTTTCGGGATAAGCCCCACCAGCACCAGCAAGTCCGGCATGGTGTGCACGTAGACAATGTCGTAGCGCTCCCTCCAGAACAGGCGAACCAGCTTCAGTGTGGCCGCGCATAGAAACCGCAGGTAGGTAAAGCCGTAACTCAGGCCGCCGCCCCCGCGATAGCGCAATTGACTCACGCGAAACACGCGCACTCCGTGAACTGTCTCGAGCGACGGCCGATTCTTTTCACCGAGCGCGATGAAATCGACCTGGTCTCCCCGTCGCGCCAATGACTCCGCCTCCCGCCGCGGGCGGGCATCGGAGAGATAGTTCGTGTAGGCCACCATGCAGATCTTCTTCATCGGAGCTGTAAACCGTTTCTCTTTCTCATTGCCGTGCGTCCAACACTTCTTCAGCGAACAGCTCTTTTCTCGTGCAGGCTAAACCAGCGCCAGCGGCTTCAATCGTTCATTGGAACCCAGCTCTTCCTTGGCCGCCAACTCGGCCTTCCGTTCTTCGTTCGATCTCTTCATTATCTCAAGAAACTCTGACTGAAACCGTCTCTGCAGCAAGGCGATATTGGGCATCACGCAGTGTCCGCCGATGTACCCCGGCTGGAAAAGCACGTTGGGAAGATAGGCAATCTCGCGAAAGAACTTTCCCACCTCAAGATAGTCCGCATCCACCGTCTCGGCAAAGCGGTTCATCTCCTGCGCCCAGGCAATCAGCAAACCAAAATAGGTGGTCTCTAAAAGCTTGGCCAATTCCAGAGCCTCCGGCGTAGTCATGGTTTCCGACTTCATCCCCGCCGCTTTAAAGTGTTCTCGCACTTGTTCTGAAGCCTGCATATTGGTGCCGGCAACAAATTTTACGTAAGTCAAAAGCTCATCCACCATCTTCGTGTGCTTGCCGCGAACGGGACTGTAGACGCATGGGACTCCCGTTTCAGTTTCAATCGACCGTGTCGTTCCGGGCACCGCGGTGCTGTTGATAACTACAACCTTCGGGGCATACTTCAGCACATACCCTGCGACCGCACTTTGGAATTGCGCCGAGTCGATATACGGAAAACAGACATGCATAATACCGACCGGCTTATCCACTTGCGCAGGCTCTATGTCAATGCCGATTATGCCTGGCTCTTGCCGTTTCAGGATGGTATGCAGCGGTTTTCCTACTTCACCCAAACCAACCACTAATGTAACTGCTTCTTCATTTACACTCATTCGCTCTCCCCGTCCACTCCATCGCGCACGGCAAACCCCCGCGTAAACCCGGTCGTGGCGTTTATATTGTCGGGCACAATTCGCCCCATCGAAATACCCATTCCGTAGCATCTGCCGGCATCGAAGGCAAGCGGTCCGCCCGCCCCTCCATCCGAGCCGCCCATCACCTGAAAATAGCAGGCCTGCGCCGGATTTCCGTAACTGTGCCCTCCCGGCCCACTGCCTCCCGTGACATCCGGACCGGTTGCCGGGTACGGCGTCGAACCCCACCAAGCCGGTTTCCCGGCCAGATAAAACGACGCGGGCAACTCATGCGCGACTCCAGGAGCCCACGCAATCGCCCCACCAATATTATTGAAGTTCCCGTGGAAGAAATCGGAGGAGGAGTTACCTGGGAGATGACAGGGTGGAACTCCTCCCCCGCACCCCGTTCCGGTACCATCGTCGCTCGTACTGCCGTAACCAAAAGACCATCCATACGCTGCCGAATCGTAATTTCGCTGCGCGGGATACTCAATCGACGCTCGCTGAGCCAGCGGGTAGTTGTATCCCTTCAAGGATTGCATCTGCGCCGAGCCCAACACGTTCCCCAAGAAATTGCTCGCTGTCCCCGTATATGACGTTTCAATCGCGCGTGCCGCTTGAAACCCATAGTGACCATTCGCCCCTGTGCAATTCACAGTGCCGCGTCCACTCATCGGACTGCAAATCCGGTTCGTCCCGACAATCCAATTGCGAAAGGCCGTCGTCTGGCTTGACGTTCCCCAAACCGAATCCTCATTAATTTCCGTAACTACATTTCCTTCAAGCAAGTTGAATTGCGGGTGCGCTCCATGAAAATCGATCCCCCCAATGTCCAAATTCGAGGCGCCGCTGTCAAACTCTCCGGTTGTGTAGTTGTAAGAAACCACGTTCCCTGCGGATCCCCATTCCAGCATGATGGCCAGGTGCGTGCGCTCGATGATATTGTTCTCGATCAGGCTGGCGCTCGTCTTCCGTGCAACCTGGATATCCGAGTCATGCTCCCCAGGGCTGTGCAGAAACGCGTTCGAGAAGTAACTATCCCGTATCTCATCGTGAAAGCCCCAGTACACTTCAACGTGGTCGCCGTCGGTGTAATTCGATTCCACGCCTTCGATCCAGCAGTAGGCGCACTCCGACATGCCAAAGTTCGCTGAATAGCCCGTATTGTTGGCATATACCTGCAGATCCTCGACCCCCGCGTGATCCACCGCCATGTTAAAGGGGACCGCAAGCGGTGTATTGGTGTACGCGCTATAAAGTCCGGGTAAGAACGTGATCGCCCTTCCATTTACGCCGGTCACCTTTACAATCTGCCCGCGCGCAAGACTCCCCTTTTCCGTCCATCCTCCATCGCACCAGTTACAATTCCCTCCGCTTCCTGCCGCCGACACATAAGTCAGATTGTTAATTTCGGCGATCACAAGATACATTCCAACCTTGACGCCGGAAACCTTGCTTACCTCAATGCTTGTAGACCCCGCCGTTGCTCCATTCGTAATCCTGAACGGCCTGACCGCAACTGATCCCGAGCCCAGGCTAATCACATCTCCACCCCCGGCGCCAATCGCATTTAGTATCGTCCGGCTGGCCCCCGCCCCGCGCAATGTTACATCTGAAGGAACAATCACGGTTCCCGAAATGGAATAAGTACCGGCGGCCAGGAATACCGTCTGCCCGCTCGCGCAGGAAGCGAGCGCGGAGTTGATCTGAGCCAGCGTGGCAGACGGCGTCAGGTTGGCGCAGTTAGTCTTCCGTGCAGGAATGCCGCCCACGCCCGCATCGGACCAGTCAATCGCCTGCCTCGCACTCAGGAAGGTCGCCCACGCCTGTGCACAGCAGTCGGCGTGAACCCCAAGAGCCATGAGAACGAGTGCGGAGATGACGCTATTCTTCATTGCGCCTCAACCCTCTCTCGATCCTGCATCGCATCTGAACACAAGAACCATAGCTCCCGACTCTTCGTGCCGGTATTCATCGACAACATCGAAGTTCTTCTCAATCACATCTGCAAATGCGCGAAGCTTGCCGCGCCCATCCCAAATCCTCACGATGAAGACTCCGTCCTTCGTCAGCCATCTCGAATATCGCGTCAGGACCGCCTTGATCTGCGGGCGCTTGATATAGTAAATCGAATCTCGAAATAGAATCACTTCGAACTTCTGGTCGGGCTCGTATCCGATAACATCTCCCTGAATGAATCGGCACTTATGCCCTCTGTCATTCTCCTGGGTTCTTTCCCTCGCTTTCTCTATCGCAACCTCGGAAATATCGACTCCGGTGTATCCGCCAAACGCGCTTTTGTTCAATTCGTTTGCCGTGCTGCCGGAGCCACATCCCAGATCTAGGATGCTTCCACCTTTGGCCCATCTCTCAAGTCGCGGATAGACGCAGTCGTCTTTGGTCGTCTCCAGGCAATCCCAGCGGCCCGTTGCGAACTCTCCATCCCACAGCCGCTGCTTGGTCTTCGAGCTTCCGTGGGTCTGCACAAGGTCGCGAAATCTATCCCTCGCCTTGCGTATCAATTCCAACATGTCACTCGACTCCGGTAAATCTGCACTGCCTTGTTGCAAAACCGCTCCATAAGACATCTTCGAACAACTCAATCAGTTAGTCGCCCCCGGCCGGGGCCATCTCGCGCAAAAGACCGCTTAGTTTCTTTAACGGTGACAAGCCCCGATACAGAATGACAATCGTGCCTAAGTAAACACTTACGAAAGATATGGAAATACACGCGACGCGCTCCGCGGCTCCAATCGCGCCCGGCGCCTCCGCCAAAGACGCTAACCTGGAAAACACCACATAACACGCCAACCCCGCGAACAGCGAGGCCAATATGTATCTCCACACTGCTGCGATGATGGGCGTAACTCCAAGCCCGATCGGCTTACCGGCATACCACATCGCAGGAATCGTCAACGTCCAGAACGACACGCACCATGCGACTGCGATTCCCTGGGGCCCCCACGGAAGCGCGATAAGAAACAACAGTATGGTTACGGTCCACTCCACAATCCCCCAGTGAAACCACCGGTCCGCTCGCCCAATCGAAAGGTGTATCCATCCGTGCGTGCCATAAACCAACATGATGCCAATTCCCGGTGCAAAGAATGTGAAAATCTGCCCGGCCTCTCCCCAGCCCGGACCTAGAAGAACGCGAATCACGTCTTTGCCGGTTAATGTAAGATCGCCTGCGATCCCCATGCCTAGAAAAGCCATCACAGAGATCGCCCCAAGCAGATAGCGACGATACTGAGCGTCATCCCCTCGCACCCGGCTCAACGCAGAAACGGCAACCACCGACGTAGAAGCAACGAGCTGCGCCGCGGAAAGCGAAAACAGATCGTACGCCTTCTTATAAAATCCCAGTGCCGGCGCTCCAAATCGCCAGCCAACCAGCACGTTATCGGCGTTACGTGCAAAGTAGTTCACGCTGAAGCGTCCATAAGTGTACATCGCGAACTTCAACATCGCGCCCGTGCCTTCAGCATGTTGTGGACCTCCGGGCGTCCATCTGCAAAGGGCCCAGGCACCAACGGCTGTACTCAGCGGCAGCGCGCACACTCCCAGAACCAATGCCCAATAGCCCCATCCTGCCCAGCCAAAGAAAATTGAAACCGTCACCGAAGCCGCCCTGGCAACAATTTCGTTCTTGGCCACCGCTGAAAACATCATGGCTCGCTTTAGCAGTGCCAAGTGAATTACAGACAGGCTACTCACAACAATTGAAATTGAAACTCCGACGGCTATCGGTGCAACCAGCGGCTCGCCATAAAACTTCGCCAGCAGTGAGCCTGCCGCCGCAAACCCCAGTGTGAGGATCAGGCCTCCGCCAAGATTGATCCAGAACAGGTTGCTCGCCTGGGTATGATCGATCTGTTCCCGCTGAACAAGAGCTTCAGTTATCCCATTGATTCCGAAGTTCGATAACAGCAAGCTGAAGGTTGTTACCATCGCCACAAGTCCAAAGTCTCGAGGAGTAAGTAGCCGCGCCAGAACCACTGTCGCAACCACCTGGATCGCCAACGCAAAGCCCCCGGAAAACACCGTCATCCCCGCGCCTCTCACCGCGAGACGCCTCAGCGTAGCTCCGCCGCTGGGAATAGAGGGCACAAATGCGCCGTTTGTGTCAAACGGTTTCAATCAAACTCCGATCCCGAGGTACATTCTCCACTTTGCCCCGCATAAATGAATTGGCATCTGAATTTAGATACTCCATTCCGCCTCTAGACTAATGACCCCGCCTATTGAAGAATTCGAATTTGTCTTGCCGGTGTTGCGCGCCCCAAAGATACTCCTCCCGCTTCACTCAGAACCCTCGGTTGCAGGCCCGCGGAGTTGCCTGCTATTGCCAAAAGGAAAGCAAACCATATTGGCGTAAGCATCCTGAAACCCGCCTCAGTCATGCTGAAAATCAATGCTGCGGTAAGATAAGCCAATCGCAGCCTGCCATCATTCGGTTCCCGGCGAAGCGCCGCGACTCCGTTGCGATATCCGGAAACAATCAGCCAGCCGAGCAGAAAAAGACCTATCCACCCCAGGTTCAAATAGAGCTCAATGAACCCGTTGTGCGCCTCCTGAATTCCCTTCACGCTCATGTTCCATACGGCCTCCAAGCGGTTACCCAGCCAGAAGCTTTCGAATCCGGTCCCGATCACCGGATTCGTATGCATCGATAGCACTGCCTTCCAAATTGATGTCCGGCCAGTTAGTGTTGAGTTCCTGCCCAGCGAATGAACCAGCGTGCCCATCGTATTAATAAACAGTGCGAATAGAGGGAGGCCAATAGCCCCGCTAACAATGGCAAGCGCTCCACCGGGACGGCGAATCACCCATTGTTGCGAAACCAGAACCATCACCGCTCCCGCCAGAACAAGACATGACAGAGAGGTCATGGAATCGGCCCTGACTATCAGCAAAATCGCCATAGTCACAGTTATTGCATGGGCAATCATATGTTTCGTTCGATTCGGCGCGTTCCTATCCCCGTAAGCACAAATACAAGACCACATGGACGCCAGCCCGAACACCATGGAAATCATTCCGAGCAGGTTTTTGAACGTCGTTACCCCGAAGTACATCATCACGCCGTCCTCGGGGCTATAGGCGCTTCCCAAGGCGGGATAACAAAGAATAAAAAGCACAGAGAGCGGCAATAACACGAACCCCACGCGCGCAAGAACACGCTTGATTGCCATTAGCGGATAACTGTCCGTGATGACGAGCATCACCATCACAACATCGCCGATTGACTTGCTCCATCTTTTCAAGGCAATGAAGGGATACTCCGACCATCCGATGCTCAAGGCGCAATAACAAAGGAACGCCAGAAGCGGAAGGTTCTCCTGCAGAAATCTCTTCACCAGCCGCGCCCGACAATTCAGCACCACCAAGCCCGCGACAATCAGTATCCCGTAGATAGCTGCATCCAGCGGGCTCCCCTCCGAGTACTGTTGCGCCAATGACTCCGCAGGTTCCGCGTGAAGCCACGCCGACACTGCGCGGGATCCATTAATGAGCAGCCATATCGTCGGGATCCAAAGCGCCAGCGACGGCTTCACTCCAGCATCGCGGTCCATTGAGAACAGCCAGGCGATAAAGGCGATACAGACGATTGTGCCGATCAGTTGAGTCATATGGAGTCGATGAACAGCCGATGACAATGTTCAAGTGTTAAAAGCTTGTGAATCGTTGTCGTGTGGTTGCGCCTTCCCTCAAGGTGCTCTTTCACTACGGTCTCGACGGCATCCTTCTGCAAATACGCTCGGGACAGCGTCCGCGAGTCTAGCAACATCTCGCGGACGTAGTTACTCAGAACATCCCGGTACCACACCCGGTAATGGTAGAACTTATGCCGGCCCAGAAACAGCCTTTCCAGATGCAGACGCGACAGCGCATGATCCACCTTAACCACTGCTTGCGGCATCCCGTAGTCATACGCGTACTCCGCCTTGAAGGTAAATGCCAGGTACGCGCGCTCAATGGCCGCAAGCCATGCAGGACGACTTCCTCCTAAACCGCGATCGGTTCTTATCCGATAGAGTTCCGGATTTCCGTCCTCAATTAGGCGTAACGATATGTCATCGCTAGTCAGGGAAGACTGCGGTGCGCGAAAAACGGTTTTCACGAAGTCGTTGTCAAGAAAGGGCGATCGCAGCGAGAGTTGGCTCTGTTCCAGCGCGAGGAGACCGTAGTGGTGCCATGGTGCCTGGCAAAACACTGCAAATGAAAGTGGGTTTCCTTGATCCACCCCATGATACCTTTCCTTGGCGCGTTCGATGCATGTTATGAGTTCCGCGCTAAATAGTCCCGGTAAAGGATCGACCGGCCTGAACGCCCGCACGCGCCGCAGTACTTCCCCACCATAGTTTCCCGTCATTCTTACCGGCGCAATCTTCGCGGCCAGTTCATTCACATATAAGTCCGGAGCGTGCTTGACTTCGACACACCCATCGGTCAGATACACTGTGCGTTCGGCATAGTAGGGAAGCTGCGAAAGAAATTCGTCACCGACGCGAATTGTTTCGTGCCCTTGCCCACAAGCACGTGCGACCTTTCTTCCTATCAAAACGTCCTGGGAATCGCGGTAGGCGCCCCCAAACGAGTAACACGGAAGTGATCCAGGCGCAGCCTTGGCCCATGACATAATCATTCTCGAATCCAGGCCGCCCGTGAGTGAAATGCCAATCCGCTCGTGACCGTTAAAGTATCTAGGCAGATTTTCCGAGAAGACATTCCGTAGTTGCAGGTAGTAAGGCTCCGGCTCAAGCTGGGATTGCTCTTCCCATTCCTTCGCGTCGAAATAGACATCCTTTCGCGCAACGGAACCCTCTTGAAAGGTCCAGGCAGACGCCGGGGGCAGCACTCGAATATTCCTGAAAAGGGTCCGGTTCTCCAGCGTGCATCCGCAAGAAATAAACTCTGCAAGGCCGTCCGAGTCAATCGATCTCAGCTCCGGACGCACAGCTAGAATTGCCTTGGCCTCGGCCGCAAAGTAGAATGCATCCTTGGCTTCGTGGTAATAGATCCGGTGCATTCCATACCGGTCATTGAAGAGCGTGGCTGTCTGCTTATTCCTATCTGCCAGCACTCCATGGAACCGTCCGTTCAAACTCTTCGGAAAGCTCGCGTCTTCCTCGGCAAGATGGACAAGATACGATGGCCCGTCAAAGTCCCCCTCATGTCCGCGCTCCTTCAATCGTTCTGCGATTCCAGGCTCCGGAAAGTCCTCGCCGGAAAATGCCAAAACGAGATCGCGGTGCTCGTTATACATTGGCATGCGCTTTGCGTCGGCCTCGCTGCGCAGCACCCACCCCGCATAAATACCCAAAGTCTCGTCGCTCCAGGTTCCTCTTGAATACCAGGGCTCATGGCAAAGTGCCGCGACCATGCGAAGCAGTTCAGCTTTGGCGCGCTCTCGCGGCATCCTCGTAATCAGGCCAACAAGCCCTGGCATTATTCACGTCGCTTTCTAAGAGGCTTCCTTGGATGAATGGACTCCGCGCATGTACCAGCTCTTGCGCAGCTCGCGAAGCCGTCCGGCGATGGACTCAGGGAAACGGTCGGCCAGTCTGTGATGGAAGCCCATGCGCAGCGCAAACCCGCCAAAATGCGTCAATGGAACGTAGTAGCGCGGGACATCGACCCGCTTGAATCCATTCCGCTCCTTGAACTCGCTCAGACCGTCGTGCTGCTTGCTCCCATAGCTATAGTTGTTGTAGACCAGGTAGGCGATCCCCTGGTTGGCGCAGGACCTCACCGCTTGCGCAAGCAATGCATTTGTTGGCGCTTTATCCTTATGCTGCATCTTTGACAGGATGTTCATTAATCCTGCCTGTACTCGATCTTCATCCGCAACCATCTTGATAAAGCCGATCAACTCCTCGCCTAGGTAGGCGCCAATAAACGTGCTGTCGTCGAGATAGGTGGAAGCTTCTCGATACACAGTCTCCTGATCTTTTCCGTAGTGGCGAAATCGGCGCCCTTGACGGATCGGGCACTCGTTGTAAATCTCCCAGATTCCCCCCGCGAGTTTCTCATCGAACTGTACTTCGCGAATTACGACACCTTTCTTTTCCGCCTGTTTGGCCCTGTTCTTGGTAATGGAGCGGATTTGCTTGTTCCACCAATTCTCATAGGTCGAGACCGGCAGCACTGCCAGGTTATCCCACTCCATCGGGTACATAAACTTGGGCTCAGTTTCGGGCAAACCCTGCATGAATGTGAAAATGTCGATGTGGTCAGTGGAGTTGCGCAACCGGTCGATCATCGGCTCCGGATTGGATAAAAAATGATATAACTCCGCATCCAGCCGCGCGATTCGCAACAGGCGCCCCGATATCCGAATGCTTTTATTCAAGTTATCCATAATGTTACTAACATCTCTTCCTTAATCACAAAGTCATTCAATTGCATCTTCCTCAGTTATGGCACTGACGTTCGCGTCATCGCCAGGCCTACTCACTGACATACTCCTCGCGGATCGGGTTGATCCCCATAAGCATGAGCAATTTCCCGGAGTGATCGCAAATCTTCACCATCAGGGCCATAAAGCGATGCTGCCCCAAAAGGAGGACAAAAGGAGAAATTGCCAAATAAAGCGGTACCGCGACGACTGATTTCACAATACTGATCACGCCGCAGTTTGGCTGCAGAGCGGCGGTCGCCCCTTGCAGCGCGGCTTTGCGCAGGATGTAGCTGCGTTTCCAGCGCGCCGGAGGAATCGTTTCGAAGACGACGGCATCGGCGGACCAGATAAAGACGAATCCCGCTTCGATCTTTCTTCGAAAGAAATCCTGATCTTCGCCGGCCCTGAACTCAGGACGAAACGGGGCCGCCTCTTCCGCGATAACTCGCCTTCTCAGCAGCACATTTCCAGTACGCGCTTCCTTCCAGTCAACTAACTGCCCCGTTGGATTAGCGGCGCGATCGTAAATACGGCTCTTCCTGAACCAGGCAGGTGGAGTTTGATCGAAGTGTCGCTTCACGGGTCCAAGCACGCCGTCGACCTTGTATTCATTGCAGGTCCTGAATAGTTTCAGTAGCCACTCCGGCGACGGGAATTCGTCATCGTCTATAAAGGCGACATACTCGCCCTCGGCATGGGCCACCACCTTGTTGCGCGCCAAGGCAATATTCCGTCTTGGTTCGATGCAGTAGACGATACTAACTGTGCAGACCGCGTGGAGTTCCTCAACTGTGGTTTCTGCGGAGCGCGCCTCGTCGTTATCGGCCACCACAATTGAATAGGTAAACAATCCACCCGTGTCCTGCCGGATCAACTCATTCAGGAGACGTTTGAGCAGCGCTGGCCGCCTGTATGTGCAAACGCAGACCGAGATGTGCGGCACGCCATCCGCCGAGGCAGGGTTCATCGCATGGATCTCCCCCGCAAGCTTCACGTGATTCATCTCCATGCCTGCTGGGCTAACGGAAAGCGGCTCTTGCCTGAGCTGGAATTTCCGAAGCGCAGAATATAGCCGCACGACACTCCTACGCCCTCCGCGCCGCGTAGCAGCTCCCCATTCATCAGAAAGCTGTATTCGCCGTCGCGAATTGGATGCGTCTCGACCTCTATGTCGAAACGAGTCGCCAGTTCCAAAATCCCAGCCAGTCTTTGACGAGGCTCAAGCGGCTTAAGATCGAAGAAGAAATCCGTGAGCCGATGGCGACGAGCCAGCCGGCGGTCTTGCCGGCGGCGATAAAAGCGATTAAAGTATCCCTTTTCTCCTGACCCAAATGACAAATTCCTGCGAACGATGGTACCGCTCGGAATCAGTTCCTGCCGGGCAACATTGGCGCACAAATGCATGTGGTGGTGGCCATCGAAGCGATTTGCCGGCGCGCCATACAACCGTTCATACTCCTCCAGTTGCATTTTGACGACATACTCAAATGAAGAGGCAAGACCGGGATGGTAAATCACAGACGCAAGCCTGTGCCCTTTCAAGAAACGTGCTATCTTTTCCTGGCGCTCCATCAGCCGGGGAGGACATTGCGGCGCGGAGTAGGGCAGTGTGAAGTTCAAATGGAGGCCCGCGTCGACGCCGTGCTGCCTGGCAAGATCGGCCGCTCGTTCGGAATCCTCCATGAACACCATTGCGCTGACGGAAGATACGGCTCCTTGAAGAACGCAATTGAGAGAACGATCCGTCGTCAGAACGTCCCGCCCCCAATCATCCGCATTCACGATGACNNATCCTCAGGCATGTGGATTATTGGGCTTCACGCGCCTCTCCGCGCGGGAGTGCGGTGTTGTCGCCCGGCAACCGCTTCCGCGCAAGTTTGCTCTTCAGCCTTTCCATCTGCTCCCGCCGGTGAAACGCAATGAACTCGCGCGATACAGGTCTCTCTGCTTGTCGCAAGAACGCCCATAGAAACCCCGCCCCCAACGCCAAACCCCGTGCGGCGATTGGTTTCTTGGTCGTTTGATACGCAGTTCGGAACAACTGCCAAAGCGGATGGTTTCCCATCGCGTAGTCCATAACGCCCGTATAAAAATTGGCCTTGATTGGCCCACGCTCGGCAGTCCCCACTTTGCGATGATGCTGGCACACCTTGCCGGTGAAGGTTCGCGTTTTCCAACCCTTCATTCTGGCGGTGATCACCGCAATGCAGTCGATGGTGCCGACCTTGACCGGAATATATCCGCCGATCCCCTCATAGCATTCACGCCGGAATACCTGACAAGCGCCGGATACATGGTCAAGGCTCGTAAAGTCATAGTCGAAGCTTTCACCGGTCTTTTCCACGTAGGGCGTTCCCACCACTCCTAGAAGAGGATCCACGGCAAGTTTTCCAAGCAAGTACGTGAAGTAGTCCTTTTCAAAAGTAATGTCCGCATCCAGGTTGGCGACTACCTCGTATGGCAAGCCATCGAGCCTCGCCTTGCCGGCACTGAACGCGTTAGCCTTGCCTGCAAAGTGGCGCTCTTTACGTTCCGGCATACGCAGCAATTCGATCCACTCGTGCGCCACCGCATATCTGCTCACAATCTCGTCGGTGCCGTCCGTTGATCCGTCGCTGACAATGACCCACTTCAGCGGGCGCATGGTCTGAGCCACCACCGACTGTATCGTCAATTCGATGAACTGTACCTCGTTACGCGCCGGGGTCACCAGTACATAAGACGGAAGTTTCAACACGACGGTTCCTCATTCGGTACTTGTCATTACAACCACGATCGGTGCTGAGGCGGCCAATGCGATCGGCCGGGCTTGGATGATTTAGGTCTCCTCCTCAAATAGCAAGCTACCTAACCTTCGGCTCTCCTTTACCGTCCCGTCCCCTGCAGACTATTTGAAGAAAAGGCCACCACTTCTTCGGCCACCCTGGATTGCTGCCCGGCTGTTAGCTGCGGGAACATCGGCAAAGAGACAATCTCGGTGGCAATGCGCTCCGCTACCGGAAAAGCTCCCCGTTCGTAGTTTAGCGAAGCATAGGCTTTCTGCAGATGCAACGGAATCGGATAGTGAATCCCCGTGCCTATGCCCGCCTCTTTCAAGTGACTTATCAAGCCTTCGCGGTCTTTGCTGCGAATCACATAGAGGTGATAGACGGCGCGGGACCACGATGGCTCATAGGGAAGGCTTATGGCCTCATTGTCGGCCAGGAGACGTTTGTAGTCGACAGCCCGCTCACGGCGTAGCGAATTCCATGCAGTCAGATGCGGCAGTTTCACATGAAGCAGCCCTGCCTGAATCGCATCCATCCGTCCGTTGTATCCTTCCATGTCATGGTAGTACTTCGTCGCCTGGCCATGATCGCGCAACATTTTGACGGTACCGGCAAGCGCGGGATCGNNCCGGCTTTCATCCAGCGATTGAGATCTCTCGAAAAGTATTCCGCGCCGTGTGCCTGGCAGGCGTCCTCGACCACGATAAGGCCATACCGATTGGCCAGCCTCAGGATCGGATCCATGTCCGCCATCTGACCGTAGAGATGCACCGGCACCACGGCGGAAACCCTCTGTCCACTGCGCAGGCTAATCAGCTTTCCCGACGAGTCTCGCCCGCAGTTTGTCTCCAGGTGATGCTGCAACCGCTCCACCGATATGTTTGAGGTGTGTTCGTTGACATCGACGAATTCCGGCGTGGCGCCGGCCTGTGAGATAGCCTCAGTCGTGGCGATAAATGTGTTCGGAACGGTCAGCACCACGTCTCCGGCCTGTACTCCGGAGGCCATCAAAGCAAAACGCAGCGCATCCGTACCGCTGTTCACGGCAACGCAATGACCGGCATCGCAGAAGGTCGCGAATGCCTTCTCGAAGTCTTCCACCATCGGTCCGCCAACGAAGCCGGCAGTATGCAGCCCACGGCGAAACACGCTGACCAGTTCGTTTTCAAGCTCCAAGTGTGGAGTTACAAGATCGAGAAATGGGACCTTATCGTTCTCGGGAGTCTTCTCCAGCGGTTCAATCAAGCGGAGAAACTTGGCCGGATTTCCTGCAACGATCGCGTTCGAAGGCACGTCCTTTGTAACCACGCTGCCAGCGCCCACAATGGCGTTTTCGCCAACGGTCACATTTGAGAGAATCGTAGCGCCGGAGCCGATCGATGCACCCTTCTTGATCACCGTCCGCTCAACTCTCCAGTCGGCTTCGGTTTGCAGTCCTCCGTCCGGCGTCGTGGCTCGGGGATAACTGTCGTTGATGAACATCACCCCGTGACCTATGAACACGTTGTCCTCAATGACGACGCCTTCACAAATAAAGCTGTGGCTGGATATCTTGCATCGATTTCCGACGCGGGCATTCTTCTGGATCTCGACGAATGCGCCGATCTTGGTCTCATCTCCGATTTCGCAGCCGTAGAGATTTATGAACTGAGAGAGCCGCACATTCTCGCCCAGCTTCACGTCGCTTGCGATTGAGTTATGGGATGTCATAGATAGACCATCGATCCTCTCATCTTCAAAGATTCACTGGCTGCTTCCAGCATCTTGACCACGCGCAGGCCGGAGCGTCCGTCGTTGAACGGTTCCTTGCCGCTGGAGATGCAATCGACAAAATAAGAGAGTTCGCCGCGCAGAGCCTCGCCCTGTTCCACCTGCGGCGCCCACATATCCCCGGATCGATAGTGCACCAACAGATCGTAGACTCCTTCCTGGTTGGTGATGTTCACCCCTCTATCGTAGATCCTCAGCTTTTCGTCGGCCACCAGATCGTTCCACACCACCATCTTCTTCTCCCCGCCGATCAGCGTGTACCTGATCTTAACCGGGGAAAGCCAGTTGACGTTGATATGGGCAATGATCTTTTCGGGAAAATAGACAGTCATGAAAGCCACGTCCTCGTGGCCGTTCAAATGGCTCTGTCCCGTTGCCACAACTGCCTCGGGAGTGGACTTGATGAGGTAATCCATAATGGAAAGATCGTGCGGCGCCAGGTCCCAGAGCACGTTCACATCGTGCTGGAAAAGCCCCAGATTCACGCGAGTCGAGTCGTAGTAGTAGAGTTTGCCCAGCGCTTCCTCGTCCAGCAGTTGCCTGATCTTTTTCACCGCGCCTGTAAACAGGAAGGTATGGTCCACCATGATCCTGAGATTCTTCTTGGATGCCAGGTTGATCAAATCCTCTCCCTGCGCGGCGTTGCTGGTAAACGGCTTCTCGACAAACACATGTTTGCCATTTTCCAACGCCGCTTTCGCCAGTTCGAAATGCGTCCACACAGGAGAAACGATCGCCACCGCGTCGATCTCCGTCGATAGGATCACATCCTTCGGGTCCGCTGTGACTTCGATTCCCGGATATGCTTTCCGGGCGCGCTCTTGGGCGCCTTTACTTAGATCCGCAATTCTAAGTACTTTGGATCCCTCTAACATCGTGAGGTTTCTCACGATGTTTGGCCCCCAGTAACCAAAGCCAATTACTCCGAAGTTCATCTGCTGACCGCCAATCTCGTTAACTCTTGTCGATGCCGGAAATGCACTCTGAAAAGGCCGAGCCCTGCAAAGAGCGAACTAGATGCAGGGTCGAGGGAAGTTCAATGCCGGCCGAAAGCGCATGGATCAATAAGCACCCGAGCCTCTTATCACCGCAAAGGGAGTGCGCAAAAGGATCTTTACGTCAAGCCACGGCGACCAAGCCAAGGCATAGCGAAGATCCATTCTCACCATTTCATCGAATTTGACTCGGCTTCGGCCTGTTACCTGCCACACTCCAGTGATTCCAGGCTTGGTTTCCAATACACGGCGCCTGTGCCACGTTTGATACGCAGCCAATTCGTATGGAATTGCGGGACGAGGTCCCACCAGCGACATCTCCCCTTGCAGCACGTTGAATAACTGCGGCAACTCATCCAGGCTGGTTCTGCGCAGAAATCTTCCCACCCCCGTGATTCGCTTGTCATCTTTGAGTTTGTAGACGCCATCCCCATCTTTGCCGGGGGACTTATCCTTCGACTCGCTGGAGATAAGTTCAGTTACAAACTTCTGGTGAACGAAATCGTCGTTGTTCACATACATCGAGCGGAACTTCAAAAATGTAAAGAGCTTGCCGTACTGCCCAATGCGTTGCTGCCTGAAAAGCACAGAGCCCTTGGATGACACCTTGATGGCCAGCGCAATCGCAACAAAAAGCGGCGAGCAAAGAATGAGCGCCAGCGCGCTCCCGGCTATGTCGATGATCCGTTTCACGATTAATAGGGACCGTCTGCGATTTCCAGGGCTGGTCAGGTCAGGATAGAGAGCCGGGTTGCTCGGGCGTCCGGAGTTGCCATGATCCCAGTCGTCAGGAAAGAAGTGGAACGAGATGCTCACTTGGTTGAATTTCTTGAAGATCAAATCGTCCCGGAACATTGACTTCACCCTGCTCAGGATCGTGCTCAGAATGGAGTTCTTGTCGTTGACGGCCAGTCCCGTGAACATCACCCCGACGATCGTGCTCTCTTTGTACCAACCGACAATATCGGTTTCTCTGCTCGATGCCAACAAGGAATTCGCCATGGCTTCCAGCACTGTTCCGTTCATCTCCGGCCCGGCTGGACTTCCGGCGTCCAGCAGCATCAGCAGGAAGGGTTCCTTGGAGCGCTCCGTTCTCTTGCGCTCAATGGCCAGCATGCGCCTGAACATCTTTTCGTTCAGGACATCGCGCTCAACGGCCGAATCCGCCTCAAACGGCGAGTTGGTCGGGCCTGCGACACGGTTCTCACGAAGGGGGGTCAAGCATCGCTCCTATATTGACAAACGAACTCCGCTCAAGTTGAACACGAGTCGACGGATGGACAATTCCATCTTCGTCAGTCCTCAAAAGTGTTTCAATCCAACGTTCGGGCCACTTTCTATGGCGCAGAGGTAACGCAAGCGGTATTACTCAAAGCTAAACTGATTTCTTGCACTCCACGTGAATTGGAGCGCCCGGCGGTGATTCAGCCCGCGCTTGGCATTATGGCCATCTTGTCCAGCCAATTTTGCACAGCTTGCCGAGCTCCGAAATCCAGAGAAAAATGGAATCCCCATGAGCGGGGAGCCGGCTCTTCGGAACCTAACTGCCCTGATGCCAACCGTTAGCCCGGCCTTCTTGCGGGAGGCTTTCCTACACTGACTCAAAATGATACAAATGGTTACCTGCTTCTACCCCGTTCGATGTAGATCGAATGCCCATTAAGTCGTTGACTTTTCGTGGTATATTTCGGCCAAGGCTTTCAGAATAACCGAGGCTCCGAGCAGTGTCTGCCCTCGGGCATCCATTCTTCTGTGAAAGCCCAGAATGGGAACAGGGATCATGACTTTCTACCAGAACGAACGTCCGGACTACCCCTTGACTCGTGGTCCGCACGAACTCATTGAAGACCAAGTCCAGTTTACCCCTGACGCCCCCGCGCTGAGCATGGGCCCGGACATGATTTCCTACCGTGAGCTGAACTCCCGCTCGAATCGCCTGGCACTCTTCCTTCGCGAACAAGGTACCGGCCCCGGAACTCTGGTGGGCGTTTACCTCGATCGCTCATTCGATTCGGTCGTCAGCCTCCTCGCCCTGCTCAAATGCGGCGGAATCTACCTGCCGCTGGATCCGAAGTTTCCCAAAGACCGCCTGGAATTCATGGCCACGGACGCGGAAATCTCGCTTCTCCTGGCGCATTCAAAAAGGCGGGAGAACCTACCCCGAACCGCTGCGCGCGTCATTCTGCTCGATCGGCAGAGCGAGGAAATCGACCAAGCCTCGGCAGCGGACCTGGCGCTGAGCGTCGATCCTGAACAGGCAGCTTACCTCATTTATACTTCTGGCTCCACAGGCAAGCCGAAGGGCGTCATGGTCCCGCGGCGCGGTTTGGTCAATTTTCTTTTATCCATGGCCGAAACGCCGGGAATCGAAGCGGCAGATACCCTTCTGTCGATTACACCCAGTTCTTTCGACATCTCGATTCTCGAATTTCTTCTTCCCCTCACCCGCGGCGCACAAATCGTCATGGCCTCGGCAGAACAGGCCGCGGATGGCGGCGAGCTTCAGCATCTGCTTCGGCAATCCGCTGCCACGGTCATGCAGGCCACTCCAGCGACATGGCGAATGCTCATCGAGAGCGGCTGGGAGGGAAAAAGCGATCTGCGCATCTTGTGCGGAGGAGAGGCCCTGACCCCAGACCTCGCCCGGCAATTGCTCCCCCGCTGCCGCGAACTTTGGAATATGTATGGGCCGACCGAAACCACTATCTGGTCTTCTGTCGATCGCGTTACCACTGCCGACTCGATCTCCCTTGGCGCGCCCATCGCCAATACGCAACTTTACGTCCTTGATGAGAACCACAAGCCGGTAGCTCCTGGAGTGCCCGGAGAACTTTGGATTGGCGGCACGGGCCTGGCCCTCGGCTATCTCAAGCGCCCGGAGCTGACTGCCGAAAGGTTTGTGACCTTTCAACCCAGCGAAGATGAGACTTCTCGAGCACGGCTCTATCGCACCGGAGATGAAGTTCGTTCCCGCCCCGACGGAACCCTGGAGTTTCTCGGACGTCTCGACCACCAGGTCAAGCTCCATGGATTTCGCATCGAGCTCGGCGAGATCGAGTGTGCGCTCGCCAACATCGACGGAATCGCGCAGGCCGTAGTCATCCTTCGCGAAGACAATCCCGGCGACAAACGCCTGGTGGCTTACTACACCGGCCGCGAAGGTCTCAGTTCCACTGCGTTGATCGAATCGCTCAAGGCCACGCTCCCGGACTACATGGTCCCTTCGGCCTTCATGCGCCTTGAAAAATTCCCGCTCACTCCGAATTCGAAACTCGATCGCAAGGCTTTGCCCTCGCCCAGTAGAACTCGGCCGCTCCTCGCCCAGGAGTTCATCGCTCCGCAAACGGCGGTCGAAATGCAACTGGCCTCGCTGTGGCGCGAGCTGCTGCAAATCGACGAGATTGGCATCGACGACAGTTTCTTCGACCTTGGCGGCAACTCGCTGGCCGCGGTCCGCATGGTCAGGCAATTTCACTCCCGGTTCGGGAGCGAGATCCCCGCTGTCAAAGTCTTTCAGCATCCCACCATCGCAAAGCTTGCCGAGCTTCTGGAAACAGCCGGGAAGGAAAGCGAGCCTCTCTTTGAAGCTGAGAACGGACCGCACCAAAGCCGCCATCCTCATCGCGCTGCCAAGAGCGGACTCGAAAATGCGCGGGATGCCATCGCAGTCGTCGGCCTCAGCGGGCGCTTTCCCGGCGCTTCCAGTCCCGATCAGCTCTGGCGCAACCTCTGCAACTCTGTTGAATCCATCTCGTTTTTCTCGCCGGAGGAGCTTGGCCCCGGCATTGAAGAAAGTCTGCGCAACGATCCGAACTACATTCGCGCTCGCGGCCTGATCGAGAATGCGGATTTGTTTGACGCCGCCTTCTTCGGCATCGGCCCGCTTGAAGCCAAGGTCATCGATCCTCAGCAGCGCGTCTTCCTCGAACTCGCGCATCATGCGCTTGAAAACGCGGGATACGACCCGGAGCGATTCCACGGGTCCATCGGTGTCTTTGCCGGCATCGGCGACAATCACTACTACACGACCAACCTTCTCACCCACCCCGACTTATTGGCCCTGGCCGGCAAGCTCGCCGTCGAGTATGGCAATGAGAAAGACTACATAGCGCTGCGCGCCGCCTATCTTCTCGATCTCCGCGGGCCTGCGATTAGCCTGAATACGGCCTGCTCCACCACCTTGCTGGTCGTTGATCAAGCCTGCCGTTCGCTCCTCGAGCATGAATGCGATATGGCTCTCGCGGGCGGCATCGATATTTCCATTCCGCAAAAGAGCGGCTTCCTCTTTCAGGAGGGTGGCGTCTTCGCAAAAGACGGTCATTGCCGCCCATTTGACGCCGACGCCACCGGAACCATGTTCTGCGACGGCGCAGGCATTGTCGTTCTCAAACGGCTCTCTGACGCACTGGCCGACGGCGACACCATCTATTGCCTCGTTCGCGGCAGCGGCAAAAACAACAACGGCTCGCGTCCTGCCTCCTTCCTCGCGCCCAGCATGGAAGGACAAGCCGAGGTCATTGCCATCGCTCAGGCGGACGCCAATGTTCCCGTCGAGTCCATCGGCTACATTGAGGCACACGGAACCGGCACTCCTGTCGGCGACCCCATCGAATTCGAGGCGCTGCGCAATGTCTTTGAGCGCAAGACACGCAAGAAGCAGTTCTGCTACATCGGCTCCATTAAAGGAAACATCGGCCATCCCACCAATGCCGCGGGAATTGTGGGTTTTATCAAGGCGGCCTTCGTTCTTCACCATGAAGCGATTCCGCCGACTCTCCACTTCAAGACGCCCAATCCCCGGATGGACCTCGAAGACAGTCCTTTTGTTTTCGCCGACAAGCTCATTCCCTTCCCGCGCGGAGAGCAGGTGCGCCGCACGGCCGTCAGTTCCTTTGGCTTTGGCGGCACAAACGTCCACGTCATCCTGGAAGAAGCGCCTTTGCCCAAGGGCCCGCGTCCGTCGCGTCCACGGCAGCTCTTGCTTCTCTCTGCCAAAAGCCAGCCGGCGCTGAGCGCGTACAGCAGTGCGCTCGCTGAGCATCTCGAGAGCGCATCGCCCGAAGATTTCGCCGACACGGCCTACACGTTTCAAGTCGGAAGAAAACAGATGGCGCAGCGACGGTTCGTGGTCGCCGCCGATCCGCACCAGGCCGCCAAATTGCTCGCGCAGCCCAATCCCCTGAGCTGCGGCAGCAAACGCTGCGAACGCAGAAATCCTCCCGTCGTCTTTCTTTTTGGCGGGCAGGGCACGCAGTACGTCAACATGGGCCTCAACCTCTACCGCGATGAGCCGCTCTTTCGAGCCATTGTGGACGATTGCTGCGAATTCCTCAAACCGCATCTTGGTAGGGACTTGCGCGAATTGCTCTATCCGCGAGCCGGAGATGAGATTACCGCTCAAGTTTCACTGGTAGACACGCTCTACACGCAGCCGTCCATCTTCGTCATCGAATACGCGCTGGCGCGCTTCTGGCAGAGCCTGGGCGTAGAACCCGCGATGATGGCAGGTCACAGCATCGGAGAATTTGTTGCCGCCACGCTAGCTGGCGTCTGGGAACTTGAAGACGCTCTCGGCATCGTCGCCTTGCGCGGCCGATTGATGCACGACCTCCCGCGCGGCTCCATGATCGCGGTGAATAGCGGCGCGGAATCGATCGAGGGAATCCTGCCGCCCACGCTGCAAATCGCTTCCAACAATGCTCCTAACCTGTGTGTCGTATCCGGGCCGGATCGGGAAATTCTTGAATTTCAGAAGCTTCTCGAAGCGCGGAAGATGGTAAGCCGTCCTCTGCACACCTCCCACGCCTTCCACTCTGCAATGATCGATCCCATCATTGAGCCGCTGCGCGAGGCGATCGCAAAAATCCCGTTGCGCGCGCCGGCAAAGCCGTTCATCTCCACCGTCACCGGGCGCCCCATCACCGCCGCGGAGACAACCGATCCAGTTTACTGGGCCCGTCACGCCCGGTCGACCGTGGAGTTTGGAAAAGCGATTCACCATCTCAAGGAGCAGGGATTCGACCTCTTCCTCGAATGCGGCCCACGCTCCACCATGTGCTCGCTGACCCGCAAGCAATTCACGCCCGCCCATCCATGCACAGCCATTCCCACCCTTGCCGATACGGCGGACAACAACACCGAGTGGGATACCGTGCTCTTCGCCCTCGGATCTCTCTGGCAAAATGGCGTGCCGATCTCCTGGGATGGCTTCTACACGCACGAAGATCGCCTGCGCATACCGCTGCCAACCTATCCCTTTGAGCGGCAGCGCTTCTGGGTCGACCCGGCGCCAACCGTCGCCGGGCAAGTCCTACCCGCAAATTCCGGATTCATCGATGCTCCGTTTGCGCCTTCCCCTTCTGCTGACCTGTTGAGTGCTCCATCGCTATCGGAACTCGGCGCCTCGGAACCTGCCTCGATGTCGCGTCAGGACAGCATCGCCGCGCGCGTGGTCGATTTGCTCATCGCCATTTCAGGCCGCGACCGCTCCCTCATCGACGCCTCCGCAACCTTCATGGAACAGGGTTTTGATTCGCTCTCTTTGACTCAAGTTGCCTTCGCCATTCGCAAGGAATTCTCCGTCAAAGTCACATTTAGCCAATTGATGAGTCAATTCCCCAACGTCACCATGCTCGCGGAACACATCGACGCCACTCTGCCTGCCGAAATTCTCGCGGACGCCTCGAACATCGGCGCCGATGTCGGCATCGGCCAGGCGATTCCTCCAACGCCTGCTCCCTCTTCTGCTGTGAGCCAGCAGAAAGCGAGCAATCCCTTTGACGAAGTTGCTGCCGGACAAGCCGAGACAATCGCCCGCCTCGTTGCCCTCCTCAAAGAGTCAGGCGTAAATTTGCCGCCTTCGCTTATAGCCGCTGCCGAAGCAGGAGTGTCGCTGGTCCCGGCTCGCCCGCAACAGGACCTGGCCGCAAAGGCTTCACTGCTTCCCGCCGTTCTCGAAGCCGAATCCACAATTCCGCAACGCGGCATCTTTGCCTCTTCATCTCTCTCCGGAAATCTGTCGGCCTCCTACAACGAATCTGTTACCGTCAGCTTCACAGGACCCATCTCTGTTGAGAAGATGATCCGCGCCATCGAGCGCCTGGTAGAGCGGCACGATGCTCTGCGCGCCAGCTTTGATGTCGCCGGCCGCATGATGAAGATCGATCCGGCTCTGCAAATCCCCATGCCGGTCACCGATCTCACCTCCATTCAATCTCCAACCGGCGGGCCTGCGACGCAAGAGCAGCTTCTGCGTCAACTGATCCTCGAAGACACCGCCCTCCCATTCCCGCTCCCCAAGGGGCCGCTATTCCGCAGCCAGATGATTCTGCTTGGTCCCGATTCCGCGGCAGTAATCCTCACCGCGCACCACCTTATCTGCGATGGCTGGTCGTTGGATGTCCTCATCCATGACCTTTGCGCTTTCTATTCGGAAGAACTCTCGAATACGCCCGCATCGCTCAAGCCTGCCGAAAGTTTCCTCGGTTACGTGCAGAGCGTGGCGGAGCGTCAGCGCTCCGCCGAATTCAAACACGCCGGCAGCTATTGGCATGCAAAATTCGCGGATGGCTTTCCCGTCCTCGTCCTTCCAACCGATCATCCCGTAAGCGGCCGCCGCGAATTCAACGCGCGCCGCGCCGATCACGCGGTTCCTGCCTCCGTTGCGCAAGATCTCAAGGCACTTGCCGCAAAGCAGGGTTGCAGCTTCTTCGCCGCGGTTCTTAGTTCTGTGGCCATCTTCTTCGCCCGCGTCGCGCAGCAACGCCGTTTCGTCATCGCCCTGCCCACCGCGGAACAGCCTGTCTCCGGCCAGCCGGGCTTGGTCGGCCAGTGCGTCAATCTCATCCCCTTCGCTGTCGAGATGCGCGAAGGTGAAGCCGTCGGCGCCTTTCTCAAGAGGGTGCAGAACGACCTTATAGCTGCCCAGGAGCATGCGGCCTACACCATGGTCAGCTTGCTTGAAGACCTGCGCCCCGTTGCGCGCACGCGTGCTGTGTCCCTCATCTCGGCCGGCTTTACCAACGCCACCAAGTTCAAACCCAACGAACTGCCGCAATCCGGATTTACCGTCGATTACGCTCTCAATCCAAGGAGCAGCGAATCCTTCGAGTTCTATCTGAATGCCCTCGAGAGCGAACAGGACCTGAAGCTGTACTGCCACTACGACGTAAAGCTGTTTGAGGACGTCACCATTCGCGAGTGGCTCGCAACCCTCGATTCCATCCTCCGGGAGGTCGCCGCGGATCCATCGCTCGATGTCTTGAGTCTTGCCAGGCTCGATCGTGAAGCTTCCCCTTCGGTAGATACTGTCTACGCTCGATTCTTCGACCGCGAGCTCGCTCACCAACTCAATGGAGACGGCCCAGTCCTTCAATCCGAATCGACATCGCCTTCTTCCGATGCCGGCAATCGCCCCGCCATCGCCGAACCGGATCTGCTTCGGGCACTCCAAGCTCTTTGGCAAAGGGTTCTGGATATTCGCGAGGTCGGCCCGGACGATGAATTCTTCACTCTCGGCGGTCACTCCATCGCCGCTGCGCAGTTGTTCGCCCTTATTCATCGTGAGTTGGGATTCTCCGCGCCACTTGCGCTTCTCTACGATGCTTCCACACCCCGGCTGCTCGCGAAAACCCTCCTCCGTGGAACCAGCGCAGAGGATTGGAAATCGCTCGTTGCCATTCGCCGCCACGGCGATCGTCCACCGCTCTTCCTCATTCACGCGGCAGAAGGCAATGTGCTGCTCTATCGTTCACTTGCCGCCCATCTCGGCGACGATCAGCCCGTCTATGGTTTGCAATCGGCCGGGCTTGATGGGCACTCCCCTGTCGATCCGCGTTTCGAACACGTATCGCGCAATTACATCGAGGAGATCCGCCATGTACAACCGCATGGCCCGTACATGCTCGGCGGGTACTGCCTGGGCGGCACCATCGCCATTGAGATGGCGCGGCAACTCCTCGACGTGGGTGAGACCGTGGGCCTCGTGGCGCTCATCGAAGATTACAACGTCCGTGCCATGCGCTGGCCCCTCGCTCCGCGTCACCTGTTGATCAATCGTTTCTTTCTCAACCCCTATTACCATCTTCGGAATATGCTCGCTGCCGAGGGTACGGCAAAATTCGACTTCTTCATGGAAAAGCTCCGCGTCGAAGCTCGCCGCGCCAAGGTCTCAATGCGCACCGGCTGGGCCGGCCTTCGACATCGCTTTTCACCCAACGGCGATGCGGCCACGCGTCCCGCCAAACTTGCTGATATCTACGAAGATGCGCTCACCCGCTATGACATACAACCGTATCCCGGAGAGTTGACTCTCTTCATCTCAGAGAGTCACCTTGCCGGCTTCAACGTCCCATTGGGTGGATGGGAAGGGATTGCGGAGGGTGGCGTTCGTCTCTACTCGCTTCCCTTCAACCCTCGCGGCAGTCTCATAGAACCCTATGTCAGACAGCTTGCATCCATTATGAGTAAATGTCTTGATCGTGCGATTCGAGAATCCCAGTCGGTTCAGGAATCAATTACGAGTCCGAGCCGCCATCCTTTGCCTCCCACTCGCCCGGAAGCGCCAATTGAGAGCCCCAAGGCAGAAGTACACACTTAGTTCCTGAGCCATGAACAAATGAACTGCAGCTATATCTTTACAACTAACTCGACAATGAATACCGCGTATGAAATATTTGCGCTGAAAACTCAAGGCGGCCTGTTCGAAGGGTTGTGCACATGCTGACATCGTATATTTCGCCTGTCGCGGCAGAGAAACTCAAAAGAAGCGCAAAGCGAATCGCGAGGGCCGAGGTACCTAAAAGCCGAATGACTGTGACTAACCAAACCGAAGTGACTCGATTGTTGACGGATCACTTTCGGTGCCCGGACGAACTCCTCGATTTCTCGGTCAGCATGAATCAATCCGCCGGCACTGGCTACTTCCGCTTTGGACCTGACGCCGTCTGTTATGGACCATGCTCCTCGGGAGCTCTCGCATCTTCGGTTACGGGCAATCTTCACGACGCGCTTCAGGATGTAAGCATCGACAATTCCGAGGTTCAACTTCCCTTCGATCCTGTTCAGATTGTGAACAACCTTCGCCACGAGCGCTATCAATGCCGCCATCCACACGGCAGATCCGCGAACAAAACGAGTGGCCTGGTTCGAAAACTGTATTATCTGGCACGCCCCTTCTTGACAATCGCGATGCGCAAGCATTTGCAAAGGCTATATCTCGGCGACTGGGAAAAAATCCCTTTCCCTCACTGGCCGGTTGACTCGACCGTCGAAAGTATCCAGGAGCAACTGCTGGTGCTTTCGATGAAGTCCCACAATATTCGCAGCATTCCGTTCATCTGGTTCTGGCCAAAAGGGGCTCTGAGTTGCACCGCCGTAACTCACGATGTCGAGACCACTGCCGGATGGAACTTCTGTTCACAGTTAATGGATATCGACGACTCCTTCGGCATCAAGTCCGCGTTTCAGGTCGTCCCCGAGGAGCGGTACACTGTCCACCAGTCGGGGCTGGATTCGATCAAAGCGCGAGGATTCGAGTTAAACATTCATGACTTGAATCATGACGGCAATCTTATGACAGACCGCGAAGAGTTCATGCGCCGCGTTTCCGGAATCAACCATCATGGAAAGAAATTCGGTGCGCTGGGCTTCCGGGCTGCTGTGTTGTATCGCAATATCGATTGGTATCATGCGCTGGATTTCGATTACGACATGTCGATTCCCAATGTCGCCCATTTGGATCCCCAGAGAGGCGGATGCTGCACCGTCTTTCCATTCTTCAACGGCAAGATGATCGAACTGCCTGTAACCATGGCGCAGGATTACTCAATCTTCCACATATTGAATGACTACTCGATCGATCTGTGGAAGCAGCAGATTGCCCTCATCCGTGAAAAACACGGCCTCATGCAGATGATCGTCCACCCCGATTACATTCTCGGAACAGCGGAGCGCCGTGTTTATGCCGACTTGCTCACCTACCTCGCCGAACTTCGCGATCGGGGAGAAACCTGGATCGCCTTGCCCGCCGAGGTGACCGCATGGTGGCGGCTCAGAAACGAGTTGAGACTCGTCAACGAAGGTGGTAAATGGAGCATTCAAGGCAATGGCCGGGAAGACGCGCGAATCGCATACGCCACATTGGTCGATGAAAAACTCACCTATGTGTTGGACCCTGTTGCATAAAGCACTCTTAAGCAAGCGGAAATGAATCATAACTTCTGGCGCCATTCCACTCATCGGTTCTTAGTCCACTTTGGTCGTAAGTATCGATGTTAGGAGCGCCGTTAGGAAGGGTTAGAAGACCCAGGACTTTGCGATCGCCGCGATAACTCACGACGACACTTTGGATCAGCCTCTCCTCATTGCTGCTGGCATTGGGCCAAATGGGACGATGGCCACAAGTGAATTCCTCTTGAACGGCGACGATTTGGCGGCACTTGCACGAATGGCGCCTGCCAAATGGGGTAGAAAGAACGTGGAGGCGGTTTTGGCAACTCAGGTGATTCAAGGCAACTCTGGACCACCTAGGAATATGAAGCTTTCAAATCCGTGCATGTTTACCGGCGGATCGGATGTTCCGGAAGACCGCACGCCGGATGATCGCCAGAGGGGCCGATGAGGCCGATGCATGTCCTCGGCATTCGAGCGCGATCCGTCGTGGAGATTTGCGATTAGCGGGCATGGGCATCGTCGACCTGACGTGTGCAAGTCTCCGATTATCTGCCGCTTCTTCCGCCTGTGCGGCGCGGTTTCTCCAGTTCGGTTGTGTTGCTTACCGGCGAATTGCGCGGGCGTTGTAATCTGCCACCGCACGCGCCACTTTCGAGGCAGATGGGCGACTATGGGGCGCTGCCTCCAGCCAACTGTAGAGTGCCTCGAAAACAGCACCCACCAGACAACGGGCTGCAATGGCGGACGGAATAGCGGTGAAAAGCTTGGGAGCAGACTCGAGGGTGTGGCGTACTTGATCCGCGTGCCGCTTGAGTATGGTTCGCCGCACCTGCTCCAGACGCGGACTCAGGCCCGAAGACTCCACAATCAGGATTCGAGCCTCGTGCGGATTCTTGGCCAGGAAAAGAAACAAGGACTCAACGGCGAACTGAATCTTCTTTAAGGGATCGGACTGTGAGGCTCTGGCCTTCGTGACCGCGTCCATAACCTTTTCGCCGAGCGCATCGAGCACCGCGGCGAAGACGTCTTCCTTATTGCGAAAGTGCGCGTAAAAACTGCCGACCGAGCTGTCGGCCTCCGCCACGATCATGGGCACGGTCGAGGCGTGATAGCCGCACCTGCCAAACAGACGAGTGGCGGCATCGAGAAGGGTCTTGCGCCGCGCATCCTTGCGCGCGATGGTGGCGGGTGTTTTTCGATAGGCCAAGGTCGGTTTGCGCCCTCTTGCTAAGAAAAGAATGACGTGTCATTCTATTCTTGTCAAGAAAGAAGAAAGACCATGCACGCCAGAGTCTCCCATCTTCCTGCCACACCCCGAATCAGGCTTCAACGTCAACACCTCCTATCAGCCCTCGTCAGCGCGCCGCTTTTAGTCTTCTTGCTTCCGTTGGCAGCCTGCGGCCACAAAGCGCAAGTGGCTGCCGACCAACCTGTTCCAATTGAGGCCCGCGTTCCGAATCGGGTCCAGGAGCCTGTCTCCGTGGCCGCTAGCGGAGCGGTGGAAGCCAATGTAACGGCCCAGGGCGCATTTCAGATTGCCGGACGCGTGGCCAAGGTCTTTGTCGAAGAAGGCCAGGCAGTAACCAAGGGGCAGGTGCTGGCAGAGCTGGACGCGGCCGACTATCGCAATGCGTACGACGCGGCACAGGCGCAGGCCGATGCGGCGCAGGCAGTGGACCATAAAGCGCAGCAAGGCCCGCGTTCCCAGGAACTCGAGCAGGCGCGCATCGACTATGAGCAGTGGCAGGACCAGTACAACCGCATGAAATTCCTCTATGACCACAAGAGCCTGCCCGCGAACGATTTCAAGAAAATAGAGGCGGGGTACCAGGCAGCGCAGCAGCGCTACGACATGGCGCGGCAAGGCACCAGGGTCGAGGACAAACAAGCCGCGAGCGGGCAGTTTCACGCCGCGGCCGCGCAAATGCACGAGGCGCAGAAGCGGCTTGAAGACACGCGGCTGCGGGCGCCGATCTCCGGCTTCGTTGGCATGAAGCGGATCGATGTGGGAGACACGGTCGGAGCCGGCATGCCCGTTATCTCAGTCCTGGATCTGAATCCGGTCAAGGTGCGGCTGGCGATTCCGGAAAGCGAAATCGGCAAGGTGCATCAGGGATCTCGCGCCACGGTGTCTATCCCTTCGCTCGATGGCAGGAAGTTCAAAGGCAAAGTGGAAACAGTGGGCGTGGCGGCCGACCCGGCCTCGCGTACCTACGCAGTGAAGGTTGCCGTTCCCAATCCCGATCGGCTGTTGCGCGCGGGCTTGGTCAGTGAAGCCAGAATCTTTTCCCCGGCGATGGTCAACGTAATGACCGTGCCCGGCAATGCGATTCTTCGCGATCCCCAGGGTGTAACGCAGGTATATGTCTATTCGCCGTCGGCGCGGCGTGTTTATGCCCGGCGGGTTGACGTGGGTGAGATCTTCGGCAATGAAGTAGAAATCCGCAGCGGCCTCACGGCAAATGACCAGGTAGTTATCGCGGGACAGCAGAATGTGCGTGAGGGCTCGCCCGCCACGATCACGGGGGACGGTCAATGAACCCGGTCCGCGCCGCTCTGCGCTATCCGCAAGTCACCTTGATTCTGTCCGGGATGCTTTTCGCGGTAGGCCTGTATTCCCTCGTGACCATGCCCCGGCGCGAAGACCCCAAGATCACCATTCACACCGGAGTTGTGGCTGCCGTGTATCCGGGCGCGACCTCCCGTGAGGTTGAAGACCAGGTCACGCGCAAGATCGAAGAGCGCCTCTTCCGCTTTGCCGAAGTCCGCCGCGACAAAACCTTCTCCACCAGCCGCAACGGCATGGTCGTCATCAACGTGGATCTGGACAAATCGATCAAGAACTCGGACGAGTTCTGGTCGAAGCTCCGCCTGGATATGGCGCAACTGAAGGCCACCGACCTACCAGCCGGCGTGATTGGCCCGGTCGTCGACTCCGACTTCGGCGATACCGTTGCGGCGTTGATTGCCGTTCATGGCGGCCACTATGGCCCAAGAGAGCTGAAGAGCTACGCCCAGACAGTGGAAACAGCATTACGCGCGATCCCCACCGTATCCAAGATCAAACGTATCGGCGATCAAAAAGAAGAGATCGACATCGATACTTCGTCGGAGCGCCTCGCGCAGTACTCCGTGAATCCGTTGCGGGTGATAGCGGCGCTGCAAGGACGCAACACGGTGCAATTTGCCGGGCGCATTCCCGCCGAGCAGAGCAAGGTGCCGATCGAGTCCGGCGGACGCTTTCAGACCGAAGACCAGATTCGGCAGGTCATGGTGGATGTTTCGCCCACCGGACAGCCGGTTTATATCGGCGATTTGGCCACTGTGGACAGGGTCTACAAAGACCCCACGGAATATGCCCGCATCGGCGGCGAGCAGAGCATTCTGCTGGCGGTCGAGATGCGCGAGGGCAACAACATTGTGGACTTCGGCAATACGCTGCACGCGACTCTCAACAACGTTCAGACAACCCTGCCGCCGGACGTGAAGCTCGACATGGTCGCGGACCAGCCCAAGGTGGTCTCCGAGCGCATTTGGGACTTCTTCGCCGAGTTCGGCATTGCCATCGCGGCGGTCATCCTGGTCACCATGCTGCTGCTGCCGCTGCGGGTCGCGCTGGTTTCCGCCATCGCCATTCCGGCATCGGTGGCCATGACCTTCGGCATGTTGAATGTCTGCGGCATCGAGCTGCAACAGGTTTCCATCTCCGCGCTGATTGTGGTACTGGGCATGGTGGTGGACAATGCCATCGTGATTGTCGACAACTACGTGGAGGAGCTTGACAACAAGGTGCCCATTGACGAGGCGGGGGAACGATGCGCCACCGAAATGGCGGTTCCCGTCCTCACCGCCACGCTGGCGATTATCGCCGCGTTTGTTCCGCTCCTGATGCTCACCGGCCCGGTTGGCGAGTTCATCCGTTCCTTGCCGATCACCGTGGCCATATCGCTGGCCACCTCGTTTGTCGTGGCCATGCTGTTGACGCCGCTCATGGCCCGCTTCTTCATCCGCACAGGGCTGCGCAATCACGCCGAAGAAGCCGCCGGCGTGACCCGCAAGCTCACGCCTCTGGATCACATGCAGAGGTACTACAACACCATCATCGCGTGGGCCATGCAGCACGAGCGGGAGGTTCTCGTCTCCAGTGTGTTGGCGGTTTTCGTGGGGATTGGAATTCTGACGCTGGTGCCGCAACTGCTGTTCCCGCTAGCTGAGCGCAACCAGTTTGTCATGGACGTGTGGTTGCCCGAGGGCTCCAAGATAGAGGCTACCGACGCCGCTGTGCTGCGCATTGAACAGGTGCTGAGCCACGAGCCAATGGTCGCGGCCTACACCAGTTTCCTGGGCGAGAGTGCGCCGCGGTTCTACTACAACGTGAACCCGCAGGCGCCTGCCGCCAATTACGCACAGATCCTCGTGAACACCAAAAAGGTAAAGGGAACGCCGGAACTAGTGACGCAGTTACGGCAACGGCTGCCCGGCGTCGCGCCGGAGGCCAAGGTTTTTGTAAAAGAGCTTCAACAGGGTCAAGTGATGGAAGCTCCGGTCGAGGTGCGAATTTCAGGAGACGACATCGCCACACTACAGACGCTCGGCAATCACGTGGAGGATGTCTTCCGGCATACCCCGGGGGCCACCTATGTCCATAGCGACTGGCACGAGAATGCCTGGCAAGTAGGCTTGAACGTGCGTGAGGAAGTGGCCAATCGGATAGGACTGACCAATGGCGCTATCGCACAGCAACTGGCGGCGGGCTTTGAAGGTGCGCCAGTCACTACCTTCTGGGAAGGCGACCGCGACGTGAATGTGGTTCTGCGGCTGGACCCCGCCGAGAGAAAAAGCTTCCAGGACGTGGCCGACACCTACGTCATGTCTCCGCTGACCGGAGCGAAGGTCCCCATCGCGGCGGTAGCGACGCTTACTTCGCAATGGGAACCCGGCAGAATCGTACGCAGAAACGGCATTCGCACATTAACGGTGCGCGCCTTCCCCGGCGACCATCGCCTGGCGAGCGAGATCCTGAGTGACGCGCGCAAACAACTCGACGTCATGGCCCTGCCGCCCGGCTACCGGATCAGCTACGGCGGCGAGTACGAAAACCAGCAGGATACCTTCGGTGAAATGAGCAAGGCGCTGATCGCCAGCCTGGTGCTGATATTTCTGATTCTCCTTTTCCAATTCCGCACACTGGTTGACCCGCTGATTGTGATGGCGGCATTTCCCCTGGCGCTGCCGGGCGCGGCGCTGGGTCTGCTCATTACCCACAACACCTTCGGCTTCACGGCATTCATCGGCATTATCAGCGTGGGCGGGCTGGTGGTAAGAAATTCCATCATTCTCATCGACTACATCCACGAAAAGATGCAGAGCGGCGTGGCGCTGGAACAAGCTGCGCTGGATGCGGGAGTCCGCCGTCTGCGGCCCATCTTCCTTACTTCGGCGGCTGCCGCGGTGGGCGTTATTCCCATGATTCTCTCCGGATCGAGCCTCTGGTCGCCGATGGCCAGCGTGATTGCCTTTGGATTGCTGGGCTCCATGTTCTTCACCCTGGTAGCCATCCCGGTGCTGTTCGTCGTGGCGCACCGCAAGCATGGAGTCGCGCGTTCGGCAAAGGCTGTTGCGGCGGCGCTGCTTCTGTTCTTTGCGGTGGGTAGCATGGCGCATGCCCAAACGCAGCGCATCACGCTCGATGAGGCCGTCGCCCTGGCCACAAAGCAAAGCTCACCCGTCAAACTGGCCCACCTGATAGAAAAGGAGATGCGGGCAAAGGTTACTGAAGCACGCTCCAACTACTTTCCCGTATTGAGCAACGAAACCGCTGCCGCCCACCTCCAGGAAATCGAACACATGATGATTCCCATGGGAGCATTGGGCGTATATCCGGTCCCAGGCCCCGTCCCCGGCAAAAACGATTCCCTTCCGCTCGGACACCACAATTTCATTCTCAGCACCACAACAGCGGCTCAGCCGCTGACGCAGGTCTTCAAGATCCACGCCGGCGTTGCCGTCGCGCAGGCGGATGCGGGCATCGCGCACGATGACGCGCGGCGCGCGGAAAACGAAGTTTCCCTCAAAATGAAGCAGCTCTATTACGGTCTCTTGTCAGCGGAGCGGCGAAAGCAGGCGGCGGAGCTTCGCATCGCGGCAGGCGAAGAACGCCTGGCCGAGGCGCGCAATGGAGTCGAGGCCGGCGCGGTTTTGGAATTGAAGGTGTTGGAAGGTCAAGCGCAGATCGCCCAAGCGCGGCATGCGCTCGGATCGCTCGAAGACACAATCTCCGACATGCAGGTCGCGTTCAACGATCTGGCCGGATTGCCGCTGGATACCGGCGTAGAACTCGTCGCGCCCGAATCGCAAACCACCAGCGCAACCGCCGGCGATTTGGAAACCGGGGCGCTCACTCATAATCCCGAGGTTTCAGCTGCCGAGCAGACAGTGAAGAAAGCGCGCGCGGGCGTCAGTGCAGCGCATGATGAGTACATCCCCGAGATCGGCGCCTTTGCGCAGTACGTCCATCAGGATGGCGTGCCGCTGCTGACTGAGAACAACGGCCTGGCAGGCTTCAAGATGAGCTGGACTCTGCTCGACTTCGGCAAGCGCAGCGGAACCGTACATGAGCGCCAGGCCCAGTTGCAGGAAGCCGAAGAAAACCTGCATCAGGTTGAGAATCGCGTGCGCGTGGAAATCGAAAAGGAGATGCGCAAAGTGCGGCGCACAGACACCAGCCTTGAAGCGGCGCGCGAAAATGTAGCCGCCCGGACTGAGATGAGCCGCATCACCGCCAACCAGGTCGAAGCCAACACCGTGAATCCCTCTGCGCTTAAAGAAGCTAACGCGCAGCTTGCCGAGGCCCAAGCCGAGCTCTTTCAGGCAGAAATGGAGCAGAGCGCCGCGCGCGCGGAATTGGAGCGGACCCTAGGCCGCCAATAATGCGGGCAGAGTTCTGTTGTCGAGGAGCCGAATGTGAAACTCAAAGTATTGACGGTGGCCAGGGAATATGGAAGCGGCGGGGCGAGAATTGCAGGCACCGTCGCCGGATCGCTCGGATGGAAGTTGCTGGACTGGGAGATTATCGATCGCATCGCGCGCGCCGCATACGTGGAACACGATCTGGTGCGCCACTACGATGAGCGCGTGGACTCCTGGCTGAGCCGCGTAAATGAAGAAGCTATTCATGGAGTCGCAATGGCGACGGCCCCGTGGATGGGTGGAACGATAGACGAGAAAGACATCTTCGATGCAAACGCGATGAAGTCGCTCACGCGGAAGATCATCGAAGAAGCCTATTCTGTTGGGAATTGCGTCATCGTGGGCCGGGGAGCCCAGTGCATTCTGCAGTGCAGGCCCGACGTCTTTCATGTCTTTGTCTATGCGCCGCTTCAAGAGCGGATAGAGCGGCTGCGGAAGCGGCTGCCACAAAGTATCAATGATATTGAGCGCCGTATCCGCCTGGTCGACGAAGCGAGGGCACACTACCTGCAACTGCGATTCGGCAAGAACTGGTGCAATCCGCACCTATACAACCTCATGATCTCTTCGCAGGCCGACGAGGATGCAACCGCAAAAGTGATCCTCCGTGCGATGACTGGCGAATTTACGGCCATTGTTTAGTCACGTGCTCGTCTCATAAGGCACACGCTCCCTGCCGCAGGGCCGGCCTAATACGCAAACCAAAGACGCCGCGACAGCTCAATCTCAGCATCCACCAGCGGTTCCTTCACCCCAACCGGTCGCCGATGGGAAGGCAATTCCTCCAGATAGTACACTTGCTGCGCTCCGTATGCACATTCCCAAGATGCTTCTGGAGTTTGCGCTCAGCCGCTGAATGTCTTCAAAAGCAATCCTTTGCTCACCGAACGCAGTGCAGCCGTCTTTGTCAGCGTCTTCGCCGATCTAATGAAGAAGTGGCGGCAACGCGATTGAGGACCGAATTGCATCCAGTATGGGAAAGATGGCCCAGTCCGCTACGAGTTTGAGGCGTTGATGAATTTTCGGGAGCGTCGCAGAGTCGAAGTCGGGTCCAGGAAGTGAACGAGGACCGTTTCCCACGAGAATCCCAAAGGTTTAAACCAAAAGCTGCACGGCATCCTCGGATCGGGATTCAAACGGCTGACGCTACGCCACCCACCCGGATCTGCTTCTGCCAGGTGCCGTTCACTTCTTATTCCAGGTAAACCACGGGGGGTATAGAGGTGGATCTGAGGCAGGGTGTAATGCCCCTATATAGATACATAAGGCTATTAGGGTAGTTAGCTTTGGTTCTGGATACAACTGGACCGGTTGTAAGGTAGCCAACGCTGCACACCCAGACCATGAGGCGGGGTTCCCTCACGCATTATTGAGCCGGTTTCGGGAATTCG
>PLOG01000210.1 GCA_003142935.1 Acidobacteriaceae bacterium
CCTTCATCTGGCACAAAACCGCAAACCAAATCCTCGATTCCATCGCTCGATATTGTAAGCGTATTAACGACTCAGGACACTAGGTAGGTTGTTTTTGTCATAGACCTGCACCAAAAGAGATCCGTTAGGCTTCGCTTCCTGAATCCGTAACTTGATCTCTTCCCCATTCTTTGCAATGGCGTTTGCCAAATCGCCCTTCTTAAACGTCGGCATCTCATTCTCCTTCGCGCTTCCATTCGCAGCTACATTAACACCTATATTCGGTCATGACCGAATTTCCAAATGGGCCCCAGGGGTGATGGAGTGGTATCTCCGCGCTTTTCCGATGGCGGTCTTGGGGGTGCGGGGGTCTATCGGTATGCTCTCACGGCCGCAGAACACTGCGAACGGATCGAGCGACACTCCACCAGGGCGCGTTGACTCAAAAAGCCTAGTTTTAAGATCGGAGTTTGAGAAAAGTTTGAGAAATTGATGATTTATATGCTGTCACTAAGTATGCCATTTGACTCTAAGCCTTTTAGAAGCAATGGCTTGTACGGCGGGTCTCGAACCAGCGACCTCTGCCGTGACAGAACGATCACGAATCGTAACCCATTTATTCTAAAGCGCACTGATGGCTCAGATAGCGCACAAAAGCACCTAATTTGAGGCTTCAGCACCCTGATCGAACCCTCGGAAACACGAAAAAGAAGAGGTCAAGCGGTTGTACAATGCCTTAGGTTCAATTAAATGGCAAATTCGAAAACAGATGATCTTGAGGCTGTGCGCACGGTCATCGACGCGATTGGGAATTTCAAGCCAGAAGAGCAGCAACGGATCATAAGGTGGGTTGCTGAGAAGCTTGGCCTTCCGCAGCCCTTCGTGTCGGCCGCACATAACCCATCAATCCCTCCGCCGCCAGGAGTAGTGCCTGCGGCCACCCCGCACCATCCAACGCCTACGCAGGGCGGTGTCGCTGACATTCGGACCTTCATCGCAGAGAAGAAACCTCGTAACGACGTCCAGTTTGCTGCTGCCGTCGCATACTATTACCGGTTTGAGGCGCCGCCTGCCGATCGCAAGGAAGCAATTGACAAGGAAGACCTGCAAGAGGCCGCTCGAAAGGCCGGCAGGGAACGCTTTGCAAACCCGCGAACAACCTTGTTCAACGCTCACACTCTAGGCCTCTTGGATAAGGGCACCGAGAAGGCAACATTCACCATTAATTCGGTTGGAGAAAATCTCATTGCGATGACTTTGCCCGATGGCTCTGCCATCGCAAAGCCCGGCAAAAAGAAGAAGAAGGCTGTCAAACCGGCCCTTAAGAAGGCGCCACTCAAGAAAGCGAAGAAGGCCTGACCTGTGAGAGGTGGCCAGGTAATCATTGAGTCGGCAATCGCTGAAGCCGACAGCCTGCGAAAGGTGCTTAAACGCCGGAGCAGCGAACGGGTCAATTCCGCAGATGAGAAGCAGATCGCCAGGGCGACTGCACTTGCGTGGTTCAATAACAACCGTGCGGATCTCGCTGAACTTCTCGGCGCGGATCAAATCAAGCCAATTGACGATCATTACCGTGAACTCTTGAAAGCCGTCGGGCACTCCACTCTTCGCACTAAGTATCTTTCCCTGATCAAGGATGTCAACAAGAAGCTAGGTGCGCTTCGAGCAGAGCATGCCATAGTTCTCGCTAATGCACCCTCGCCGGCACCGCAGTCAACCACAGACACGGCCCCTTCATTTTCGCCATTGATTTCGGATCCAAAGATGCAGGCAATCCTTACAAGACGGTGGCAAGAATGCAGCGTTTGCGTGAACTCCGGTGCGCCGTTGGCCGCCACGGTCATGATGGGCGGTCTCCTCGAAGGTTTGCTCTTAGCTAAAATTAACCAACTAACCGACAAATCTATCGTGTTCAGTTCAGCCGCTGCACCCGTTGACAAGAGAACTGGCAAATCGCTCCCACTGAAGGAGTGGGGCCTAAAGAACTTCATAGATGCGGCCTTCGAACTCCTCTGGATTACAAAGACGACGAAGGACGTCGGCGAGGTTTTGCGAGACTATCGTAATTACATCCATCCGCAGAAAGAGTTTTCTCATGGGATCGTGCTGGCGGCCGGCGACGCGCAAATGCTCTGGGAAGTATCTAAGGGCATGGCGCGACAACTTCTGAATCCCTGACGCCCCAGCCCGGAGTAAATACACCGAAGTCTCAAGTCTCTAAGAGGCCTGCATGCGACAACATCAGAGATAGTAGAGCAGACTGTGGGTCACTGATCTGTACATCTCCTTATACTCCTCGAGTTGTTCGCGCGTGAAAGTCCTCGGATCGTAACCCTCCCGCAGCGCTCGAGCTGGATGGATCAAGTTGCGGAAGCTCCTGACTTTATCAACGACATCCTTCGCAATGTGTTTCGGTCGAGTCTCATCTCCATCTGCGCCCGCATGTGACGGAACATCAATGGGTGCATTCAGCACTTCCAATTCATTTGCAGCCTTGATCAGATTTGCCATTCCGACCTGATCCGGGATTTCGAGTTCCCCGCCGTTGTCGTCTCCGAACTCAACCAACAGATAGGTCAGAATCGCCGTTTCGAGGGCGAATCCGAGCGCAACCGCCGCCATGAAGAACTGGCCTGCATCTTCCAATTCTTCAACCTTGTCGGAGTAAAACCCAAGGAGATCATTTGCAGCGTCTCCGTGAACTGTTCCCGTCAGTTTTCCCATAATGCCGCCTTGCCAGGATTCTATAGCCTCCTTGAAAGCCGATACCCGCTGGCAGACGTACAATCCAGGAGCGTCAATAATGGGTCGTGCCAATGCGACCCACCACGGACAAGCGGAGCCGGTTGCAGACTGTGGCGCCCCTCATCAAGAACGGCACCGTGCTCTTCCCGCGGACCGGGTGCGAGGACCGTCCCACAATCCCCAGCGACATCGCGCAGATGGCCGGGAGAAAGAGACTGGATGTGCCGCCAATCAATACCTGAGCGCCCATGACCGGCCAAAACGAGGGAAACAGCGCGATCAGCATCGCTCCTGTGGCCAGTGCAGCTACGCCCACGCCCACTAGAGCACGTTTCGATCGCAATGAATCAACCAACCCACCAGCCGGCGTCTGAGTGAGAATTCCCGCTATCCCGCCGATTGTGAGCGCCAGTCCGACGCTTTCTTCGTTCCACCTGTAGCCGGCTAGATAAATCGCCAGGAACGGTCCCACTCCCGACTGCACATCTGCAAGAAGGAAATTGAGCCAGTCCAGGCCGCGCAAAGTTCTCTGCGAAGGAGGCGCTTTGGTCTCGATAAACGCGTCGGGCTCGGGCGTTCTCTTCATAGTCAAGGTAGAACCATCCTATTGAGAAGCAGACCCTTTAAAGCGGTCACAATCGCACATCCCAAGGACACCGGTTGCGATGAACCCATCGCACAGCGCCTATCGATACTGAGATGATCAGAAACGGGAACGTGAGTGAGTGATTGCTGTGAATTGGGCAAGGTAGGTTCGAGGTCAAACTTTTAAGGTACCCGCGCCCGAGCCTGCTTCGTAACCAAGTGGTCTGGTCTCCCTAGTGAGAACTCTGAAGGCAGGTACCGACGCTGCTCCCCGCAGAGAAGGCAAGTGATAACAATGGACTGGAAGGGGAAGTCCTTTACCCCGGCGGGTACTTGACATCGACACCGTTTGCACTCGACGACGAACTGCTTGCGTTCCTGGATGCCGAATGCCATGGTGGAACCAGCATAGGCGAACATTGAGCGAGAGTATAGCGGCTGGTTTCTGGCTGCCGGCAAAATCAGGGAAACGAACGCATCGTCCATGCCGAAGGCGTTCGGGAATGTGACTCAACTGGTAACTGCCGAACAGCCGGTCGTTCGCCCGGAACCTATAGAACTCCCCGCCGGGCACTCCAGACTCGTTCCAAAAACTTTCCGGAATCCCCATTCCACGTGCTTAATTCCGCAGTGCCGAGATCGGCTGTTTCAGCCTTTCCAAAAACAGGTGATATGGGAAGGCGGCTGTCACCGCTCTAGTTCGTAGTTGGAGGGATTCCGCCGCAGGCCCTTACCCAGAAAACGCAGCTTGAGAACTGCCCGTTAACCCCACCCTGGCAGAGCTAGGATGGGGCACTCGCAGGATGGGCACCGCGTTATTTGCCGTGTATCTTTTGCATAGCGGCTGCGGCTGCGGCGTCCTCAATGACCGGATGAATTTCCAGCTCCAAAACATCCGCCCATTCGGCCGCGTGCTCGGCAAGAACCTCCGGGCCGCTCGCTTCAATCAGGTGCCAGCCAAGCATTGACCCTGGAACATGCCAGCGGCCCAATGTCTTGCCTCCAGCCGGTGCTGGGGCGCCCGTCTTGAGAAACTGCTCAACCGCAGTCTTGTAGTTACTAGTCTTCCACACCACCATGAATTTCATGATTTCTCCTCCTCGGGGAAAGTTTGATTGTGGAGATTGCTTGACCCGTGATGCTCAGCCTGGGCCAAATGGACAGGGCCTAATGCTATACCACGTGAGCGGGAGAAGGTGAGGTATTCTTTGTCGCGCACGCACCGCGAGGCACCGGTGCCCACCTTCCCACCCTTCGCCCATGAGACCGCGTGAAGGATGGGGCAACAAAACTAAAGGGGGTGAGCGAGTGGTCAGGCGGGGACGGCGGGCACGACTCCCTTCGCCAGCATCTGCTTGATGCCGCGGAGCGCCTGGCGAGTGCGTTCCTCGTTCTCGATGAGAGCGAAGCCGACGTGGTTGTCGCCGTGGTCGCCGAAACCGATGCCGTTGTAATAGGCACAGTTGCTCACGGGCGGGTCACCACTAGAGCGGTGACAGCCGCCTTCCCATATCACCTTTTTTTGAAAGGCTGAAACAGCCGAAGAGCTGCGTTCAGGGCGGTTTGTCGCCTACTCGGAAGTTACTCATCGGGAAACGGCATCGTGGCGACTGGAACCCTCTGTGTCCCCCGGGCGACCGCCCATGCGTAAAATCCTGAAATTCAATTGGCGCGCTGCCTTTGCTCACCGAAGTTACGATTCAAGGCGCCGCGACGCCCGCAGGGATTCCAGATTTTCGGATACACAATCTTTCGCGAAGGCGCGTACCATGTGGAAGAAACAGTCCCCGCTTCCCCACTCGTTCGCATGACAGGCAAGTACCGCATCAAGCTGAGTGTGTCCGACGGGGCTAGGGAGGTTATGATGGCCGGTTTTCGAGGTTGTTTCCTGGCTGCGTTGTTGGCCTCCGCGGCAACGCACGGCTTTGGGCAGGTTAAGACCGAACTTGTGAACCCGCAGGGAGCCACGGCGCCTTGTATCGGGATCGGTCCCGTCGGTGGACCTGCAGCCAAAAAATGCGCCACGCTCTTCGAGCAGGCGGGCTTCATTGTGAGCAACCAGGTTGGCTACTCGGGTCTCACCGTCGGTACGGAAGGCAGCAGCGACGGAACCGTTACAAAGATCGATGCTCAGTCGCCGGCTGCCAGTGCGGGTTTCCAGGTGGGCGACATGATCACAGCGGTGAATGGCAAGGCGGCCGAGCTCACTCCCGGGATGATCGCGGCCAAATCGGTCTTCGGACAGCGGGGCGACACCTTGAACCTGACGTTGAAGCGCGCCGGCTCCCCAGTGAACGTAAGCCTGGTACGTGGTCCGCAGACTGCGCCCAAAGGCCCCACAGCTTCAGGCTTCATGACCGAGGTCAAACTGATGATCAACTGGCAGAACCAGTTCGCTCCCTGCATCGGCATCGGGCCGGCGGCGCCGGTTGCCATCAGTTTTTGTTATGGGCATTTCAAGCCGTACGGATTCATCAAGGCAGAAGAGCTGGGCTCGACAGGTTTTGAGATTGACCTTGCCAATGCGAGCAAGGCCCCGATCACAGCAGTGGCGCCAGACTCTCCCGCGGCGAAGGCCGGCGTGCAGCCGGGTGACGAAATTGTCGCCGTTGGGGGCCAGCCTTTGACTGCCAGCAGAGGAGAAGAGGCTTCTGAGCTTCTCTTCGGAAAGTCGGGCGACCGGCTGCAAGTCAAGGTTCAGCGGGGCGAGGCAAATCCGACTCTCGAACTCGTTTTGGCGTCCAAAGGAAAATAACTTCCGGCGGCCTCATGAACATGGAAGAATTCTTTGCGATATGAAGCGCCCTGGTAGCGCATCGTCGACTCCCCACGCCAGTTCGTAGAGACGTTGCCCGGGATACTCATGGGACATAACTCCTATTCGGGCTACCGCTGTGCCCGAAGTGCTTGTTGCCGACAATCGTGGCATCCGTGCGGGCCTCGGAAAGGCCCGCACGGATGATTTTTATCGCCGGGTGCCCAGGACCTAGGAGTCGCTGAATTCTCAACTCGCGTGTCTAGGCGACCCACTGCCGCTGTGCTGGCCAACTCCTGTATCGTCGCGAATCCGTACAGAACTTCATTTTCGGGGTAACTTCCGGTTTGCCGGTCAACCGACCGGAACATGAGAGTGCCCTTCTGCGTTAAGCTTCTCAATTGGGCCATGGCCGGTAGATTCCCCAAAGGAAGACGCCGGCAAGGATAAAGAAAGGGATGATTTTCATGAAGCAATTGACACATGCTTTAACGGTTGCACTGATGGTCGTCTTGTCGGCAGGCGCGGCTGCTGGGGGCGGCCAGCAAAACGCCGGGACGGAGAAGAATGGTCTCGAGCGCAGACCCGTTCTCGGGTGGAGCAGTTGGAGCTTTCTCCGCAAGGATCCCACGGCAGCGAAGATCGAAGCTCAGGCGCGAGCACTCAAGGACTCCGGCTTGGAGAAACTCGGTTACAACTACATAAACCTGGACGACTTTTGGTACCAGTGTCCGGGCAGCCAGGGTCCCAACGTCGATCGTTATGGCCGCTGGGTGACGGACTCTTCGAGATTCCCGCCACAGGGAGATACCGATGGCATACAGGTAGTCGCTGACTACATTCACAGTCTCGGTATGAAGTTCGGGATCTACGTTACACCGGGTATTTCGAGGCAAGCAGTAAGTAAGAACACGCCGATTAAAGGCACGCCGTACACGGCCGTCCAAATTGCGGATCCGTCTGTGGCGGAGGAAAACTACAACTGCAAAGGCATGCTCGGCATCAGTTACAGTAAGCCCGGAGCGCAGGAGTACATCAATTCATGGGTCGAGATGCTCGCGGCATATGGCGTCGATTACATCAAAATCGACGGCATGAAAAACAGCAACGCCGCTGACGTTGAGGCATGGTCGAAAGCAATACGGCAATGCGGGCGGCCGATCGCCCTGGACGTCACACAGGGAAGCTTTACACAAGCCCTCACCCCAACCCTGATGAAGTACGCTGATCAATGGGAATTCGCACCCGACGTTGAATGCTATAGATGCGAAAAGAACGGCAGCAGCTACCCGCTGACAAGCTGGAGAGACATTGAGAAACGCTTCAACTATGTGGCCGAGTGGCAGCCTTACTCTGGTTCGGGGAGATTCAACGACTATGACTCCATCGAGATAGGGAACGGCAGCAACAACGGGCTTACTGCAATCGAGCGTCAGACGCAGCTGAGTCTTTGGGCGCTTGGATCGGCGCCCCTCATTCTCGGCGTCGATCTCACTAACCTCGACCAACGGGACCTGCAGAAATATCTGAAGAACATCGCAGTCCTCGCGGTTGACCAGGATTCGATCGCTGCGAGAAGAGTTGCCAATACCGGCAACCAGCAGGTGTTCGCCAAGATGGAAGCGAACGGAGACGTGATCGTCGGTTTGTTCAACACCGGCAACACGGCGGAGAAGGTCTCCGTACAGGCATCTGCCGTTGGCCTCCCCAGGAATGAACACGGCTATTCCACGCACAACCTGTGGACGGGCGCGATGGAGAAAACAGGCAGTGACCTCAGTGCGGTTGTTCCATCGCACGGGGTCGTCTTATACCGCGTCAGTGCACTTTGATGTCTGTCGACCTGGAGCTGCACAGTTCCCCGGTTCTACACCGGGGACACTGGGGCCGTAGCGTGGCGCGCATTGCGTGTGAATGGGAAGATCGGGTAGTCTGGAGCGCCGGTTGGGTTGAACATCTCAGTCTCGATCTCACATCCTGCCTCGAGCACACTGACACAGTGCATGATTCGCAGGTGTGGACCCGCTCATCACTGAGCGCCCACTGGACAGATCCGTACGTGCGCGTTTACGCATACGGCTCTTATGAAGGATGAGTGGCGTAAAAGCGTGCATCGGGATAAGGATGCAGGACTCTGGGTGGTGGTATCCACCTTTCCAAGACCGGGGTAAGCTTCTCCCACTTCTTCCTCGCGGTTTGACTGCGGCGAACGAGGACGTTGCGCCACAGTCGATTGACGCGATGTCTGAAGGTGCGCAGCCGATTGAGATTGCCGGGCACAGCATGGTATTAGTAGTAGCCGGTGACAACCTTCCGAAGCCATGCACCAACCTGACTGGTGAGATCATGTTTCCGGCGTTGAAGCTCGGCCTTGATGGCTTTCAGCTTCGCAACCATCCGCTGTTTCGCAGTGATTCGCCAGACAGTGAAGGTTTCGTTCTTGTGGCGCTGCCCACAGTAGTGGGTGAACCCCAAGAAGTTGAAGGTCTCCGGTTTTCCCTTTCCATGCTGCTTCCGGGTCCGGACCGCATAGCGTCCGAACTCGATCAGCCGGGTCTTATCCGGGTGTAGTTCCAAGCCGAACTGTGCCAGCCGTTCCTTGAACTCTTCGAGGAACCGCACAGCATCAACTCGCTGCTGAAAGCCCATCACAAGATCATCGGCGTAGCGAACGATGATGACATCGCCCTTTGCCACTCGCGGGTAACGCGGCTGTCGTGTTGCCTTCCTCCTACACACCATGGAGTCGGCATCCTGAAATGCGACTTTTCGAAGCTCGATCACCCCGCCCATCAATGCCTCTGTCTACGCTTCGGCTGCCGCCTCACGATGACAACCGCAAGACTCGAGGCCAGGATGGATTCGCTACTTCCTATCCTGTAGGGCTCTTGCATCCCCTACAACATGCCGGTTTATCCCGGCGCTCGGCGGATCATCGCCGCTGCTCTGGCACTGCTCGGTCTGAGCCTTTTACTCACATTTCCGCCCATCGTTGATCTTTTCTGAGAGAATCTGTCTCTAGGCACTGACTAGAGTTCACGTGAGGTTT
>PLOG01000029.1:0-26971 GCA_003142935.1 Acidobacteriaceae bacterium
ATTTTGAGCCGGATTGAGGAAAGTTTGACTGCAGCGCAGATAGAGATTCAGAAGTGGACCGCACGGGAGTTCAAGCGGCTGGTCCTGGAAAGCAATTCAAAGGTCGCGGTCTTCGATTGCGATGGAACCCTGTGGGGCGGCGACGCGGGCTATGGGTTCATGGCTTGGTCGCTTGAGCAGGGACTGGTCTCCCGCTCGACAAGCGATTGGATCGACACCCGCCATCGCGCCTACCGTTCCGGCAAAGCCAGCGAGGAAGAAATCTGCGGCGAAATGGTGCAGATCTACGCCGGCCTGCGCGATCGGGAACTGCGCGCTGCCGCGGCGCTCTACGTCAAGGAGTTCGTGCAGAACTGCATTTTTGCGGAGATGATCGATCTGGTGGACTCGCTGCGAGCGACCGGCGTGGACCTGTGGGCCGTCAGCTCCACCAATCGCTGGGTAGTTGCCGAAGGAGTGCGCGATTTCAAAATTCCCGAAGACCACATTCTGGCTGCCGAGGTTCGCGTCAAAGACGGCCTCATTACCAGCGAAATCATGGACGTTCCCACCGATGCGGGCAAGGCTCTAGCCCTCAAACGCGTCGGATTGACCGCCCCGGACGCGGTTTTCGGCAACTCCATCCACGATCTGGCCATGCTCAAAATGGCTCGCCACCCCTACCCCGTCAACCCTTCTCCCGCGCTTCTGGAGGCGGCGGCCAAGAACGGCTGGGGCTACTTTCGTCCCGCCGCGGCAGAGGGAGTGGGAGCGATTGTAGGAGGGGAATAGAGAGCTATCGACCGCTGACATGCTGACTCCGCGGAGCGGGGGCTCGCCTGCTGCATTTGTTTAAGCTCCTGCCAGACCCTTCGCGGACACATGGCTTTGCACGCCGCCAAAACCGGCCCCGCCCTTTGGTACGGCAACTCCTTTATTGCGTTTACACTAAAGGTGTGGGAGACGCCCAGCCAAACTCCAGCCCCCGTCCCAACGGCCCCGCCCTGCGCTTTGTGGCGGCAGCCCTGATTGTGCGCGGCGGCGAGGTCCTGATCGGTCAACGCCGTGTCGATCAGCCCATGGCCTCGTTGTGGGAGTTTCCCGGCGGAAAGATCGAAGCGGGCGAAAGCCCCGAACAGGCGCTGGCGCGCGAATTGGGTGAGGAACTTGGCATCCAGGCATCCATTGGACCGCCCGTGACCCACATCCGCCACAACTACCGCCATGGAGGCGCCGTCGACCTGCAATTCTTCGCCGTCCACGAGTTCACCGGCGAAATCGACAACCAGATCTACCAGCAGGTCCGCTGGGTCCGCCTTCAAGACCTGACCGGCTACGAATTCCTGGCCGCCGACCGCGGCCTCATCCGCGACTTGGCGGCAGGCAAGCTGCTCTAAAGAGGTCTCACCATGCCGATGAAGAATCCGCCGCACCCCGGCAGTGTTGTTCTTAGCGAGTGCATTGAGCCGCTCGGTCTCACCATCACGCGGGCGGCGAAGGCCCTGGGCGTTACGCGCACCAGACTTTCCGAACTCGTCAACGGCAAGCGCGGCATTTCGCCGGACATGGCCATCCGGCTTTCGCAGGTCTTCGGCGGCAGCGCTGAAAGCTGGATCACGCAGCAGGCCCAGTACGACCTCGCCCAAATTCCCGCGGGCCACATTTAGCTCAAACGGCTGGCTGTGGCATGAAGAACACCGACGATCCTTCCCAGGTCCGAAAATCCGGACCTGGGGCACCCAGCCGAGATGCAAAACCGCTCACTGATGAGGCTCTCTGCCGTTGTCCTCCGTCACGTATATTCCGGAACCTTTCAGCAAAGCCAGTTTCTTCCCGTTACTGATTGCCCCAGTGATCTTGTCTGGCCTATCTCGAAGAATACCCCTGATCGTGGTCGGGGACCACAGGTCTCGATTTTGAGACCCAGGCATCCCGCTGGACGCGCCGTCCCTCAAGCGGCAAGCGGCCTGATCTTCGGCCGCTTCCTCCGTGATTCGATCCACAGGTCGTACTGGAGCTGAGCCTTCGAGAAGAAATCCGGGGAAAGCCCCAGAGCCTCGCCGAGCCGGATGCTGAGGTCCATCGAAACGGAGGTGCGGCCATTCAGGATACGCGAGACGGTGGCGCGCGCTACGCCGATATGCTCGGCGAGCTCGGTTGCAGTTCTCTTGCCGAGGAACTCCTGCAGCAGTTCGCCTGGGCCGGCCGGGTTGTGCATCATCGTCATCGCCGTAGTCCCCTTAGTGGTAATCCTGATAATCCACGAGGATCGCGTCCTCGCCCACACCTGAGCCTGCTAGACGCGCAGTCCTCAGTGTCCCGGCATCATCCCCCACAGCATCACCAGCGTCATCCCGATCACGATAATGCTCGTCCCCCACGCAATCACATTCCACACCCGAGAGTTCCTGTGCTCGCCCATCAGGTCTTTGCGATTGATGAGCATCAGCATGAGAATAATCACCACCGGAAGCAGCACGCCGTTCAATACCTGCGAAAGAATCGCCACGTTGATCAGTTGCGCGTCCGGCAGCAGCAGCACGGTTGCGGCCCCGCCCACGATCAGCAGCGAATAGAGCCAGTAGAAAAACGGAGCTTCCTTGAAGCTCTTGTCCACGCCCGATTCGAACCCCATGCCCTCGCAGACCGTGTAAGCGGTGGAGATGGGCAGGATGGACGCCGCGAACAGCGACGCATTGAATAGCCCGAAGGCAAAAAGAATAAACGCGTAGTCGCCGGCCAGCGGGCGCATGGCCTCAGCCGCGTCGGAGGCTACCTGGATCGCCCCCATCCCATGCACGTAGAGCGTGGCCGCGCAGGCCACCACGATGAACCACGCCACCAGATCGGTAAAGATGCTGCCCACGATCACGTCCAGCCGCGAGGCCGCGTAGTCTTTCACGCGAATGCCCTTCTCCACGATCGAAGATTGCAGATAGAACTGCATCCACGGAGCGATGGTGGTGCCGACCACGCCGATCGCCATGTACATATAGGCCTTGTCGCTCCAGACCGATCTCTGCGGCAACCGAACCGTCGCCAGCAGCGCATCGTGCCAACTGGGCTGCGAAAGCACCCCCGCAAAGATGTAAGCGATATAAACGACCGAAGCCACAAGGAAGATTTTTTCCGTGCTCTTGTAGTTTCCCTTGACCACCATGTACCAAACCAGCGCCGCGCAAAACGGCACGGAAATGAACTTGGTCACATGGAAAAGGTGCAGCGACCCTGCAATGCCGATGAACTCGGTGACCACGTTGGTGTAGTTGACCACCACCAGCAGCACCATCAGCACAAAGGTGAGCCGCAGGCCAAATTCTTCTCTGATCAGGTCGCTGAGGCCCTTGCCGGTGACCACGCCCATGCGGGCGCACATCTCCTGCACCACGATCAGAGCGATGGTGATCGGAATCATGGTCCACAGCAGCGTGTAGCCGTATTGCGCGCCCGCCTGGGAGTAAGTGAGGATGCCGCCGGAGTCGTTATCGACATTTGCGGTGATGAATCCCGGACCGAGAACGGCCAGAAACAGCAGTATCCGGATTCGCCAACGCTTCCACATGCCCGGCCGGTCCTAAGGTGGGTTCATCTTCGGTTTCCTCACTGACCATAACAGGCGAAGCTCCAATGTGCGAGTGCCGCGTGTTCGAGCGCGGGACACATGAGTCCCCCGAAAAGTCACTGCGGGAAGATTGACAAGGTTTTGTTATCGGGGTACATTGGTACCAAGATAACAGGAGAAAGCAATGCCAAGCGAACCGCAAAATCGTGAACCAGTCGTCGTCGAACGCGTACAGACCGGCGTCAGGATGGAAAAGCGCATGTTGAAGGTGCTCAAGGCCCTCGCCGAGCAGAAGGACATGACCCTGGGCGACCTGCTGGAAGGAATCGTCCTGCACGCTTTCGAAGGCAAGATCATCCCATTCTCTCCGCAAACGCTCAAGGAAATCGAACAATTCAAGGCTCTCTACGGAATGACTCTGAAGGCCAGCGACAGCCACAACCTGAAGGAGCGCAAGCGCTGATCCGTGTCCGGCTTGACATCCCCCGGCGCGCGAGATTACAACTCGCTTTCACTACCTAAATGCCAGGAGGGCTCGCTCAATGCATTCGTCCGATTCCAATCAGGGTTTGCCGGCAAGGCGCCGTGTGCTGGGAGGGATGGTCTCCGCGGCCGCGCTGCTCGGCCTGAATGCCGCGAGCGCGCCTGCCGCGCCAACCGCGCCCGCCGGGCAACCTGAATTTTCGGACGAGCTCTTTGCCCAAGCCCGCCTGCGCAACTACAAAACCCGGCGCAGTTCCAGTTGGGACCGCACCGGCGGTAACGGCGACGCCTTTCCCGTGGAGCCAGGCCAGTCGCTGACGCTGCTGGAAACAGCGGGCGCCGGGGTCGTCACGCACATGTGGTTCACCATCGACTCGCCCGACCCCATGCACCTCAAGAACCTGGTCCTGCGCGCCTGGTGGGACGGCGAAAGCACGCCCTCCGTCGAAGCGCCCATCGGCGATTTCTTCGGTCTCGGCCTGGGGGAGTATTTTGTCTACCAGTCGGCTTTGCTGGCCGTCGCGCCGATCAAGGCCCTCAACTCTTATTTCCAAATGCCATTTTCAAGCGCCGCCCGCATCACTGTGACCAACGAGGGCAAGGTGCGTACCGATAGCCTCTACTTCGCCATCGACTACGTCATGCTTCGCAGTCTTCCGGCCGATCTCTGCCGCTTTCACGCGCAATACCGCCAGGCCGCGCCGTGCCGGGGATGGACCAACGACTGGAGCAACAACGGCAGCCCCGGCATCAACGAGCGCAAGAATCTCGACGGGAAAGACAACTACGTTTTTCTCGAGGCCAAAGGCCGCGGCCATTTTGTCGGCGTCACGCAGGCCGTGCTACAGAATCAGGCCGGCTGGTTCGGCGAAGGCGACGACATGATCTTCATCGACGGCGATACGCTGCCGACCATCAACGGCACCGGGTCAGAGGACTACTACAACGGCGCCTGGGACTTTGGCCTCCAGTCCTTCGGCTACCAGCACAACGGCGCGCCCTACATGGTCGATCCGGAGCATATCGGCGGCCGCTATTGCCTCTACCGCTGGCACACCGAGAGCCCCATCACCTTCGACGAGTCGATCAAGGTGACCATCGAGCACGGCCACGCCAACCACCGGTCAGACGACTTCTACTCCGTCGCCTACTGGTACCAGACCGAACCGCACTCGAGCTTCCCGGCTCTGCCCGCCGCCGAAGATCGCATTCCCAAAATGTTTGACCCCGGCGGCCCTGCCGCGCCCAGGCCCATGCCTGGCGGCTAGATCTCGAACGAGCTTTATTGGTGCCGATGCAAAAAGGGTGGACTCACAAAGTGAATCCACCCTTCGGCTTCAGCAAATCAGAGTTTGACTCGGTCATCCGATCAGGCCGAGACTGCCAGCTCCCGTTCGACCTGTTGTTCTTCAAAGTCCACGCTCAAGCTCAGCAGCGATTCCACCACATCCACGGCGCTGTAGCTATCCCGCCCCGGCGCCAGGAACTGCGCAACCGTGTTCAAGTCGTCGCCCACCGTTACCAGTGCCGGCTCAACGTATCCATCCTTGCGCGTCTGCTGGTGGCCGATATTGGCCATCAGAGAGTTGCAAAGGCACTTGCGGCCCACGGTGTCTTCAATCTTGCCGCCTTTGGCCAGGTAGTTCTCGACCGGCTCGGCCGAGCAGCGATAAGCGATCTTGCCTTCCGCTGGGGCGTAAGCCTCGCGCAGATAGCCCAGATCGCAAACCCGCTTGCGCTCCTGGTAGATGTTAAAAGCCGAAGAGGTGCCTTCGAGTTGCGCAACCTTGAACGGAAACCCGGTAGGCGAAGCCACAGGATCGGTAAATACCTCGCCGGTTCCCGCTATCGCTTGGCGAATCAGCCTGCTCTTCAGATCGGCCCGCATTCCCGACTCGCGGCTAAACGCAAAGGCCGTTCCCACCTGTATGCCCGCTGCACCCTGTTCGAGGGCTTCGCGCAGTTTTTCCGGATTGCCATACCCGCCCGCCAGCCAGAAGGGAACCCCCAGCGCGCGCAGTTCCGCAATGTTCACCCGGTCCCGCTCGCCATAAACCGGCTCGCCAGCGAAGTTCAGTTGAAGTTTGCCGCGAGGAGGCGCGTTATGTCCGCCTGCCGTCGGAGTTTCAATCACCAATCCATCCACCCGCCCGCTCGCCCGCCGCAGCATGGTGGTCGCCAGCGTGTTCGAGGAGACAATAGCCAGAAATCTCGGCCGGTGCAGAATCGGCAGCGGGCCTTCCGCGAACTCGGCCGGATCGAGAACCATCTGCGTTTCCTGCCCAGGCAGTGCTCCGGTCACCTGCAGCTTGTACTCCGCCACGTGGTGGGCCGCAAAGGCATCCAGAACGCCGGGGATGTGCAGTGGAATGCCCGCGCCCATCAGCACATAGCCCACGCCCGCCAGCATGGCTCCATAGATTGAAGCCAGGTGCGGCATCTGCACCTTCTCAAGAAAATTGATGCCCACCGGATTTTTGTGGCCTTCTTTGGCCAGAAAGACCTCGACAAAGTTGCTCACCATGCACAGCTCGATCAGCTTGGGCGCGCTGTTCCGCTGGTGCATGGGAATGTTCGGATAAGGCGTCCCGCTCGGCTTGCCGCCGGGCGTAAAGTACTCCTGCCAGATGCGTCTGGCCATTTCGGGAAAGGGAAAGGCATCCAGCCCCCGACGCATGTACCCGCCTTGGTCGCCATCGGCGAGCCTGCGGACAAACAGGGAATCGAGTGCAGTTCCCGAAACCACACCCAGCTGGCCTAGTTTTGAGACAGCCTGGGCCAAGCGCCAATTGGAGACGCCGACGCCCATCCCGCCCTGGATAATCTTTGGGAACTGGACCATTCCTGGATTGTTTCATAGATTCAGAAAAATCCACAGGATTTGTACAGGATTTGGCCACTCCCAGGACAAAAACTGTGTTGTTTTGCTCATTTCGGGACAGTGGGAACATTACTTTAGGAACAAGACAACCTCTTCCGGAGTCGCCCTTTTCCGAATTCCTCAGATCTTTTCCCGCAGGTAGCTGATCACCTGGTCGGCCTGCACGACGCCCACCATCCGTCCCAGGGCATCCACTACCGGCAGCGCATGAAGGTTATATTTATCGAAAACCTCGGCCAGATCCATCTGATTCGTGTCGGCCGGGCAAGAGAGCACGCGCGGCTCCGCAAGCACGCTGAGCCGCGCCTCCGGCTGGGCCATCACCAGGCGCGCCAGCGGAATGGCCCCGCGCAGCACTCGCTTTTCATCCAATATGTAAATTTCGGTCACCGTCTCCGGGTCGCCGTCGAAGGTGCGCAGCGCCAGCACCGCCTGGGTAACAGTGGATTCCGTTCCCAGGTAGACGAAATCAGTGGTCATGCACCCCGCGGCCGAGTCCTCGTCGAACTCGAGCAGCTCCTCGACTTCCTGCCGCTCCTCCGGCTCCATCTCCTCGAGAATCGCGTCGGACTGGTCTTCCGGCAGTTCGGCCAGCAGATCGGCCGCGGCGCCGGGGTCCATCTCCTCNNATGTCGGCGATCTTTTCTTCGTCCAGTTTTTCGAGAAGCGCCTTTTGCAGCTTTGGCTCGACTTCCTCCAGCGCGTCCGCGGCCACTTCTTCATCCAGCGAAGTGAAGACAGCTTCGCGCTCGGCCGGAGCCAGATCTTCCAGAATGTCCGCCAGTTCCGACGGATGCATATCCGCCAGCCGTTCGTGCTCGATGCGCAGCTTGACGCGCCGCGCCGGATCCACCTCGATCACGTCCACAAAATGCCAGGGAATTCCATGAGCGCCGAACTTCCTCGAAATCGATTCCAGCGTGGCGCGCGGCAACACTCCTTTGAAGACGCGGCGGAAAGCCCCGCGCATGCCGATCTCCACCTCGGCCACCCGCAGCAGATGGGCCGCGCCCTGCCCCATCCATTCCAGGTCCACATCGTTTACGCGGACCACTTTTCGCCCGTGGATGTCGATAATCTGCCGATCCACCAGGTCCTGCTGCAGATAGAGGTAGTTGCCCTGGTCTTTGAGCGGCACCAGAGCGCCCGCGGAACGCAGCTCGAGTGTGCCGGCCGGCGTCTCCATCACGTCCTCGGAGGGCACAATCGCCAGTCCGGAACGAGTCTTGAGCACCAGGCCAGCCACCTTGCCGGCGTCGGGTCCGGTGGCTACCGCAATGTCCTTGAGCTTTCCCCGCAGGTGCCCCTGCGCATCGGTCACCGGAGTGCCGAGCAGCGCGGTAAGGCTAACCCTGGCTGTAGTGCGAGGCTGCATAAAGTGAGTTTATTCCTTCGCTGCAAGTGTACGCGCCGGGGCGCATCCGAGGTTGCAACCCTGCGATGCTCAAGCGGGCTACGCCCGCATTCACCAATTAAAATCCGGCAATCGTTCTCGGATCAGCATATAAGATCTGTTTTCGTTCCGGACCGGCGCGCTTTTTCACTCGCCACCCGTCCTTTCCGCATCCAGAATTACAATTGATCTACACTTCCCCTGGCCGTCCGTCTAAGAATAGTCATGGGTAACGATTTATTGCCGCGAGGGCACAAGAATGACGACCGCGCACATCAATTGCATCGCCACCGCAGTCCCGCCGCACGACGTCCATAAGGCATTCATCGATTTTGCCGCCAACCTGCTTACCGAAGGCACGCCCCGCAAGCTGTTTCGCCGCATGGCCCGCCTCTCGGCGATTGAAAGCCGCTATTCATTTGTGAACCCCATTCCCGCGGACGATGGCTTGTGGCGCGACGAGGAGCAAGTCTACGTGCCCGGCGATTTTCCCCCGACCGCGCGCCGCATGCAATTGTTCGAGCGTTTTGCTCCGCTGCTGGCACACTGCGCGCTCGACCGGCTTGCGCTCACTCCAGAGCAGCGGCGCGATATTACCCACGTCATCGTCACCTCGTGCACCGGACTCTACGCGCCCGGCCTGGACTTCGAAGTTGTCAGCCATCTCGGTCTCTCCCCTTCGGTGGAGCGAACCATGATCGGCTTCATGGGTTGCTACGCCGCTATCAACGCTCTCAAGTCGGCGCATCACATCGTCCGCTCCGAGCCCGATGCGCAGGTGCTTATCCTCAATCTCGAACTCTGTACGCTGCATTTTCAGGAAACGCACGAATTGGAGCAGGTGCTCTCGTTTCTGGTCTTCGCGGATGGCTGCGCGGCCAGCCTGGTCAGCGCCCAGCCGCACGGGCTGGCGATCGACAGTTTCCTTGCCGTGCAAATCCCCGCTACGAGCCACCTGATTACCTGGCGCATCGGCGAGCTCGGCTTCGACATGCATCTCTCCGGCGAGGTTCCGGGAGAGATTGGCCGCGCCCTCAAAGAATCGGGAACCGAAATCACGCGCGGGCAAGCCCCCGAGTCCATCGGCTTGTGGGCAGTGCATCCCGGAGGCCGCTCCATTCTCGACTCGGTAGAAAAGGGCCTTGGGCTGAACGCCGATGCACTCGCCTGCTCGCGCAATGTGCTGGCCCGCTATGGCAACATGTCCTCGGCGACAGTGATGTTTGTGCTGCAACAGCTCGCCGAGCGGGCGCAATCGGGGCAGCCCGGATGCGCCATGTCGTTCGGCCCCGGACTTACGGCGGAGACCATGCTCTTCCATGCCGCATAACCCGCTCGATTTTTGCCATCGCGCCCAGCTCACGGAATTGATGGACGGGCCGTGCAGCCGCGACCAATTGCGCGGCTGTCTCCGCGACATTGCCAGAATCAACCGCTGGACCCTCGCCTCCCGGCCGGTACTCCGCTGGCTCGACAAATTTGTGGACTCGACGCAGGCGCTCACCGAACCGCTCCGCATTCTCGATGTGGGCTGCGGTTATGGAGACGGCCTGCGCCGCATCGAGCAATGGGCGAAGGCGCGCCGCATGGCCGTGGAACTAATCGGCTTGGACCTCAATCCGGATGCTGCCGCGATTGCGTCCGAGGTCAGCCCCGCCTCCAGCCGAATCCGTTGGCTTAGCGCAGACGTCTTTCACTACGCGCCGCCGCGCCCCGTTCATCTCGTCCTCAGTTCGCTCTTCACGCATCATCTTGCCGAAGACAGGATCGTGCTGTTTCTGCGCTGGATGGAGCAGCATGCCGAGCTTGGATGGTTCATCAACGATCTCTCCCGCGCGCCCATCCCGTACTACGCGATCCGGGTGATCGCAAAGCTCACCCGGCTTCATCCGTTCGTGCAACACGACGCACCGGTCTCGATAGCGCGGTCTTTTGTGCCGGGAGACTGGCAAAGAATGTGCTCAGCCGCCGGCTTCGGAGACAACGACATCCTGATCCAGAGCTTTAAACCCGCGCGCCTGTGCGTGTCCCGCATCAAACAACTGCAACCGGGAACGCCCAAATGAACGCTCCCAGCGCAGTCATCGACAATCTTGTGCTTGGCGGCGGCTTTGATCCATTCATCCACTTGAAACAACACAAAACTTGACACGATTCCTCATCAGCCATGAAACTGCCAGCAAGGTCGGTGTGCGGCGGCAAAGTTTGATTTCCACGGTCCGTTGCAGAGAAGGTGGATTACGAACCCTGTGAGCGAACCGAGGAAAGGACGGCTGAGTTTCCGCCTGATCTCGACGATGGAAAGCGTCGGCGAGGTGGAAGCGGCGGCCGAAAAGCTGGCTGCGGACGCAGGCCTGGACGAGGACCAGCGGTTCCACGTGACCATGGCGGTCCGCGAGGCTGCGGTCAACGCCGTCCTCCACGGCAACGAATACGACCCGTCGCGGCATATCGCCGTGGGTCTGGAGAATACCGGCAAGGATCTGGTGTTTACCATCGCCGACGAGGGCAGCGGCTTTATTCCCGAGACCGTGCCCGACCCTCTCGCGCCTGAGAATCTGTTGCGCGGCACCGGCCGTGGCATCTTCCTTATCCGTTCTCTCATGGATGAGGTACACTTTCGTCAATTGCATCCCGGGACCGAACTGACGCTTGTAAAGCATTTGGCGGCCACTGGGGAAAAGACGTAATGGGCCGCCGCAGGATCGCGGGCGGAGGTCGGATGACTGCTTCGCGCCGGCGGCGGGGATTAGCGGTTGGAAATCGTAGTTGACCCGGAGATGTTTTTCAACAGAAGATCGGCACCGTGAAAGTGCTATAACCGTATTACCAACAAGGAGGATATTCCGTGGCTCTAACTATTGCTTCCCGAGAAGTGGACGGCGTCACCGTTCTGGACCTCAGCGGGCGGATCACCCTGGGCGAGGGCAGTGTGCAGCTGCGCGATGCCATTCGCGACCTGATCAGCAAGGGTCAGAAAAAGATCCTGCTCAACCTGGGAGACGTGAACTACATCGATAGCTCCGGTTTGGGCGAGCTGGTAAGCGCCTACACCACCGCTAAGAACCAGGGCGCCGCGCTCAAGCTGCTCAAGCTGACAAAGAAGGTCCACGACTTGCTGCAGTTGACCAAGCTCTACACAGTCTTCGACATCAGCGACGACGAAGCAAGCGCCATCGCTTCCTTCAAGTAGCCTCTGGACCGGCTCAGCCTGGGCCGCACACCCTGTTCACTGCAATTCCAGAAAGGCCATCCCGCTGGGCGAGATGGCCTTTCTGGCGTGTGAGCGAGTGTCCTACTAGAACTTAACCGATGGAACCGCCTGCGCCGCCGGACTCGCCGTAAAGTAGGCGTCGTTCTTCGCGTAGCCGGCCATCCCCGCCCAAATGCTGTTCGGGAACTGCAGGATAAACGTGTTGTAGTCCTGCAACGCATCGTTATAGCGCTTCCGGGCCACGCTGATCCGGTTCTCGGTCCCCGCAAGCTCGTCCTGCAGGCGCATGAACTGGTCGCTCGAACGCAGTTGCGGATAGTTCTCGGTCAGCAGCAGCAGCCGCCCCAGCGCTCCGTCAAGCTGCCCGTTGGCTGCAATCTTCGCTGCCGGACCCTGCGCGTTCAACATCCCCGCGCGCGCATTGGCGATGTCGCCGAACACGGTGCTCTCTTCTTTGGTGAATCCCTTCACGGTCTCCACCAGGTTGGGGATCAGGTCGGCGCGCCGCTCCAACTGCACGTCGACCTCCGACCACGCGGCTTTCACGTTCTGATCTTTGGCTACCATCTGGTTCTTGGCGCTGATATAGCTGCCAAAAACCATGAAAACAACCACCAGCAGAACGCCCAGAATGCCCAGCGTAATACCAAGTCCCTTGCTCATACAGTGTTTCTCTCCTCCGGCTTCCGCTTGAGGGAAGCCCCTTTGTGAAACAGCTTTCAGCTTTCAGCTCCCGGTTTTAGCATCGCCGACGGAATCGGCGCAAAACAAGCTGAAAGCTGAGAGCTGAAAGCCGCAACCCTACCAGCTCCCCCCGGCCCCGCCGCCGCCGAACCCGCCTCCACCAAACCCGCCAAACCCTCCACCACCCCCGCCGCCGAAGCCTCCGCCGCCTCCACCAAATCCGCCCCCACCCCAGCCGCGGCCACCCCCGCCAAAAATGCTGGAGAAAAGCCCATAGCCAAGCAGCATCCTGAAAATGGACCCGCCGCCAAAGAAGATAAGCAGAATAATCAGCAGGATCACCTTGCCCAACACCGGGCTGTGCCGCTCCTGGGGCTCCGGCTCGGCTGCCGGCACCGGCTGGTTGGTCAGCGTCACATTGGCGTCCGCGGCAATCACCTGGGCCACCTGGCCCACAGCCAGCGTCACCGCCGAATCGTAATCGCCCGAGCGCAGATAGGGAACCATCTCCCGCCCAATGTCGCCCACCTTGGCGTCGTTCAAAATTCCTTCGAGGCCATAACCCACATCGATGCGGTACTTGTGGTCGCCCACGGCCAGCAGCACCAGCACGCCCTTATCCGAGCCCTTCTTGCCTATCTTCCACTTGTCTTCGAGCTGGTTGGCGTAGTCGGCGGCATCGTCACCGTTCATCGTCTGAACGGTCACAATCGCAATCTGCGAGTTGGCCTGGGAGTGGTCAAGTTGCGCGCAGACCGAGTCCAGTTGCGCAATCGTGTCTGAGGAAAGCACGTGCGCGTTGTCGCTCACGTAATCGGTGGGCTTGGGCAGGCTGTCGACGCTCTGTGCGTGGGCCGGGAAGGCGAAAACAAGGGAAAGAGCTGCCGGAAGCAGCCGAAAGACGGTCGTTTTTGCGCGCCAAAAGCCCTTCATTCCTTCCAATTGTACGCGGGTGGCATGACAAAGGTTCCCTCGCCTCGCAAGCACTACACTGAAAATGAGATGAGCCTGAATCCGATACCCTCGCCCCCCATCGCCCGGAAACACCAAACCGAGACTCTTGTGCACGGAGTGCCGCTCGCCGACGACTACGCCTGGTTGCGCGACAAGCAGAATCCCGAAGTCACCGCTTACCTCGAAGCGGAAAACGCCTACGCCGACGCCGTATTGGCGCCACTGAATGGCCTGCGCGAGCAACTCTACCAGGAAATGCTTTCGCACATGAAGCAGACCGACATTTCGGTCCCCTACCGCGACGGCGCCTGGTGGTATTACTCCCGCACTGAAGAAGGCTCCCAGTATGCGATCTACTGCCGTAAACACGCCGCAGTCGAACAGACTCCGGGTGCCCCAGGTCCCGATTCTGGGACCTGGGAATCGTCACCCGAGCAAGTAATCCTAGACGGCAACGAACTCGCCAAAGGCCACGCCTTCTTCGCCATCGGAGATACCGACATTACCGACGACGGCCGTTTTCTCGCCTACACCACAGACACCACCGGCTTCCGCCAATACACTCTGCGCATCAAGGATCTGGAAACCGGCGAAACTCTTCCGGGCGAAGTCGAGCGTGTCGGCTCCATAGTCTGGGCCGCTGACAACTGCACCCTCTTCTACACCGTCGAAGACGAACAGCAAAAGCGCCAGTTCCAGCTTTGGCGCCACACGCTCATCTCGCTTCACACGCGAGATGAACTCGTCTACCAGGACGACGACGAGCGTTTCAATGTTGGCGTAGGCCGCACCCGCGACGGCAAATTCCTGGTGGTGGAATCCGCCAGCCACACCACCACCGAATCCCGCGTGCTGGCTGCGGACCAGCCGGAAGGCAGCTTCGCTCTCATCAGCGAGCGCCACGACGATCACGAGTACTCCATCGACCACCGCAATGGCCTCTGGTTCATCCGCACCAATGACAGCGGCCGCAACTTCCGCCTGGTCACCGCACCCGTAGCCACACCCGGCCGCAGTCACTGGACGGAACGCATTCCCCACCGAGACGATGTGATGCTCGAGGAGATCGATCTCTTCGCCGGTTTCTTCATAGCCTGCGAGCGCGAGAACGGCCTGCCCCGCCTGCGTCTCTGGAATTTTTCCGGCGACGGTCCTGAAGCAGCCAGGACCGCCGAGATAGCCTTCCCCGAGCCGGCCTATAGCGCCCACCCGCACATCAACCGCATCTTTGAGACAACCACCTTCCGCTATGGCTACCAGTCCCTGGTCACGCCCAGCTCGGTCTATGAGTACGACGTCGCAAGCGGCGCATCCACGCTCCTCAAGCAGCTTGAAATTCCCGGCGGCTTCGATCGCACTCTCTACGCCAGCGAGCGAGTGCACGCCACGGCACCCGACGGCGTTCAGGTTCCCGTGTCCCTTGTCTATCGCAAAGACAAGCGCGAGCCAGGCCGCAATCCGCTGTACGTTTACGGTTACGGCTCCTACGGCTACTCGCTGCCCATCGGCTTCAGTTCCAACCGCCTCAGCCTGCTCGATCGCGGCGTGGTGATGGCCTACGCGCACATCCGCGGCGGCGGCGACCTGGGCGAGCCCTGGCACGACGCCGGCAAAATGCTCGTCAAGCGCAACACCTTCACCGACTTCATCGCCTCGGTCGAGCATCTCACCGCCGCGGGCTTTGGCGACCCCAAGCGCGTAGCCATTGAAGGCGGTTCAGCCGGCGGCTTGCTGATGGGCGCGGTCTCGAACATGCGCCCCGATCTCTTCCGCGCCGTCCTCTCGCATGTACCATTTGTGGACGTCATGAACACCATGCTCGATGCCTCACTGCCGCTCACAGTTCCCGAGTACGAGGAGTGGGGCGATCCCAACCATGAGAATTATTTCCAGTACATGCTGAGTTACTCGCCCTATGACAATTTGAAAGCCGCGAGTTATCCGGCGATGTTAGTCAAGACGAGCCTCAACGACAGCCAGGTCATGTATTGGGAGCCGGCCAAGTACGTAGCCAAACTCCGCACCCTCAAAACCGACAACAATACGCTGCTGTTGGTGACGAATATGGAGGCAGGCCACGGCGGCGCCAGCGGTCGCTACGACTACCTCAAAGAAATCGCCCTGGACTATGCGTTCCTGCTGCGCGAGTTGGGAATTGTCAGCAGGTGAAATTTGCGGACTCCGGTTTCGAGGCCGGGTGCCCCAGGCTCGCTCTTGGGACCTGGAAAAGGATTCAAAACTCGGCGATGCCAACACCCGGAAATCAGCCCACCGACTCCGTGATCGCCTCGGTCGCCTTGCTCATCTGCGCGGTGCGCTCAATCTTGTCCCAGTTGAAGGGCTTTCCGTCGATCGCCCGCTTCAGCGTCTTGAACAACACAATCGAAAACAACTGCCGGTAAGCAAACCTCTGCAGCCAGATGTGGAACAGCAGCCACCCATCACCCTTGTTTGCCGGATGCCGCCGCTCCAGCGAAAACGCGGCCGAAGAAGTAATGAAGTCGATCAGCAGGAAGCCCAGGAAGTAGACAATCAGCTTCTCCAGGCTGGCCGTCGAGGCTGCCTCGGGGTGGTAGTAGCGATCGACAAAGAAGTTGACCACGCCGGCCACGAACATCAGGTCGATGAACGGCGAAACCAGCGGCAAAAACATTTGGAAGATGAGAATGTTCGGCAAAGCGAACAGGCCCATCGCCTTGTTGCGCACGAATGCAGCGCGATGCTTCCACACCGCCTGCAGCGTCCCAAACGACCACCGGAACCGCTGCCGCATCAACCCCTTTGCGTCGATGGGCGCTTCGGTGAAAGCCAGGGCGCGGTCTTCGTAGTCCACCTTCCACCGCTGTTCCAGCAGGTTCATGGTCAAGTCGGCGTCCTCGGCAACGGTGTTGAGCGGATACCCGCCCGCGGCCTTCACCGGGGCCGTGCGCCACGCGCCAATGGCGCCGGGAACCACGGTGACCACGTGGAAAAGATCCAGCGCGCGCCGCTCAAAATTCTGGCTGGTAATGTATTCGAGGGCCTGCCAGCGCGTCCACAAGTTCACGCGGTTGCCCACCTTGGCGTTGCCGGCCATGGCTCCGATCCTGGGGTCCTCAAAATGCGGAATCAGCTTGGAGATCGCGTCCGCGGCAATCACGGTGTCCGCGTCGATGCCCACATAAATCTCCTCGCTCAACCGTTCGAGCGCGTAGTTGAGCGCGGCCGCTTTTCCGGCATTGGGCTTGCTCAGCACCTGCACGCGCCCCGCGGCAATCTCGGTTGCATAGGCCTCGCGAGCGACCTCCGCCGTGTTGTCGGAGGACCCGTCGTCGATCACGATGACGTGAAGATTCTTGTAGTCCGAGTTGAGCACCGAGCGGATCGTCCGCACGATCACCGTCTCCTCGTTGTAGGCGGGGATCAGGACGGCGACCCGCGGGGCGAATCCCTCGGTGGCCTTGTGGTAAGGCTTGCGCAGCCGGTCGATCACCGCGAACAGACCCACGATAATCAGCCGCGCGCTCATCAGGATGTCGCCGAGGAAGAAGACCATGACGATGAAGTTGCCCACGATGTCGACCGCGGAGAAGGCAATGGAATCGGGCACGGCGCGCATGCGCTGCCAGAAGGTGAGCGGTGGCATCACCTCCGCCGTGGTCTTGCCCATCAGCGAAGAGACCGGCACAATGGTGTAGCCATGGGCGCGCAGCGTGTCGATCAGCATTGGCAGGGCATCCACCGTAGCCTGCCGATTGCCGCCGCCATCGTGCATCAGGATGATGGAGCCGCGAAACTGCGGCTTAGTCTTCATGGTCTGCAACTGGGCCAGCACCGATTGCGCAATTTCGACAGGCGTTTTGCGCGGATGCTCGTTCCAGTCGTCGGTATCGATCTTGTTGCCGATGATGGTGTAGCCTTCGCGTTGAATGCTGACTACCGGCGCAGCCTGGTCGTCGGTGTCCGGCTCCTCGTCAATGTCGTACGGAGGGCGGAAGTAGAGCGGCTGCACGCCCAGCTTGCTCGCGAACAGCCGGCCCGTCAGCTTTACTTCCAGGTCCAATTGCCGCGCTGAAATTTCGCTGATGTCCGGATGCGTCCAGGTGTGGTTTCCAATCTCGTGGCCCTCGCGGAAGACCCGCCGCATCACGCCCACATTCTCCGCAGCCTCGGCGCCGATGATCAGGAATGTGCCCTTTACATTTTTCTGCTTCAGAATGTCAAGAATCTTCGGCGTCCATTTGGGATCGGGCCCGTCGTCGAACGACAGCGCCACCTCGTTGGGATGGTAACCGTACTGCTCGATGGTGTAGGTGCGCGGATACACATCCATGTGCTCATCGATAATGAGCTTCTTGCGCGGATCGGCCTCATCGGTGTCGACTGTCACGCTGCGTTTGCCCGGCTGGGGCAATCCGGTCACGCGCAGAATATCGCCTTCGCCCTCGGTGTCCACATCGTGCCCAGGCTGCACGGACCCCAGCGCCTGCAACGAATCGGGAGAGGTTGGCTTGTCCCAGATGCTCCACAGTGAGCTGTCTTCCTCGCCGAGCCGCCAAAGGGCAAAGGTCTGCAGTCCCAGGGCGCGGGCGGCGCGCATCTCATCCAGCAGCGAAACGCCATCCAGAAACCAGACCACGTGGCGCTGATTGTTGTCCTCGTCGATGTATTCGTAGTGGGGATTGAGAGTGTCGTAATTGAGATCGAGGTCGGCATCGGCGTCGGAAGCGCGCTGCCATGCATCGGAGACTGACAGGTCTTCGGTATCCAGCACCTGCGGCTTGGGATGCCGGCGGTCCTTGGGGTCGGGGATCGAGAGTGTCCAGTCATAGCCGTAGTTGCCAACGGCGCAGATGATCTTATCCTTCGGCACCACCTTTAGCACTCGCTGCAGGTTGCCTACGAACCAGTTCTGGCTGGCCACTGGCCCCGGATCGCTGTTGGCCTCATGCTCGTCGTAATTCATCAGCACAATGCCGTCGGAGTTGGCGGCGATCGTCTTGAGCTCGCTGTCCGGCGTGGAAGCGGCCACGTTCACATAGAGGTGCAGATTGCGCGCGTGCATCGCGGCATAAAGTTCCTGAATGAAGCTCAGGTAGCCCGGCAGAGCGTCGTCGTTCAGGCTTTCGATGTCCAGCGAAAGCCCGGGATAATAGCCCGAATATGCCGCAAAAAAGCGCATAATCTGGTTGCGTAGCGCGGCGCGCTTGCCCTCGTCCTTCAGAACGTCTCCCACGTCCGCATCCCAGCTTTGGTTGCGCGGGCTGTAGTTGTTCAGGTGAGGGATCACTTCCGTGTCTTCTCTTGCCGCCTGAATCACGTTCTTCACCCGGCTCATGCTGTCGGGGTCGTGGACCGTGGCGCCCTCCACCACGGGATACTCGTGAAGGTTGTCTCCGGACATCGCCATCAGGGTTCCCGAGGGCGCGTTTACGTGAAACCACTGCGCAAAGAGCAGGTCGATCTGGTGAACGTGCTCTTTGAGCGAGGAGTAACTGGCGGCGTCGTCCTGCACGTAGTAGGCGGCGCGCAAACCTTCACCGGTGTTGAAGGGGATCTGCGATGGTCTCCGGTCGGTCTTTCGGCGCGCCGGGCGCTGGCTCTTGGCGCTGCGCAGCAGGGGAGCGCGGTCCGGCAGGGCCTTGTAGTTGTGCTTGAGCGTAGGCAACAGCAGCTCGGGTAGTTGCTGATTACGCAGCACATTGAAGATAAAACCGGCCAGCACCAGCGTGGAAATCACGGCTGTGGCATCTAGAATGCGCCGAAGGCGCTTCCATCGCTTGCGTTGCGGGTCGAAAAATATTTGGCGATCAGGCATGTTTGGTTTCGGTTACCAGTGAGCAAAACCCATACGGACGGTCTACGCTATACATTACGAATCGTATGGAACCCACCCACCAGAGTCAATTGACGGGGCAGTCGCCACCCTCCAGGCCAGGCAGTCCTGCGCGTGCAGGGCTGACCTATGCGCTGTTTGTTGTCGCGGCGCTCGCGGCGGGTCTCATCCTGCGCCTTTGGATGCTGAACGATCTCTTCCAGGTCAATGGTGACTCGCTCATCTACGGCGATCTCGGGAAAAACCTCCTGCTGCACGGGCACTATGCTCTGACGGGCGCTAATGGCGAAATGGTGCCAACCCTCTTCCGCTTGCCCGGCTACCCGCTCTTTCTCGCACTCTGCTTCAGGTTTTTCGGAATGGAGAACTACTATTCCACCGCCATTTTGCAGATCGTTCTTGAACTCCTCGGATGCCTGTTGCTGGCTGACTTTGCGGCCCGCATAGCGCCTGTGCGCCTTGCCTCCGCCGCACGCATGGCGACGCTCTGGCTCGCGGCGCTGTGTCCCTTCACCGCCTCCTATGCGGTGGTTCCCCTGGCTGAGACACCCACTCTGTTCGCGCTGGCCCTGGCGCTATGGGCAATGGCCCGGTTCCATCAAAAACCGCGGTGGAGCAATGCGCTCTCGTTCACCTTCGCCGTAACCTTCGCCGCGCTCCTTCGTCCCGATGGAGCACTGGCAGCCGTCGCCCTTGCGCCCGCGCTGGTCATTGGGCTCGATCGCCGCAATCCGCTCTCGATTCGGCCTCAAAAACTTGTCCGCATGGCTCTGATCTGCATCTTGATGGCCCTGGCGCCATTTGCCGTCTGGACAGCCCGCAACTGGCAGGTTTTTCATGTCTTCCAGCCGCTCGCGCCCCGCCTGGCCAACGATCCGGGAGAGGATTCCTATCCCGGTTGGCAGCGCTGGGTGAAGACCTGGTGCCTGGACTTCGTCTCCACCTACCAAATTTACTGGAATGTGCCCGGCGGCCCTCTCGATGTGAGCCAGTTGCCCAGCCGGGCCTTCGACTCCCCCGCGCAGCGCGCCGAAACCACCGCGCTGGCCGCCGACTACAACACCCAAGGCTACGACCTCACGCCCGACATCGATGCCCGCTTTGCCAAGTTGGCCCAGGAGCGTATTGCTGCCCATCCCCTGCGCTATTACCTATGGCTGCCGCTGGGGCGCGCCGTCGATATGGCCCTACGCCCCCGCGTCGAGAACCTCAACATCGACCTCGATTGGTGGGTCTACGAGCATCATCAATCGGAAACCATTTTCAGCTGGTCCTACGCCGTGCTGAATGCGCTCTATCTTGTGCTGGCAGCCGCCGCCCTTTGGCTCAGGCCGAAGTTCTGGAAGGCGATGCTGGCCTACATCCTCCTGCGCAGCGCTCTCCTTCTCACCGTGGAAGCCCCTGAAGCCCGCTACACCCTCGAATTTTTTCCGATGTTCTTCGCGCTCGCTGGAATCGCCATCAGCAGCCTTTTGAGCAGGGTAAACCAGAAGCGAATTGCCGCTTGACCGCGACCGCCAGCCCCGAATCCTGGCCGCTCTACTTCACAAAATGTGTTTGTTTGTTTGTCTTCAGCGTAAAGGCATCGCTGGGAAGCTCAACATTTGTTTTTATATGCGAATAGGTGCAGGTGCGGGAGGTACCCTGCCCCTCGTCGAAGATCTGCCGCAGGCTCACCGCATGTTCGGTATCCAGCCAGATGGTCACCTTGGGAAACAGCCTCAACACATTCGGGTCTTTGGCCACCAGTTCAAGCTTATCGGTCTTGATGCCATCCACCACTTCCTGGCCCAGGTACTTGATTTGCCATTTTTCGTCCAGCTCCTTGCCGCTCGCCCCAAACCCCAGCAGCAGGTAGCTCTCGTATTTTGCCGCGTCCATTACGCGGGCCTGGTTCAGCAGCGGCTCAAACAGCACCACCTTACCGCCGGTGTAGGCCAAGTCCTTAGGCACGGGCTTTCCGTTCACTTCAGCTATGTGCGCCGCCATCTGGAAGCTGTGGCCGTCGCGCTTGTAGTAGGCCACGCCCTTCTGAACGTCCTTATCGTAGATGGGCACGGTGTCAACGGTGTCGAACTCGAAGTTCGCTGAGGTGGTGTGGAAGTTGGCCGCCGCGGTATCCAGCTTGCGCAGCACGCTTTCCAGATTGTCCGCCGCAAAAGCCGCGCGCACCGGCAGCAGCACAAGCATGATCGACGCGGCGATAACCAGCTTTCTACAATGCATAAATTCCTTATCCTGTTTGACGCGCATTTGTGCCCGATGGAGCCGGCAAAATGCGGTTTGGCAAAATGCGGTTTACCTGTGCGCCCAGATCCTCCAGGCAACATTCCCCTGCGCATCCTTGACTGTTTCCCAGCGCTCCACAACCACGGCATCGCCGCTGACCGGCAAAATAGCCTGCCGAAGCGCCTTCTTGACTGCCGAGTCAGATGCGCCCGCAGGCACGTACACATCCGATGCCTGTACGGTCACGATCATTCCGTGACTCCCGTCTCCGGTCAGTTGGATCGGATGCTGCAGACCGGCGCTCGACGACGGTTTGTCGCCATAGTTCCACAGGTGCGGGGTCACGAAAATGAACAGCAGAATCAACGTCACCATCACGTCGTAGTGGAAACATCCGCGTGGATAGGTCCAGTAGAAATAGCTCTTCAAAACCTCGCTCAAGCCGCGCTTCGGCTCTGGAAAGAGCTTGCCCTCGTTTACGGTCTCCATCACAACTCCTTCGCAATCCGGTCCAGCCCGCCCATATAGGGCCGCAGAACCTCCGGAATCAGCACCGATCCGTCGGCCTGCTGATAGTTCTCAAGAATCGCCAGCCACGTCCGGCCCACGGCCAGCCCGCTCCCGTTCAGCGTGTGCACAAACTCCGGCTTGGCCTTCGCGCCCTGCGCCCGGTAGCGGATGTTCGCCCGCCGCGCCTGAAATCCCTCGAAATTCGAGCAGGACGAAATCTCCCGGTAAAGCTGCTGCCCCGGCAGCCACACTTCCAAATCGAAGGTCTTGGCGGAGCTGAACCCCGTGTCGCCCGCGCACAGCAGCATCCGCCGGTAAGGCAGCTTCAGCGCCTCCAGAATCTCCTCGGCGTCGCGCGTTAATTTCTCGTGCTCCGCATCCGACTCCTCGGGCCGCGTAAACTTTACCAGCTCGACCTTTTGAAACTGGTGCTGCCGGATAATGCCGCGCGTATCCTTGCCNNTCCAGAATCTCGTCGCGGTAGAGATTCGTTACCGGAACCTCGGCCGTTGGAATCAGCCAGTGGTCATTGTCCTTGAACTCCCCGCGCGCAACTGCTTCAGCGTCCGCATCGGAACATCGGAAAAGATCCTCGGCAAACTTCGGCAACTGCCCGGTCCCAAACAGCGATTTCGAGTTCACCATGAACGGCGGCAGCACTTCCGTATACCCGTGCTTCTGCGTGTGCAGGTCGAGCATAAAGCCGATCAGCGCCCGCTCCAGCCGCGCCCCCGCGCCCATGTACACCGCAAACCGCGCCCCGCTAAGCTTGGCCGCCCGCTCCAGGTCAAGAATCCCGAGTGCTTCGCCAATCTCCCAATGCGGCTTGGGCTCGAAATCGAAGGCAGGCTTCTCGCCCCACGTCTTCACCGTGACGTTGTCGTTCTCCGATGTGCCAACCGGAACCTCGTCGCGGGTGAGATTGGGAATGCTCGCCAGCGAAAGCCGCATCTGCTCGTCGAGCTTCGCAGCTTGTTTGTCGAGAGCGTCGAGTTGGTCTTTGAGCGAGCGAGTCTCTTCCATCACGGCCGAGGCGTCCTGTCCGGCCTTCTTCAGCGCGCCCACCTGCTGGCTCAGCTCGTTCCGCCGCGCCTTCAGCCGTTCTGAGGTGGTAATCGCCTCGCGCCGGCTCTGGTCCAGTGCGCGAAAATCCCCCAGCAGCGCCGCCGGATCAGCACCCCGAGCGCGCAGTTTTTCTTCAACAAGTTGCAGGTTGCTACGGACAAATCCCAAGTCAAGCATCGCTCTAATAGTTTAAATGACGAAAGGCCAGCCTCCAGCTTTCAGCCCGTCGTTCTTTGCGGAGGGAGCAGGGGCCTTCAGGCCCATGAATGCAGCGGCCCAGTCAGGACGGGCTTCAGCTCCGGGCCTCTAGCCCCGCTGACTCGCTAATCTGCGCGAACGCGCACGCTGACTTGCTCGCTTGTTAACCCCCGCCGTGCCGGAGCATCCAGTCCGTGCGGTAGCATCCAACTATGATCGCGGGCGTCTCCTGGGTTTGGTGGGTAGGCTTTCACGCGGCGGTGGCACTGTTGCTGGTGGGCGACTGGTTGCTCCCTGGCCATCGCCGCGAAACCCGCCATGCGCAGGCCTTTGCCTGGCTGGGCACCGCAATCCTGGTGCTGGCCGCCGTCGTCTTTGCCGCCTGGATCGCCCTGGTGCAGGGTCGCCAATCCGCCCTTGAATTTGTGGCCGGTTACACCATCGAAACCTCGCTCAGCATCGATAACCTCTTTGTTTTCATGGTGCTTTTTCAGGGCTTCCGCATCAGCCCGCGCCGCCAGCACAAGGCCCTGCTCTGGGGCGTCGCCGGAGCGGTTGTGCTCCGCGGTCTGTTTATCCTCGCCGGCGTTACCCTGCTCAAGCGCTTCGACTGGGTCACCTGGATCTTCGGGCTATTCCTGCTCTATGCGGCCTTCCGCCTGGTGCGCGGCGGCTCGGCCAAGGCAGCCATTCCGGAGTGGATTCGGCGCATGCAGCCCGCCAAAGGGTCGTTGCTGCCTGTCATCATTGCCGTTGAATTCACCGACTTGCTCTTCGCCGTCGATTCCATCCCCGCCGTTCTCAGCATCTCCCACAACCCCTTTGTGGTCTACACGTCGAACATCGCCGCGGTTCTCGGTCTGCGCTCTGTCTACTTCGCCCTGTCCGCCATGCTCGACCGCTTCCGCTACCTGCATTACGGCCTTGGCGCGCTGCTTGCCTTTGTCGCGCTGAAAATGCTAACCGCCCGCTGGATCGCGCTTCCAATCACAGTTTCGCTCGCAGTCATAGGCGTAATCCTGGCAGTCTGCGCCGTGGCGTCCTGGATCGCGCAGGGCGGAAGACTGAAAACAGGTGGACAGTGAACAGTGGACAGTGAGCAGTGGACAGTGGACAGTGGACAGTGAGCAGTGGACAGTGGACAAACCCTGATCTCTGCCCGCATTTCACTACCAATAACCACTGACTTGCCCCTTGACTCCCCCTCCGCCTTCGCTGTAGCTTGTGCTTACACGGGAAAGGAGGTTGATCCAGCTGATGATAAGTGAATGTTCCAGTTGTTTCGTACGTGAGGTGACTGAGGCCTGAGGCCCTTGCGCCCCAGCTCCCCAGGTAAGTCCTGCGAAGATCCGCTGCGGCGGATTCTCCATCATGGCTCTGGCACTCGCGGAAGCGCGAAGGCCTCCAGTCCAATCCCAACAGTCCACCGGCAGCGGCCTGAGAGTGAAAGCTTTCAGGCCGCTGTTGCGTTTGGGGGATAGAGCGTTGACAGTCGTTGGCCCAGTCTGCCCTCGCGATGCCATAGAATCCAAATAGCATGAAGTGTCCTTATTGTGGTTTCGGGCAGGATCGCGTCGTCGACTCGCGCGAGAGCAAAGAGGCTGACTCCATCCGCCGCCGCCGCGAGTGCGAGCGCTGCAACCGCCGCTTCACCACCTACGAGCGCATCGACGAGATCCCTTACATGGTGGTCAAGAAAGATGGCCGCCGCGAGCGCTTCGACCGGCAGAAAGTCTTGAGCGGCCTGCTCCGCGCCTGCGAAAAACGCCCCGTCTCTTCAGGCCAGTTGGAGAAAATCGTCGATGCCACCGAAAGTTTTCTCATGGACGCCCCCGAGCGGGAGCGCACTACCGCCGAGGTCGGCGAGTTGATCATGGAGCACCTCAAGGGCCTCGACACCGTAGCCTACATCCGCTTCGCCTCCGTCTACCGCGACTTCAAAGATGTGCGCGAATTCAAGGAAGAACTCGAGGGCCTGCTCAAGACCCATGGTCCCAAAGGGAAGAAATAGGTACTAGCTTTTCGCTTTTTTCGGTTGAACGGACTCGAGCGAAAGAGATCGGCAGTGCGTTCAACCGCGAAGAACTGAACGCCGAACGCTGAAAGCTAAGAAGGAATTGCTATGGCAGACACCAAATCCCACCGGATCACCCTCATTCCCGGCGACGGCATCGGCCCCGAAGTCACCCATGCCGTGGTCCGCATTCTTGAAGCCACCGGCGTCAAGTTCGATTGGGAGCGCCACGCCGCCGGCGCCGAAGCCTTCGAGATTCACGGCGAGTACATTCCCGCCGCGCTCTACGAGTCCATCGAGCGCAACCGCGTCGCGCTCAAAGGTCCTGTGACCACGCCCATAGGTGGCGGCTTCAAGAGCATCAACGTCACCTTGCGCAAGAAATTCGACCTCTTCGCCAACTTCCGCCCCATCAAGAATCTCCCCGGCCTCGCCACCCACTGGCCCGGGGTCGACCTGATCATCGTCCGCGAAAACACCGAAGGCGAATACGTGGGCCTGGAACACGAAGTCGTTCCCGGCGTCGTCGAGAGCATCAAGGTCATCAGCGAAAAGGGTTCAACGCGCATCGCAAAATTCGCGTTTGAGTACGCCCGCAAGCACGGCCGCAANNAAAGTGGCCGAAGGATTCCCCGACATCTTCTACGGCGAGCACCTGATTGACAACACCTGCATGCAACTGGTCATGAATCCCTTCCAGTACGACACGCTGCTGCTTGAAAACCTCTATGGCGATATCGTCAGCGACCTTTGCGCGGGTCTTGTCGGCGGCCTCGGCCTTGTGCCCGGCGCCAACCTCGGTGCCGAGTGCGCCATCTTTGAAGCGGTCCACGGCTCCGCGCCCGACATCGCCGGCAAGGACGTGGCAAACCCCACCGCGCTATTGCAATCGGCCGTGCTCATGCTCCGCCATATCGACGAACCCGCTGCGGCAGACCGGGTGCAGAAGGCCCTGGAAACGGTCTACGCCGAACGCAAGACACTCACCCGCGACGTGGGCGGATTAGCCGGAACCAGCCAGTTTGCCGATGCAGTCCTCGCGGCCATGGCCTAGGGTAGGCCACCGCAAATGTGGTCATTTTCAAAAGGCTCCAAGTTGGTATCGAATTGCCAGAAACCTTCCCCTCAGGGGCTAAAGCCCCCGTCTTTTCAGCCTATTGACGTACGGGCTAATGCCCGTACCCTTCATCGCTTCAAATACGATTGCCCTGGGAACCAAGCCGGGGACGGATGAACGCAAACCCATCCTCCTGTACACTGGAGTGTCAACTGCCATGAAAAACAGACAACCAATCGGCATCTTGGGCGCAACCGGAATGGTAGGCCAGCGTTACATTCAGTTGCTTGAAAATCACCCGTGGTTCGAAATCACCTGGCTCGCGGCCAGCGACCGCTCCAGCGGAAAGACCTACGGCGAAGCGGCCAAGTGGCGTCTCGACACCCCGCTGCCCGAGCGCATTGCCAAAATGACCGTGACGCCCGCCGATCCTGAAGGCGCGCCTAAGGTCATCTTCGCCTCCATCGATGCAGCCTTCGCCAGCGAGATGGAGCCCCGGTTCGCGGACGCCGGGTGCGCCGTGCTTTCGAACTCGAGCGCCTTCCGCATGACGCCGAACGTGCCCCTGGTCATCCCGGAAGTCAACGCCGACCACCTGCATCTAATCGAGGAACAGCCCTCGCGCCAGGCCTCGGGCGGCTACATCGTCACTAACCCGAACTGCTCCACCATCGGCCTGGTTATGGCGCTCAAGCCCATCGAAGAGCGCTTCGGCATCGAGCAGATCTTTGTCTCGACCATGCAGGCGGTCAGCGGAGCCGGCTATCCCGGCGTGGCTTCCATGGACATCCTCGACAACGTCGTTCCCTTCATCGGCGGCGAAGAAGAAAAGATGGAGGCCGAGACGCTGAAGCTGCTCGGCAAGCTCGACGGTCACGGAATCAAGCCGCTGGCCGCCGGCATGACCGCCCATTGCAACCGGGTTCCTGTCGT
>PLOG01000029.1:26982-31954 GCA_003142935.1 Acidobacteriaceae bacterium
GGCAACGGCATGGCCGTAACCGTTGGCCGTCTCCGCCCCTGCAACCTCCTTGACTGGAAGTTCGTGCTGCTCTCGCACAATACCGTGCGCGGCGCAGCCGGAGCCACCATCCTCAACGCCGAGTTGCTGGCCAGCCTGGGAAAACTTGAACCGGTTGCTGTAGCAGTCGCACGCGCCTGAGACTTCGGCAAAGGAACGATGGGAAGATTGGCATGAACCTGGTAGTGATGAAGTTTGGCGGCACGTCGGTCGAAGACCCGGCCGCTATTGCGCGTACCGCGGCCATCGTGGCCGGACGTGTGGCCATGGGCAAGCAGCCGGTTGTGGTGGTCAGCGCCATGGCCAGGGTCACCGACCAATTACTGCGCGCCGCCGGCTGCGCAGCACAAGGGGATCGCACCGGCTCTCTCGCCATTAGTTCCCGGCTGCGCTCTCGCCATCGGGACACGGCCTGCGCGCTGGTAAAGAATCCGGCCGAAGCTGCCGCACTCGTAACCCTTATCGACCAGAAGTTCGACGCGCTGGACGAGATTTTGCGCGGGCTGGCTGCAATTCTCGAACTCACGCCCCGTATCTCCGACCTGATCGTCAGCTATGGCGAGCGCATTTCCAGCCGCATCGTGGCTGCCGCCTTCCGCGAGCAGGGAATTGACGCCGTCCACATCGACGCCCGCGAAATCATCGTCACCGACTCGCAGTTCCAAAAGGCCGTCCCGCTGGACTCGATCATCGACAAGCGCGCGCAGGAGAAACTTCTCCCCCTCGTCGCTGAAGGCAAGGTGCCCGTGATGGGCGGCTTCATCGCGTCCAACGAGGCCGGCATCACCACTACACTGGGCCGCGGCGGATCCGACTTCACCGGCGCGCTCATCGGTGGCGCGCTCAACGCCGGAGCCATCGAAATCTGGACCGACGTTGACGGCATCATGACCGCAGACCCCCGCGTGTGCCCCGATGCCCTGCGCGTCAAAGTCATCAGCTTTGAAGAAGCCGCGGAGCTCGCCTATTTCGGCGCCAAGGTGCTGCACCCGGCCACCATCCTGCCCGCCGTCAAAAAGAACATTCCGGTGCTGGTGTTGAACAGCCGCAATGCAGCCAGCGAGGGCACGCGCATCATCTCCCTCGCGCCCCACTGCAAAAGTCCCTTCAAATCCATCTCGGTAAAAAAGAAGCTGAGCATCATCGACGTGGTAGCCAGCCGCATGTTGATGACCCACGGCTACCTCAGCCAGATCTTTGCCATCTTCGACAAGCATCGGTGCCCGGTCGACATGGTTTCTACATCGGAAGTCTCCGTGTCGCTCACCGTCGACTCCAACGACAAGCTGCCGGCCATCGCCGCCGATCTGGGCAAACTGGCAGACGTCAAATACGAAGGCAAAAAGGCTCTCATCTGCATGGTGGGCGAAGACATCCGCGGCCAGAACGGCATCGCCGCGCAAGTATTCAATGCCGTCCGCCACGTCAACGTGCGCATGATCTCGCAAGGCGCAAGTGAAATCAACATGAGCTTCATGATCGAGGAAGACGACGCCGACGAAGCAATCCGCTCTCTTCACGCCGCCTTCTTCAAAGAACCCGACCCCGCAATCTTCGACGTGGAAGCGAGAAAGCAGCTTCAAGCTTCTAGCTCTTAGCTTCTAGCTTTGCCGGGTGCCCCATCCTTGACGCGCTCTTTGCGGCAAGGGTGGGAATCAACAAAAGTCCGCCTCGTTTAGTCTTAGCTAGAAGCTAGGAGCTAGGAGCTAGCACATGCTGATCCTCGTACTCGGCAAAGGAAAAACCGGCAGCCTCGTCGCCGAAATCGCGCGCGAACGCGGCCACGGCGTGCGCGCCCTCGACATCCACGAGAACGAGCACGCATCCGCATTGACCGCGCCCAATCTCGCCGGCGTGGACGTGGTCGTCGACTTCACCGCTCCTGAAGCAGCGGTTGAAAACATCCGTGCTGTCCTCGCCCTTGGCGGCCGCATTGTCGTTGGAACCACCGGCTGGTACAAGCATTTGGAGGAAATGAAGACCAAAGCCCAAGTGCGCGGAGCGCTCCTTTACGGAACCAACTTTTCCATCGGTGTGCAAAAGCTCTTCCAACTCACGACCGAGCTGGCCCAGCTTGAAGGCTACAGCTTCTCCATCGACGAAACCCACCACACCTCCAAGCTCGACGCCCCCTCGGGCACCGCGCTTACCCTGAAGGAGATCATTCTCTCCGTGCGCCCCGGCATCGAGATTCCCATCGCCTCGCACCGCATCGGCGACGCCAAAGGCGAGCACCTCGTCATCGCGAAGAGCGAGCACGACACGCTGGAGATCCGCCACGACGCCTCCAGCCGCCGCGGCTTTGCACTGGGCGCGGTTCGCGGCGCAGAGTGGCTCGCCGGCAAGTCCGGCGCCTGGGAAATTCGCGAAATCTTCGGCCAACTGTAGCCGCGGACATCGCAGCGGCAGTTCCCCGCCCGATTCCTCCGCAACTCTTCTCTCCCTCCGCCCGGTGTACACTCTCCTTTGGTAGAAACTGCCGATTCCCGAGGCGCTGAGTCTGCGCGCCTCCAGATTCCTTGCAGTTCCGCTGCATTTTCGACGAGTTATTGACCCGCAGTCTACCTGGAAGGGCGGAGACCGTGAACCGGGTGTTTGGATTTCTTGGGAGGTTTTTCTTAATGGCAATGGCCCTGACGGCTGTTGCGCAAGGAGAGGTGAAGATGTCGATCTTTGGACATACGAAAGATGGTGTTGCGGTGCCGATCTACACGCTGAAGAGCGCGCAGATCGAGGTGAGAGCCACGGCCTACGGAGCCAAGCTCGTGAGTATTCGCACGCCCGACCGCACCGGCAAAATTGCAGACGTCGTGCTCGGCTACGACACGCTCGACGGTTATCTGAACGACAACAGCACCCACTTCGGCAGCATCGTGGGCCGCTACGGCAATCGCATCGCTTTGGGAAAGTTCTCCATCGACGGCAAGAGCTACCAGGTTCCTATCAACAACGGGGCTAATGCGCTGCATGGGGGGCCCGTGGGGTTTGACCAGTACGTTTGGGAGGCAAAAGAGGTTCCCAACGGCGTCGAATTTACCCATATCAGCCCCGACGGCGACATGGGGTTTCCCGGCACATTGACCGCGAAAGTCAAATACACTCTCACGGGCGACACGCTGCGCATCGACTACTCTTCCACCAGCGACAAGGCCACGGTCGTCAACCTCACCAATCATGCATACTTCAATCTGCGCGGCGACGACCAAGGCACAATTCTCGACGAGAAGCTGGAGCTAAACGCCGACCGCTTCACGCCCGTGGACGCAGGGCTGATTCCCACCGGCATCCTGGCGCCGGTTGCCGGCACTCCGCTCGATTTCCGCAAGCCTGAGGTGGTGGGCGCGCGCATCGACTCCGACGATGAACAGATCAAGCTCGGCGGCGGCTACGATCACAACTTCGTGTTGAACGGCAACGCAGGCGCCCTGCGTCTCGCCGCCATCGTCACCGACCCGGAAAGCGGCCGCAAATTGACCGTCGAAACCACCGAGCCCGGCATTCAGTTCTATACCGGCAACTTCCTCGATGGAACCTTCACCGGCCGCCACGGAGTCAAGTACGAAAAGCACACCGGCTTTTGTCTGGAGACCCAGCATTTTCCGGATTCGCCGAACCAATCTCAATTCCCCAGCACGGTTTTGCGGCCCGGCGTCACGCGGCACTCGACCACGACCTTCTCGTTCAGCACCGTAAAGGCCGAGTAGGGCAAGTCGTCTCAATCGCAGCAAGGGGATGGGCCAAAGCCCGTCCCCTTTTGCCTACTGACAAAGCGCTGAACTTGAGCCAATAGCCCGAAAAGCGTCCCTCAGGGGCTGAAGCCCCAAGATATTTCTGCCAGGTTTATTGGCACGACTGAAGTCGTGCCCTTTCAAAACAACCCCGATCACAATTCCCTCTTCATGCTATTTCTCAGCGGGCCAGTTTCCCACCACGAATCCCCCGGCCATTCGTTATAAACTTGGCTGTGATGGAAACGACAGGTTGCGGTACAGCAATAGTTACGCCTTTTCGCGCGGATGGATCGGTTGACGAGCCGGCGCTCTGGGCGCTGGTGAACTGGCAGATTGAGTCGGGGATCGACTTTCTGGTGGCATGCGGGTCAACGGGCGAAGCCGCCACTCTCGACGAGGATGAGTGGCTGAACACGGTACGCGCCGTCGTCGAGGCGGCTGCCGGACGCGTCCCTGTATGGGGCGGCTGCACGCATAATTGCACCAAGACACTGGTTCGGCAAGCCGCCTTGCTCACCCGCGTGCATGGGCTCAGCGCCGTTCTATCGGCGAACCCGTATTACAACAAGCCGACGCAGGAGGGCCAGTTCCAGCATTTCACGGCGCTGGCCAGAGCTGTCGATCCGCTCCCGGTGTGCCTCTACAACGTGCCGGGCCGCACCGGGGCGAATCTGGAGCCGGAGACGGTAGCGCGTTTGGCCGCGGCGGCAAGGAACATTCAGGCCATCAAGGAAGCCAGCGGCAGGCTGACCCAGTTTGCCGAATTGGCCCACATCCTTCCCCGCTGGTTCAAGATTTTTTCCGGCGACGACAACCTCACGCTGGGCGCCATCGGTGTAGGGGCGCACGGCCTCATCAGCGTAGCTTCCAACGAGATACCGAAAGAAGTGGCGCAGATGGTGCGGGCCGCGCTGAACAATAATTGGGCGGAAGCGCGCGAGCTTGAGCGCCGCTTTTCGCCGCTGTTCGAGGCCAATTTCTGGGAGTCGAATCCGGGGCCGGTCAAGACGGTGCTGAAGCTGATGGGCAAATGCGGCGACCACCTGCGTTTGCCGCTTGTTCCTCCCACAGCGGCTACACAGTCGCGCCTGGAACGGCTTGCCGGTGAACTCGGGCTCCTGAAGCACGTTCCCATGCCGGCTGGTTACCGTTCGGAAGTCTTCTAGAGTCCTGTCTCCAAAGTTGATTGAAAAACAGAAGCA
>PLOG01000067.1 GCA_003142935.1 Acidobacteriaceae bacterium
AAGTGAACAGTATTAGGGCTAGACGCTGTCTGGAGAGGGCGTGCGGACGATGGCCTTCTGCGAGAGGGTCTCACTGGCTTTCGAATTCGGCTCATGCAGGACCGCGCTGAGATCCCAGGTTACTTCGCATAAAACCGGTAGCGGATTGTCCAGCGCACCGTTTGGCCCGGCGTGACCTGAATGTGCACGTACGCCTCAGGGCAGATGGTTGTGGGAACCGACCAGAAGACGACATGTGACAGCGGCAGGCTTCCGGACTCCTCCACGCCAACTCCAGTATTAGTGTCCTTGACAACAAAGTCGAAGTCCGAGGGACGGTCGTTGTAGCCGGTGATTGCGGCAAAGGCGCTCTGCCCAGCTTCCAATTCGCGGCTGTAAACGATCTCATTGCCTTCGAGATGTGCACCGTTTTCTAGCGGTCTATCCGTTTTTGGCATGAAAGGAAACCGAACGATCACTCCGGGCCCGGTTCGAGCGCCGTCTAACATGAAGAAATCGTGATTGTAGACTTGCGTGTCGATGGTTTCCGCGCCGGTGTTTTTCAATTCGTGCTCGATCGTTAGAACTGGCTGACTCGAGTCGAGCTTCAGTTTCTTTTTATAAACATACGAGGTGCCAATTTGCGTGTTCAGGACCTGGCGGAACGTGACCTGACGTTTGCCCGCGTGAACCGTCCACTTGCCGCCGTCGATCAACGGATAAGGCGCCGCAAAACTGAACGGCGCTTCGCTCATGCGGCGCAACGCGCCGACGCCCGGTTTCACAAATATCCCGCCCGGACTGGCCTTGTCATAGCCGGGTGCGCTTTCGCCATCCGCAGCGCGGAACTCCTCGACCGGTCCGGTGATCGAGTCGTGACGTGTGGGGTCGTATTTTGGAAACCAAACACCGAAGTAGTTGTGGCCTCTATAGGTCAAACAACCTATAACACCAGACCAGTCGAAGCGCGCGCCACGGTAATACCCATTTATCGCATCCGGCAATAAAACGACAGCATTCACAATGCCGTTGCTTATGGTTGCGCGCGGTGCGCTGAAGGGCTCAATGGGTGCGCAAACATCCGTGGTTGCAGCGTGCGCAGTAGCAGCCTGAAAATTGATAGAAGCAACGGCAAAACAGGCAGCAGCCGAAATGCGAAGAGAGAGAACATTGAGATTATTCATGTTTGGGTATCTGCAGTTCCTAGTTCGATCTCCGATGATACAAGAAGATGCACAACTTCCGATCGGCTGCTGGCGCGAATGGCCCGTACGATAGATTTCTGCCTTCATCGCCAAATCTGCAATTCTCTCATTCTCGGAGGACTTTTCCAGTCCGGTGCCAACAGTTGATATATCATCATTGTGAGGGAATGGGAATAGCGATCTTTGATTGGCAGTTGCGCCTTCAAAAAAAGGTGCACTGACTTGGCGACGGAGTTTTTCTGCGCCGGCAGGCATCCTGTTGAGCGGAGATCTGCTGTCGATTTAAGGAAAAACTTTGAGAGCCTCCCATGCCGATCGAACATCATTTGCTGGAAGTTCATGCTGCTCCGGAGGCGCAAGTGTTCCATCCGGACGCAGGCAGCGGCGAGGTGAGTCACGATTTCCGGCTGGTTCCCGGAGAGGTGGTCTATCTGGAACTGCGCGCGCATGGAGAAGCCGCTCTTCCCGCAACCCCGCAGCGGCACGAACTGGCAGAGTGGTACGCAGCAAGACGCGATAAGTCAAAATGGAAGAGGTAAGCGTTTTAGATGGGGGACAAATGATCCGCCACAATGCATGCCGTGCGATAGCGATTGGCGCTCCTTTTTTTGGAGCGGCTCTTCTGATTGCGTCTTTTTCGCCGCATCGATCACCCTCCCATGCTGATAGCCTGCACCTGAGGCGCGTTTTGGCGGCTTGGCGGCCCACCGGGCAGATTCCCACCGAACATCTGGCCCTGCCCGTCACCAGGACCGCATCCATCACCATCGATTACCCCCAGGACGGCTCCATCTTTCCGCCCGAGATCTTGTCGCCAACCTTCATCTGGCGCGATCCAGATGCCTCCGCCACTTCATGGCGCATCGATATCGTTTTTCCCGATGGCGCGAAACCGGTCCATTCAAGCTCTCCGGGCGAGCACATGCAGATCGGCGAGATCGACCCGCGTTGCATTTCGGCGACGAATCAGCTTCCTTCACTGACTCCTGAGCAGGCCGCCGCGCACACCTGGAAGCCGGAAGCGGAGACCTGGACATTCATCAAGCACCATTCATTGAAGCGCCCAGTCATGGTGACAATCACCGGCCTTGATGGCGCAGGGCGGCCAACCAGCCATGGCCGCGTCACGCTGTCCACCTCAAAAGATCCGGTGGACGGAGAGATCTTTTATCGCGACGTTCCACTTATGCCGAGCGAGGGCAAAAAGGGCACTATTCAGCCATTGGCCTTTGACGCTCAGCCTCTTATCAACTGGCGGCTTCGCGACATCGGCCAGCCGCAGAGCCGGATTGTCATGCACAATATGTATACATGCGCCAATTGCCACTCTTTCTCCGCTGACGGTAAGTGGATGGGCATCGACGTAGATGGCCCCCGCAACGACAAAGGCCTGTATGCCATTGTCTCCGTTCAAGAGCAGATGACCATTCGCGACCAAGATCTGGTAACTTGGAATACCGATCGGAGCGTTGGGAAAACGCGCGTCGGCTTCATGTCGCAGATTTCGCCAGACGGCAAGTACGTGCTGTCTACCTTTGCCGGACCGGACCAGACCAATCCCAGTTCTTACTTCGTGGCCAACTTCAAGGATTATCGTTTCCTGCAGGTCTTTTATCCCACGCACGGCATTCTTACTTGGTACAGCCGCGCCACGGGCATCAGAAAGCCGCTGCCCGGCGCCGACGATCCTCACTATTCCCAATCGAATGGGGTCTGGAGCCCCGATGGGAAGTACATCGTGTTTGCCCGCGCGGTGGCCAGGGATTCCTACCCGCAAGGACAGCCACCGGCACTAGCGGCCAACGACCCGAACGAAACGCAAATCCAGTACAACCTTTACCGGATTCCGTTCAATGATGGGCTGGGCGGCAACGCGGAACCGATTGAGGGCGCATCGAACAATGGAATGAGCAACAGTTTCCCCAAGGTTTCCCCCGACGGCCGCTGGATTGTCTTCGTCAAGTGCCGCAACGGTCTTTTGATGCGCCCGGACAGCGAGTTATTTATCGTTCCGGCCACTGGAGGCGTCGCGCGCCGATTGCGCGCCAATATGTCGCCGATGAACTCCTGGCACAGCTTTTCGCCCAATGGACGGTGGCTGGTTTTCTCTTCCAAGGGCCGCTCCCCTTACACGCAGATGTATCTAACGCACATCGACGCCAATGGAAACGATAGCCCGGCCATCTATATCGATAACTCGACGGCAGCCAACCGCGCCGTGAACATACCTGAGTTTGTCAATATGCCGCCCGGCGGCATCGAGAACATCGATGTGCCGCTCTCCAATCTCTACCGCGTCATCGATCAAGCGGTGGACCTTGGGAACAAGGGCGACACGCCCGCCGAGCTGGCCAAGTGGCAGGAAGCTGTGCAAATTGACCCCAATAGCTCGGTTGCAAACAGCGGCTTGGGCGCCGCGCTGGAGGTTATAGGAAAGCCACAGGATGCCATTCTATATCTCCAGAAGGCCACTCGACTCGACGGCGATTATCTTGCCGCTTACTATAATTTAGGAAACGCGCTTGCGGCGGACGGGCGGGAAGATGAGGCCATAGACGCGTGGCTGAATACCGTTCGCATTCAGCCCCATTTTTTGGAAGGCCGCGAGAATCTCGGCTACGCATATTACAAGCAGGCGAAGTTTTCCGATTCGATAGCTCAGTTAAAACTAGAGTTGGACGACAAGCCTGATCGGCTCTTCGCGCTCAGCCTGGCCGCGACTCAGCTGGCGACCTGCCCGGATGACTCAATCCGCAACGGTGCCGAGGCGCTCACTTTGGCCGATCGAGCGAACAGTCTGAGCGGCAGACAGACCCCTGTTATTCTCGATGCGCTGTCGGCGGCTTACGCCGAAAGCGGCCGCTTCGCGGAAGCGGTCGAAACCGAAAAGCAAGCTTTGGAACTGGCGTCGCAACGGGGCGACACCGCCGTTGCGACCACTCTGAAGGCTCACCTGGCGAAGTACTCATCGAATCTTCCCCTCCGTGAACCGCCTGATCCGGGATTTTTCTGATGCCGGTTTTCTTGGCCTGATCGATAGAGCAGAATGGCTCGCGCAGTTCGGGAATCGCGGCTAAGTTATAGCGGCGCTGAAGCGGCATACTTCCCTGAATTGGGGCGTGTCCACACTAGCTCGAATCCATCTGTCATTGTTGACATCCTCGGTATGTGGGAGTTGTTGCGCATGAGAAGCGGTAAAGGCGAGATCGGACTGGTACAATTCGCACGGTTCGATATTTACGGCGACAAGAATAGAGCTGGTATATCATTGCTGGAAGGAGTTTGGTCAGCATCATGCACGGCAGATCGCCCATGCTTCGAAGTGATATGGCTCGGAAATCAATGAGAATGTTCGTCGCCTTTCTTTTGATGTTGGCGCCAACATTCGCGCAGGCTCCCGATGAGGTGACCCCTTTGCTGAAGCAGGGGGAGACTCTTATTCACGCAGGTCAGTTAGTTCAAGCTCAAGAGTTCTTCGAGAACGCGCAGCGCAAATTCCCGGACAATGCGGATATTTCTTTCGATCTGGGCACGGCCTTCTTTCTTCAGCATAACTGGCAGAAGGCGATAGAGAATTTCCAGAAGATCCTTCTCGTTAAGCCCAATCAAACTGACGCTCTTTTTTACCTGGCGCAGGCCTACTATCAGAACTCAGATCTCGCACGCGCGCGCGTAACGATTGCCCGCGCCGCCGAGTTGACCCCGGATAACCCATACATCTGCCAGAAATATGGAGAATATCTCGCCACTACAAATAATGGCGAAGAGGATCAGGGCAGGGAGGGGATAAAGTGGCTTAAGAAGGCCCGAAGTCTCAACCCAAACTTGGAACGGATTGACTACGACCTCGGCATGACGGAGTTGAGTGAGAAGGATATTCCAGACGCTGCCGCCAGCTTTGAGGAAGCGCTTAAGAAAGACCCGGCGAATGGCAAAGTCGCTTTCTTGCTCGCGGAAACCAGGTCGCTGATGGGCGAATGGGAAAAGGCGCGAGACAGCTACAATTATGCCATTTCTCATGGGTATTCAAGCGCTTCCGCTTATTTTGGACTCGGAAGGTCGATGGAACAGTTGGGAAGCGATGAAGCCGCTATCCCGCCGCTGCGGCATGCGCTGGCCTTGCAACCTTCGCTGCCCAAGGCGCACTTCCTGCTCGGCAAGGCATACCGCCAAATCGGCCATCTCGATCTGGCGGAGCGCGAGATGAAAATTTTTGAAGAGATGCAAGCAGGGTCTCCCGATGAAGTTACGCCACTATTGACCCAGGGAGAAGGCCTTGCGAGCGCGAGCCAACTGGTTCAAGCCCAGAAACTCTTTGAGAACGCGCTGGAGAAATACCCGGGCAATTCGGACATTTTATTCAATCTGGGCATGGTCTTCTTTCTCCAAAATGACTGGCCGAAGGCGATAGAGAATTATCGGAAGAGTCTTCTAGCCAAGCCGAATCAAGTCAACTCCTTGTATTACATGGCGCAGGCCTACTATCGGAACTCCGATCTCAAGCTGGCGCGCGAGACGATCGCCCGCGCCGCCGAGTTGGCTCCTGATAACCCGGATGTTTGCCAGAAGCACGGAGAGTATCTCGCTGTTTCAAGCGAGACGCGCGAGGAGGGACTTAAATGGCTTCAGAAGGCCCGGACGCTGGATCCCTTCCTGGAACGAATCGATTTTGACATCGGTCTGACAGATCTCAATTTGAAAGACATCCAGGGCGCGATAGTCAGCTTTCAGGCCGCGTTGAAGAGGGATCCGGCTAATGGGGAGGCGGCCTTCCGGCTCGCCGAATCCTGGTCGGGGCAAGGCGATTGGGGGAAGGCGCAAGACAGCTACAACTACGCTCTCTCGCACGGCTATTCAAGCGCCTCTGTCTACAACGGCCTCGGAAGATCCCTTGTGGAGCTGGTAAGATATGAAGCCGCGCTGGCGCCGCTAAAGCATGCCCTTGATCTGGATCCCTCGCTGATCGACGCGCACTTCCAACTGAGCGAGGCATACCGCCAACTTGGCCGGCTTGAGGATGCGCAACGCGAGACAAAGCTTTATGAGGAGATGAAAGCGAAGGGTCCCGATGAGGTGACCCCATTACTGAACCAGGGGGAAGCTCTTGTTCACGCAGGTCAATTGGTGCTAGCTCAAGAGTTCTTCGAAAAGGCGCTACTCGGATTCCCGAACAATCCCGATCTCTCTTTCGATCTGGGCATGGTCTTTTTTCTTCAGCATAACTGGGCTAAGGCGATAGAGAATTACAAGAAGAGCCTTCTCGTCAAGCCCAATCAAATCGACCCTCTTTATTACATGGCGCAGGCCTACTATCAGAGTTCCCAACCTAATCTCGCGCGAGAAACCATAGCCCGCGCCGCCGAGTTGGCCCCGGATAACCCCGACGTTTGCCAGGAGTACGGCGAGTACCTCATCGACAGAATGGATAGGAGCACGGAGGGACTAAAGTGGCTTGAGAAGGCTCGCGCGCTCAACCCCGATCTGGGGCGGATCGACTTCGATATTGGCATGGCGCAATTCGATTTAAATGACCTTCGAAGCGCGGCAGTCAGTTTTCAGGCCGCGTTGAAGGAGGATCCGGCGAGTGGCGAGGCTGCCTACTTCCTCGGAGAATCCTTGTCGGGAATAGGCGATTGGGAGAAGGCGCGAGACAACTACTACTACGCTCTCTCGCGTGGATATTCAAGCGGCTCCGTGTACTATGGGCTGGGAACAGCGCTGGTGGAGTTGGGAAGCTACGAAGCCGCGCTCGCGCCGCTGAAGAATGCGCTGGAACTGGATCCGTCGCTCAAGAAGGTACACTTTCAACTCGGCAAGGCATATCGCCAACTCGGCCGGCTTGAGGAGGCACAGAATGAGACGAAACTTTATGAAATGCTGAATCAAGCCGAGAGCAGCACCGCTACATTTGCCGAGTTTCAGACCGCCATGCAGTCGCCGACTTGGGCCCACGTGAAGGCCTTGCTGGAAGAGCACAAGGAACAGGAGGCGATGGATTACGTGGCGACGCTGCCGAGACAGGTTCAGAACAACGCACAAAGCCTGAATCCAAATCCATACTATCTGATCGGCGTCGTATACCAAACCATGGGCCGGCTGGACGACGCGAAGCGCGTGCTGGAGCTAGCCCATGCACAGACGCCAACGAACGCCCAAATCCCTGCCTATCTTGGCGTGGTGCAACTGTCTTCGGGCGAAGTCGACCAAGCAGAGAAATCGTGCAACTCAGCGCTTGAGCTTGATCCTACCAACGAGCTGGCGCTCATTGTTTTGGCGCACATAAGATACAAGCAAGAGCGGTGGAAGGATGTCATCGCGCATCTGGAAAGATCGCACACCGCCAACCCCGGCGCACTTTATATGCTTTGCGATGCATATTACCGGGTGGGCAAGAACAATGAGGCCATCGTTACGGCAGAGGCCATTCGATCCCTCGCCGCAAACAACAAAAGCCTGCTCGCTGACCTGGATCGGTTGGTCAAACTGCATCAGGCCGGCCAGCCGGCCTCTGCTCCAAATTAGCTTGCCCGGTCTCGCTCGCCAGACACAGAAGCGATCAGCCTAGGGGCTCCTCGATGGTCATGATACGGTCCACTTCAACTCCCTGAAGCACCTGCTTGATACCGCTGGGCCAGCGAATCTCCATCTCTTTGATGCGCCGGTTGGCACCTAGGCCGAAGTGTACCCGGCTGTCGCTGGAAGAGGCGTACCCTACTGCCGTGGTCACCTCGTTCCACTGCGAACGGCCGTCTTCGGTGACAATCCGAATCTGCGCGCCGATCGCCATGCGATTGCTCTTCCTGCCGATCAGATTCAGCAGGATCCAATGGTTGTCCCCGCCCGAGATATTGTGGAGCAATTTGGCGGGACCGCCCAGAACAGAGACCACCATGTCTATACGTCCGTCGTTATCGAAGTCGCCGAAGGCCACGCAGCGATGCGGTGCTTCCTTCTGAAAATCCGGGCCGGCCGTCGCGCTCACATCCTCGAATCTCCCGTTGCCCAGGTTGCGGAAAACCGTATTAGGTTCCGGGAAGTGCCGGGTCGGCACATGTAGACTGATCGTGTCCAGAACTTCGGATCGAGCAACGAACAAGTCCTTCCAGCCGTCGTTATCGAAATCCGCGATTCCGTTGCCCCATCCCGACATTCTTGCAGTCGAGGCCAGCCCTGTGCGCGCGGTCACGTCGTCGAAACGACCGCCGCCGCTGTTCTGGTACAACGGAAACGTCTCGTACTCCACGGCAGTGTGCCAGATGTCCGGCAGCCCATCGTTGTTTATGTCTCGGAAATCGGAGCCCATGCCTGAGAGCGCAGAGCCGTCCCCCCCATACGCTACCCCCGCCAACTGGCCGACTTCTTCAAATTTCTTGCCGCCCAGATTGTGAAACAGGAAGTTGGGAGTGGTGTCGTTGGCCACAAAAGCATCCAAGTAGCCATCGCCGTCATAATCCGCAAAGGAAACGCTCATGCCCTTGCCGAAACACGCTGCGATCCCCGTCTCCTCGGAGACATCCGTAAAGGTTCCATCCCCATTGTTGCGGTAGAGGGTGTTATGCAACGGAGCGTAATACTTGGGATGGCAGTAGTCGCGGATTCCATCACCCATTCCGCAAACCGGATCCTTGTTCACCTCCCACTTGCAGTAGTTGACCACAAACAGATCCAAGAGACCGTCGTTGTTGTAGTCGAACCAGCCGCCGCCGACCGACCACATCTTTTTGCCATACAGATCTCCCCCTCCTACTCCCGCAGCTGCCGTGACATCCGTAAAAGTTCCGTCTCTGTTGTTGTGAAACAACTGATTGCCGGTAACGTTGGCCAGAAACAGATCCGGCCAGCCGTCGTTGTCGTAATCCCCGACGACCACGCCCATTCCATAGCCCGCCCCGGCCACGCCCGCCTTCTCGGTTACATCGGTGAAGGTGCCGTCGTGGTTGTTGTGGAAGAGCCGGTTCCAGTAGACGGGCGATTCCTTCTTCAGCGAGGGGATGGCGGCGCCACCTACCAAGTATATATCCAGGTACCCATCTTGGTCGTAGTCGAACAACGCCACGCCCCCTACCATGGCCTCGACCTGGTTCTTATTTGGCGTCGGCGAATTCGCGGTCACATAGTGCAGTCCGGCTTTGGCCGCGATCTCCTCGAATCGAATCCCATCTTCGCGCGGGCCGCTCCCTTGGCCGGGCGCGCGCAAAGCCCCCGCCGCAACGGTGCAGCCTGCGGCCATATGCAGAAACTTCCTCCGGGTGATCCCGTCTCGGCCACTTGAAATATTGGACTCAAATCTCTTCTTTGCCATTTATTCCTCTACATCCGAACCGCCAGCGACCGCGCTCTTCGCTCTTCCAGCCACATCGCTGCAACCCTCAAGGGAACAGAGACCGGCTACTGAGAAGATCAATGGAGAAGAGCCGCTTGGCTGCATCGGTCCTGTAAGAAGCTGAAGTGAAGATGATGCAGCGCAAGCATCTAATCCGATCCTATGCGGCTCGGAATGGGCGCGTCAACGGCGAGCTTCGCTTCTGTGTTCCTTCGTACTCGTGTCCCGCTCTATTCCGATCTTACGTAAAGAAATCGCTGGTCGAGCCTGGTTCTCAAACAAACTTAGGCGGAGATTTGCCAGTTGTTCCCGTTATGCAGGCAACCGGCCACCTCAAGAAAAGGGGCTTTTCCCCTCTGTACGAGAGGGGAAAAGCCTCCAGGATGGTAACAAGTTCAGAACTTCACAAGACTAGAAGTTGAAGCGAGCTGAAAGCGTCATTTGTCTTGGATCCAGATAACCCAGTCCCATAGCTCCAGCCGCGCCATTGGTATTCTCTCCAACTTTGCTGTTCGAGCTCGGATCGGGAAGCGTGACAAGACCGCCATAGTTGTTGTTCACGTCGTTCGGACTGTAATTGCTCCTGTTGAATGCGTTAGTAGCTTCGGCAAGGATCTCGAACTCCACCCCTTCCCTGACCGGGAACTTGCGACTCACCGATAGGTTCACGTTCTGGAAAGAGGGCATCCGCAACTCGCCCATAGCCATCTTCGTGGTTCCCTCCCAGTATTGAGCCTGATGATAGGTCCCATCCGCCCACTGCACGATCTGGCCAGTGAAGGCATCCGGGTTCCACATCAACTTAGTGTTCTGTGGGGGGGTAAACGTGCGTCCGTCGGGTAGAGTGACGGGGGTTGTGCCGTTATACCATGTTTGATAGGACTTCGGCAGTTTCAGTGGCTGTCCCGAGGCGTAGCAGCGTCCGTTCTCGCTGCTGCCGCCGCCGCTGCTGCCGCAATTTGGTGCCCAAGGCTGTCCGGACTGTGAAGTGACAACCGTGGAGAGATTCCATGCGCCGACTATGGCTCGCGCGACAGGGTTAACGGGATCGAACCGCTGGCCTTTCCCAGTGGGCAGCAGATACGTCACCACGCCGACGAAACGATTCGGCAAATCGAAGTTGAGGAGACCTCTGTTGTTGTTGAGGTTGCGGTAGTCGTTCCCGCCCAATGGCGTCTGAGCACCGCCCAGTTGCGATTCGGCGAAGCTTGTGCCAGAGGCCCCGTTTCCGATCGTTCCGCCCACGAGCCCGGTGGAGCGGGAGTAGGTGTAGGTGAACAGCGCCGACAGCCCGTTGCTATACGTGTGGTGCGCATTGATTTGCAGGGAGTGATACAAGGAACTCCCCATATCGCCGACTTCGAACCCGTTCAACCACGAAAGATAGGGCATCTGCGATTCCATCGTCGATATTGTGCCGTGGCCGATGTCGCCCGCCGCCCCGTTAACCAGACCCGCGAGGGGGTTGGCGACCTGGACTTGTGCCGGGTCTGTCGCGCCGCTAGTAGCTATCCACGTATTCTGCCAGCTCTGCAAGGTTGCCCAGGGAATATCAAACTGCCCGTTTATCGCCTGGTCGCGCCACGGGAGGTGAGTGCCTTTAGATCCGACATAGCCCGCGGATGCGATCCAACCGTGGAATCGCCGCTCGTAAGTAAGGTTCCACTCGTCCATGAAGGCGTTTCTGTGGTTTCGCGTGAAGAGTCCGGGATCCCCAAATCCGCCATATACCCCCGGGGCCTGCACGGCGCCCATTGACGGGTGCAGTTGCGTCATACGCGGATCTTCGATTCCTGTGCCGGCGGGAAGTCCATTGTATGGGCCTGGGCCGTAGGGGCTAGCGCTGACTCCGCCCGCGAACCCGGCAGTGCCATAGATCGTCGTGTTGGCGTTAAATCCCGTGTTGGATGGAATGTAGACCCGTCCATATCCCGCCCGGAGCACACCCGAATTGCCGATTTGATAAGAGGTGCCGACGCGAGGCGCGATGTTATTGTACGTGGTCGCCCACAGATTGCGAGAATAGCCCCCCACTCCCGGAAAAACGAAGAGGCCCAAGCCGGCCCTGGAATCGGGATTGGCGGCATTGATCCCCTGCGCCGTGTATGGATTCGCCGCACTCAAATCCAAGCTGCCGGCCTGGTTGTGGCGTTCCGTCGGCCCAGGCTGGATCTCGTAGCGCAGGCCCACATTGAAGGTTAGTTTGCGAGTCGCCTTCCAGTCGTTCTGGGTGTAGAAGCCCAGGTATTTTGCGGCCAGCGCGGGCCTGGAAGTGGCGCCAGACTGAAGGGACCATCCCTGAGCGCCGACGAGGGGACTAGCAGTGCCGTCGCCATTCTGCTGGGGAGTAGTGTCCAGAGAATTGCCGCCGCCATTTATGCTGCCGTATTGCTCGAGGTTGCTGTCGCTCCAGCCTCCAAGATACCCAGGAGTGCCAAATACCAGATCCTGCCAATTGCCGAGGTAGACGCGGTCTTCGGCGCCCGCCTTCAGGGTCCACTTGCCCAGCAACTTGGTGACGCTTCCGGTGACCATATGGTTGGTCTGGTGTTCATTCTTGTTTTGCCAGTCGTCCCAATTCTCAGGGCTGAGGTCGCCACCCACCCATCCGATCGTTGGAGCTACCCCTGGTATTGCGATGTATTGTTGTACGCTGGACGGCATGCCCCATTGTGCGTAGTCGGCTGCCGTGAATCCGACGCCCGCGCCAGTGCGAGGTTTGCCCGACGTGGTATGGACCCGATTGACGCCATAGCGAACATCGACGATCGTGGTCGGGCTGACAGTGATCGTGTCGCCGATGGACCCGAAATAGTTTTGGTCCTGATACGCTATGTCCCAGTTTCCGTTTGCCAAACAGCAAATGGCCGGTTTATAGCCCGATTGTGCCGGAGCGCCGGACGCCCAATCGTTGATTATGCCTGCGGTCCCATCCTGGAAGCCGCCGGTAGCATAGATCGAGTTTTTGGGTACGAGGTGAACGTCTATACGCGCGGAGAAGTTGTCGCGGCTTTCGCTTGCACCGCCGGTATAATAGAAGTTGTTGTCGTGGAAAGGATTGACTCCTCCCCCGGTGGCTGTAGACTGCCCATTCGACGCATAATTCGGCAGCGGATACTGACTCATCATCACCAGGCCAGCCGGATCCGGATTCGGGATCACATCGCCAAGACCGTTCGGCCCTTTCGGGTACTCTGGTCTCTGGTACACCTGTGCCGGGCTGCCGGTTCCAGCTACCGGGAGTGCCGTATACGGATCGTACATCTGTGAGGGTATCGGATTCCCATTCAGGTCCCTCATGAAAGAGGCGCTGAAGTCTCCTGTGCGCTGGAGAGCCGTGGGAACCGTGCCGTATCCACTTGTGGTGGTAGGGTGGGTGTCGCGACTGTATGAGGTAAAGAAGAACACTTTGTCTCTGCCATCGAAGATGTGGGGGATACGGACGGGCCCCCCGACGGCGCCTGACTCTTCATTCAAACGGTACTTCCCCTTAGGAATATCCTGGACGTCGTTTGAAGTGCCATTGGCGTTGAAGGCTTCATTGCGCATGCGATAGGCCAGATCGCCATGGAACTGGTTCGTTCCACTCTTGGTGGCCATTTGAATCACGCCCAGGCCCCCGCCAAGCTCGGCGGACAGGCTGTTGGTCGTGACGGCGACTTCCTGGAGGGAGTCGCGATTGGGCAGTTGGGTGGATTCGTGCCAGGCCGCGCCCTGCACGCTAAGTCCATCCACCTGAACATCGTTGTTGCCGACCTCGCCACCGTTGATGTTCATTCCGGACATTTGCTGCCGGTCGCCAAACCCCACGCCGAGCGCTTCGTTGTTGTACATTTCCGACGATGGCACCACGCCCGACTGTAGAGTCGCGTAGTAGAGCGGGTTGTCGTTGATATTGGGGATGTTCATGATGACATGGGTGTCCACCGATCCCTGAATCGAAGTGGTTTCGGTTTGGAGTTCCGCCGTCGAGGCCCTGACCTCGACTGTCTGGCTGACGCTGCCGACCGTCAACTGCGCGTCGATGCGCACAACGGATTGGGTTGCGAGCGCGATTCCTGTTTTCTTGAAGGTCTCGAATCCCGTAGCTTGCACCGTGACCACATACAAGCCTTGTTCGAGGTAGGGCGCCGAGTATTCACCCTCGGCGTTGGTCTTGACGGCTGAATTGACCCCCGTATTCGCATCAGTGATGGTGATATTTGCGCCAGCAACTACTGCGCCATTCTGATCGCTTACAGTGCCGGTGATGGTGCTGGACTTAATCTGCGCCAGAGCCATACCTGCACCAAGACTGAGCAACATTAATAGCAAAACGATTTTGCGCATAATCATCATCTGCCCTTTCTTTTCTTGTCTGTTTTCAATGTGTAGCCTCATGTGGTTACTGTCTCCTTAGAACTGTTTTGCTGCCTCCGTTGGTCCATCGCTTGGAAAGCCAAACAGCGGAACTGCACCTTGATTCCCGTCCCTCGATCACCTGTTTTGGTGCGTTTTCAATCTGCAGCCTCGCCCCGGCCTCCGCCGTTCGTTGAGGGATTCGATCCCCATTGCCAACATTCCCAACCAGTCACGGGCGGCGCCGAGGTTCAAAAGCTAGCGAACGATTCATTAGCTAATTCTTGAAACATTGCATTGATATATCAACCGTGTTCCCGTTGTCAAGAGGAATTTTTTGAAGAATTTCAAAATTTCCTTCCGATTGATCTCAAAGAGGTTGCACTGTCCGAGAAAATTTGATTAGAATCGGGCTCAACTACTTGTGGGACCGAAAAGACAATTTGAGAGATGCCGCAGTATGCGCGGTGGGGTTCCTGTCCCAGATTATTCCTGATGCCGCAGATGACGAGCAAACAACTTATAGTCAGAGACTTACGCCAATGTCAACTCTTAAGCAAGTCGCCAAAGAAGCGCATGTATCCGTTGGAACCGTCTCCAACGTGATTCGCGGTACCGCACACGTGAGTCCCGAGCTCCGCGAGCGCGTACTGACAGCAATTCGCGAGCTTGAATACTACCCCGGTGCCATTGCCAGCGATTTGGTCAAGCAAACCTACATGCTGGGCATGGTGTTGCCTGATATTACAAACCCTTTCTTTCCCGAGATGATGCGGGGAGCCGAAGACCGAGCATATGAACGCGGATATCTCTTGGTTACCGCTGATACGGATGAGCGAATCGAACGAGAAAAGAAGATCGTGTCGGCCCTGCGGTCAAGACGCGTCGACGGAATCCTCTTGGCCGCAGCGCCGGGAAAGGATACCCGGCACGTACGGGCCGCGATGGAGGCTGGCATCTCGGTCGTGTGTATTGACCGAAGTGCTTCAGGAATCGATACTGACGCGGTTTTGCTGGACAATGCGGGAGGCGCTCAGCGATGTGTGCGCCATCTTATTCGGGCGGGTCACCACAGAATCGCGATCATCACTGGGCCGCTCTGCGTACAAAGCGCGCGAGAACGATTCCATGGCTATCGGGATGCGCTCGAAGAAGCGGAAATTAGGATTGCGCACAACTTGGTTCAGGAGGGGGACTACCGTAAGGAGTCTGGTTACAAACTGGGGAGGAAACTTGCCAAAATGCGCGACAGGCCATCTGCGATATTCGTCTGCAACGGCATGATGACACTCGGTGTGCTCGAGGCACTTGAGGAGGTCGGCATTCAATGCCCACAGGACATTGCGCTGGCCACATTCGATCACCCGGCGGAAAGCAGTTCCTTCCATCCCCGCCTGACGACTGTGGTGCAGCCGGGTTACGAAATCGGTTCGCGCGCCGCGTCCATCTTGATGGACCGTGTGGAGGGCAGGCTCAAGGGTGCCTATCTGACGGTTAGGATATCTCCTACGTTGACGGTCGGTGAATCGACGGCCTCTGCTCAGAAAGACGGCAACTTGCGAAGCACGAACGCGGGCACGTTCAATTCTTTGAATACCTTCAACGACAGTCCCGATGTATGAAGGTCGTTGGCGCCTAGTTGATGAGAAGGCGAATTGCGCGGCAGATGCACGGCCTGGCCATCCTTCGATATTCAAGTCCCCTCTTCATTCCAACAGTTCAGTCGCGGAGCGAATGCAGGGATGTGATCAGCGAAGTACCGCTCGGTTGCATTGACAAGTCTTGTGCGAGATGATTAACGTTTGGCTGACATATCAGACAATGACGTCGACGGTTGAACTCAAGGCCTTTGCTCTATTCTCGGCTCCGCGAACGCGGAGAAAACGCGGAGTTGCATGGAATCGCATCGACCATTTCCACGCGCTTGGGTACTCAGAAAGGAATTGGCAATTCATCGCAGAGAAGAGGATCGGAAGTGGGGCTGTGGCGTGGGAAACTCAAGGCTAAATGGCGGAATTTACGCTGGGTCAAAACATTCACCTTTAATGACACCGTTTATGGGCTGGATCTCCGAGGTCAAGACAAACATCGCATTGGCCTTGCTGCCGGGTCCGACTCCGTATCGGTATTGATGGATCGTATTCTGTTCCCAGTCAGGTACTCATCAAAGAGTTCTGCAAGCAGGGCCGTCATGTGCAGAATAGACTCGCGTTGCGAGCCTGTGGAGCACGACGGCTCCTGGCATCAAATCTCGAACGCTACCATTTGATGTCCTTGGACCAATGGCACGACGGTGTGCGCGTAACCGTCCTCGAAATGGAACCTCAAACTTTGTCGTTGCGGCGCTAGATACACACGGGAAGGTTCTTTAGCCATTCGCAATGCAATCTTCACATTAGCGAGCGGTGCTGCTTCCTCCACAATGTCGAGATCCGGCGCGCGACGAATAGCCGGATAATTCAGTAGATGAACGATACACTTGCCGTTCTGCTCGGTCACTGTCGCTTCAGCCGTTGAAGGAAGCTCCGCCTTCATCAGCGGGCGGGGCAGGAAACGCCGCAGGCAATTTCGCACCAGCAGCTTGTGGATGTAATACGCATTATTTGCGTAGGCTTCAAAGATCGGAAATGCGACATAGACGATGTTGCCGCGTAGCGCAACCGTCGCGTAATCCGTAGGCTCCTCCCATGGCGTCTGATGATGAGAACTGAAGTGCTCGTATGTGCGGTCGAAGTACGGCTTCCAGAATCGAGCCAACTGTGCAGTGCCCGGCTTGGCCTTAACCATAGAACCCCGAGCGTAGGTGAACTGCACGATGGGATCTATGTCTTCATTTACACCCTCCAGGGCCTCGAAGTAATCGCCGCGATCTCCAGGGTACGGGGAGGGGCCAAAGTACTCGACCCCCATCTCCTCCATCGCAAACTGCTTCCCGTCCATATCCAGGCCCGATTCGTGGCTCAGGATCAGCTTGCCACCGCCGGCCAGATAGCTCCGCACCTGCCGCAGCAAGCCCTCGTCGAATCGATGCCAGTCGGGAAGAATCAGGACTTTATACCGTGAGAAATCGGATTCGCGGTCAAGCACGTCGAACTGCTGGTGCAGCTCCGCCAGCATATTGGTAACGCCGGCGTCCGATGGAGCGACCGCGCCTTGCGTCGTGGGTTTCCATGTGGATAGAAAGCCAATCTCCGTCACCGCCTGCGCCCCGATGCACCACGGCTCTTTTTCTTCCACCTTCTTATAGGTGCTGCCGATCCGGTCATAGACAGCCTTCTCCAGGCGTCCGCGGGGATGCATCTGGTCGCCGAGCGAACACTTGGCTCCCTGCGCCAGCATACGGAAACACTCGTAGTCCAATGCCGCTTGATTGCGCAGCGAGCCGAAATCTCCCCAGCCCCGGTGAAACCGCGCGTCCATGCCCAGATATTGCAGGCCAAGGTTGCGCATGTACCGCGACATCACCGCGAAATGCGTGTACCCCCATTCACCGCCGGGGAGAGACTCCACCTCGATCTGCGTGTAGTGCTTCAGATAGCGACGCATGCCCACACGCACCTGGCCGTTAAAGAACGTGGCGACATGGGGCCGGTACCGGCGCACCGTCGTTTCCAGGCGATCCATCGTGCGTTCGACCACCATGCCAAAATGCTTGAGACGATCATCAAGCTTTGTGGAGTCCAGCCCCAATTTCTCCCGCTCCGTCATGCAATAGTGACAGAAGCACCCATTGGGCGGGGTTAAGTTGATGTCAAACCAGAAACCATCCACGTCGTAGTTCCTGGCCACTTCCTCGGCCTGCGCGTTGATGTAATCCAAATACGGCGTATTCGGACACAGCCATTTCCACCCCGGCTCCAAGGAGGCAGCGCCACCCACTGCTTCATTCTGAAGAATAAATGCTCCATGCTCATCGAGAACGCGCCAGTCGGCATGCTGCTCGGCGGCATACTGATCCCACATGACTGTCATGTAGACCGGCGTCAGAATATCCGCCTTATGGCAGGCAGAAATCTGTTCCCCCAGCAGGTCGATCTTCAGGCCGGGGTGAACTGGACCCACTTTGCTTGGGTAATAGGCCATGCCATGATGACACTTGGCAAATATATTGACCGAGTTGACATGCGCATCCTTGAGCGTCTGGACAAATGCCGACGCATCGAAGTCCACAGCTACGTCCGTAATGAGGGGCGAGGTATGGAAATCCAGGTGGACTTGCCGGAACCGCAGGCCCTTGGGGTCGACGGCTATGCTTGGCTCCGGTACATCCGGCGCGGAAACCTCCGTTTGTCCTTCTACGACCGACGCAATTGAGCCCACACCGGCCGCAAGACCGAGCGACTTGACGAATGAGCGCCGAGTGAAAGAATCCATTTCTCTGCTCCTTCTATACCGTAAAATCGATGCACCTGGTCCAATGCGCACTTCGGATTTCCCTCACCGGCATTGCAATCCGACAGGCCTGCGCGTAACGCCTTCTCCGTTTCTCCCTACGTTGTCATGTCTTGACTCAACAGCCAGAGAACGTATTCGCCGTCATCGAATGGATCCCTGGGGAGAAAGCTGGAGAAAGTGACATTCTTGTAGCGCCAGGCACAACACTTGTCGGCCGCCTTGGCAATACAGATCGCGGCGGCCCGCAACGTCGCCCCGTAGGCCAAGCCGGCGGGGATGACGACACCTGATGGCCCTTTCACTTCGAGATTGCTTTTCCACTCAGTTATCCCGGTGAAATTCTCAGGAACGGCAGCGCCCACAAATACTGGCTCCGTAACGCCGACCGATTCGCCGGGGAGTTGAAGAAGTTTCGTTATGCCGCTGAACTCGGGATGCGCGGTCAGCGACGCCGCATCCCAACAGACGATGGAGAGCGGAATGCCTTGTATCAGCAATTCATCGAGCGGCAGACCCTCCAGGTCGGTAACACACAGGATAACGTGCCGATAGCCGCGCAGCTCGCGGCAGTCGAGGTCTTCGCGCTTGTAGTACTCGAAGACGTCATAGGGCATGTCGAGATCGATCGTCAGCCCAGTCAGTATTTGCTCGGTGAGAAAACGATCGTGAAGATGGCGCCGTTCCAGATCCACCAGTGAGCGCTCTGCGTAAAAGCGCAGCACGGCGATGTCTGGAACCTTCTTCGGCCGTCCCAGGTCATGTCGTGCGCGGTCGTGGATGCTACGAAGCGCCTTCCATGTTTCGGGCCGCGCATCGGGCAGCGCCATCCCAAACCGCGTCGATTCCGCCGTATCGCCCGGCTCGTATCCCAGCCACATAATGCCGTCTGGGTTGTAACCCACTACTTGCTCATACATGCGCTGGACATCGTTAGGCGATGGGTGCTGCAGGTCGTAGGAGAACGTGTGTGCCTGCATCCATGGCACCAATCTCTTCCCAAACCGTCTCACCAACCCGCTCCAGTACGCGGTTTCCAGCGGAATGATTGACGAAATATAGCCGGCTCGCGGATCGCGGTCCGAGTTGGTACACTGCGAATCGCCCGTGCGACATACAGGATAGGGATCGGGATTGACCATGTCGAATTGCTGGGCCAGCAACTGGGTGCTGCAGCCGTCGTGGTCGTTCGCCAGCGTGGCGAAGGGAGTTGGGTTGAACCGCGTGGGGTTGCGGAAAATCATCAGTCGCGGCGCGACTTTGTGGGCTTCGGTAACGACGGTCTTGACCAGTTTCGCGGTAGCCGTGTGATAGGCATACAGCCAGTCGCGGTAGGCGTCTACTCCGAAGAACTCGGGAAACCCCCATGCGCGCGGATACTCATCGATCCCATTGAGCTGGCGATAACCGGAGATGCCGCTCTCCGAATAGTCGTAGAGTGGTATGGCGCATTTCGGTGAGTTGGCAAAGCCGGTCCTGAGGAAACATTCGTCGCCGAACCGCATAGCGCGGATCACATCCTCGGGGAAGGTGCCGCCGTTCTCCTGGGTGAATCGGTCCAGCACTGCCCGCACCGATCGAGCCGCGGTCTCTCGGGTTGAGGCAGCAGCCGGACTAAGTTGGTTGGTGCGCCAATAAACGGCGAGCATCGTGTGGTCCAGATCGCCCTCAACACCGGTCAGGTCGAACGTGATGCGCAGGCTGAGGCTATCGCGGTCGCTGATGGCTGCCGGGATAATCGCCAGATGCTGCTTGCCGTCGTAGTCCTTCTGTTTGACGACCACCTCCGCTTTGAACGCCCGATCGGTCGAAAAAATGCCGGCGTCGAAGTAACCATCGAAGGTGTGGTTGTCGGTAAAGTACTTCTTGGTCTTCCAATCATAAGGAGCATAATGCCATGGCAACCCGATTTCGATGGTGTGTTTGCCCCTGGCAAACGAAAACGTATGCGAATCGATGCTGAGACCCTCATGGGTGCCGGTAATCGCCACCGCATACTCGGGCGTCAAACCCATCTGCGCCGCCTCTTCCGGCCCGATGACCTTTCCCATGAACATCCCACCGACATTGCTTGCAAGCATCGCTTGCAAACCGTATTTGCGGGCGCTCTGAATATCGGTGGTCTCGATCACCTGTACGCCGTGAGAGGCAATGTCCTCGAAACTGCTGGATGGGATGACGCCCTCTGCGCTTGACAACCAAACCCTGGGAAAGCCAGCATCCGGTTTGAGTTCTTTTGGAGCCTTATTCCCTTCCGGCGTTGCGGATGTTACTTTGTGTGCTGGCTGGGCCGCTGAAGGAACAGCGCCAAGCATCGCCGCCAGCGTCGCCGCCGAGCTGCTTTGAAGGAAATCGCGCCGGCTCAATCCGTCTTCGTTTCTTGGTTTGTCGATCTTGCTCATTCCGTTCTCCCTTTGCAAAACTTTCCACCGCTCAAAATGCGTTGTACATTCACGCCGCAACACAATGCCGCGCCGAAGCCCGGCGCCGCTTAATTACAACCCGATTACTCCTTCGCGCCGCGCCGGGCTGCGTACCACTCTGCCAGTTCGTGCCGCTGCGGAGTTGTGGGAAGAGCGGCTTCTCCCTGCGCGCGCAGTTCCAGATAGACCACCTCTCCGGGAACCAGCCGGAAATCGTGACTCACCTCGCCGCTGCCTGCGTCCGGATGGAACACTTGCGCCTCCGGAGCAGCATGAACTTCCAGCAAATGATGTTCGAT